>NZ_JANIID010000015.1:0-173799 GCF_024519335.1 Streptomyces telluris
CACGCCCTCGATACCGCGCAGCTTCTCCACGATCTCATCGGCATGCTCGGTCGACGTCGTCGCCATCGTGACGTCGATCCGCAGCTTCTCATGACCGGAAGCAGTCACATCGAGGCCGGTCACCGAACCGCCCGAGCTCTCCACCGTCGTGGTCAGCTCGCTGACCGAGGTTCCGCTCGTGGGAACCTCCAGTCGGACGGTCATCGAGTACGAGACGCTGGGCGCCGTTGCCATGAAGGTGCTTCTTCTTTCTGGTGCTGGTGGTTGCTGTGCTGGAGAGGGCCGGAGCCGGCGTCGGTGCCGGCTCCGGGGCGTGCGGCCGGTGGTCCGGGTGCGGTCAGGCCTCGACGGCCGCCGCGGCGGACGCCCGGGTGTGGGGGCGGGCGAGGTTGTCCGGGTGGAGGATCTCCCGGAGCCGCTCCTGGGTGAGCAGGCCCTTGGCCAGGACGAGGTCGTGCACCGAGGCGCCCGTGGTCAGGGCCTCCTGGGCGACGGCGGTGGCCTGCTCGTAGCCGATGTGCGGGTTGAGCGCGGTGGCCAGGCCGATGGACTGGCCGACGAGGCGGGCCAGGTGCTCGCGGTTGGCGGTGATGCCGGTGACGCAGCGCTCGGCCAGGGTCAGGCAGCCGGCGCTCAGGTGACCGATGCTCTTGAGGAGGCTGTGGGCGATGACCGGCTCGAAGGCGTTGAGCTGGAGCTGGCCGGCCTCCGCGGCGAAGGTGACCGTCACGTCGTTGCCGATGACCTCGAAGGCGATCTGGTTGACGACCTCCGGGATCACCGGGTTCACCTTGCCGGGCATGATGCTCGAACCCGCCTGGACCGGCGGCAGGTTGATCTCGGCGAGGCCGGCGCGCGGGCCGCAGGAGAGCAGGCGCAGGTCGTTGCAGGTCTTGGAGAGCTTGACGGCGATCCGCTTGAGCACGCCGGAGAGCTGGACGAACGCGCCCATGTCCTGGGTGGCCTCGACGAGGTCGCCGGCGACCGCGAGCGGGATGCCGGTGATGATGCTCAGGTGGCTGCAGGCCAGCCCCGGGTAGTTGGGGTGGGCGTTGAGGCCGGTGCCGATCGCCGTGCCACCGAGGTTGATCTCGCGGATGAGGGCGCAGGCCTCGGCCAGGCGGGCGCGGTCCTCCTCCAGCATGACGGCGTAGGCGGCGAACTCCTGGCCCAGCGTCATGGGCACGGCGTCCTGCAGCTGGGTGCGGCCCATCTTCAGGATGTCCGCGAACTCCTCCGCCTTGCCGGCGAAGGCCTCGCGCAGCACGTCCATGGCCTGCAGCAGCCGCTCGGCGGCGAGCTGCAGCGCGACCTTGACCGCGGTCGGGTAGACGTCGTTGGTGCTCTGCCCGGCGTTGACGTCCTCCAGCGGGTGGAGGTGCTTGTAGTCGCCCTTGTCGTGGCCGAGGAGTTCGAGCGCGCGGTTGGCGATGACCTCGTTGGCGTTCATGTTCGTGGACGTGCCGGCGCCGCCCTGGATGACGTCGACGACGAAGTGGTCGTGCCACCGCCCGGCCCGGATCTCCTCACAGGCCTGGACGATCGCGTTCACCTTGCGGTCGTCGAGCAGGTCCAGGTCGCGGTTGGCGAGGGCGGCGGCCTGCTTGACGGAGGCGAGGGCGGTGACGAGGTCGGGGTAGGCGGAGATGGGGGTGCCCGTGATGGGGAAGTTCTCCACGGCGCGCAGGGTGTGGACGCCGTAGTACGCGGCGGTGGGGACGTCGCGCTCGCCGAGGAGGTCGTGCTCGGTGCGGGAGGAGCCGGGGGCGGGGACCGACATGGGGGGATCCGATCGGGGTGCGGTGGGGGAGCGGAGGGGAACGGGCCGCGGGCGGGGAGGGGAGGGGGAGCCGCGGAGCCGGCGGAGGAGCGGAGGAAACGTTTATGCGGATGCGTGCGCGGACGCGGACGCGGTTTCGGCAGCGGGGGCGGGGGCGGCGACGAGCTGTCGCAGCACGCGCGTCCGCTCGTCCGCGTCGGGGGAGGCCAGCGCCGCGCTGAGCACGGCGATCCGGGCCTGGCCGGCGCGGAGGGTGCCGGTCAGCACGGCTCCGCCGGCCGCGAGGTCCACGGCGCCGCCCTGGGTGTAGATCTCGGCGACGGGGCCGGAGGGCACCCGGGTGGTCAGGGCGACGAGCACGCCGCGGGCGACCGCCGCCTCGACGGCGGCGGCGACCTCGGGGGTCGCGTTGCCCGCGCCGGTGGCGACGAGGACCATGCCCTGGGCGCCGGCCTCGACGGCGGCGTTGAACAGCAGCGGGTCGGCGTCGCAGTGGTGCATGACGACGTCGATCCGCGGGAGGGGCGCGTCCGCCTGCGGCAGGGGGAGGGGCGCGGGGCGCTCGGGCTGCCGGCGGACGAGGACGCGGCCGTCCTTGACGTCGGCGACGGGGCTGCCGGACGGGTCGGCGAAGGCGTCGGCGGCCAGCGTCTGCACCTTGATCGTGCCCCGGGCGGCGTGCACCTGCCCGTCGAAGGCGACCAGGACGCCCATGCCGCGCATGGCCGCCGTGCCGGCCGTCAGCAGGGCGTCGTGCAGGTTGCGCGGGCCGTCGCCGTCCGCCGCTTCGAGCGGGAGCTGGGCGCCGGTGAAGACGACCGGGCGGGGGTCGTGGTGGTGGAGGTCGACGAAGAACGCCGACTCCTCCAGCGTGTCGGTGCCGTGCGTGACCACGATGCCGTCGACGCCGGGGTCGGCGAGGACCTCGTGCACGGTGCGCAGCAGGGCGAGCTGGTCGCGGGTGGTGAGCCGGGCGCTGTTCACGCTCATCAGGTCGACGACCCGCACGGATATGCCCGCGGGCACCGCCGCCGTGGCCAGGACGTCCCCGCCCCGCGCGTCGGCGGCGAAACCGGAACCCTGCCAGCGGCTGGCGATCGTTCCGCCCGTGCTGATGACGACGACCTGTCCCACGTCTGCCGCCCTTTCTGAAGATCACTTCTGAAGATCGCTGCTCTGCAGCCTGAAGATCACGGCGGCCGTCCACGGGGGAGCGGCGGCCGGAAGGCAAACGATAAAACGAAACGGACGCAATTGGATCGCTGATTTGAGCAGCAGGGACCGCTGAGCGTGGTGGATAATTGCGCGATGGACGGAATCGACAGAAATATTTTGCGCGAGCTCCAGAACGACGGCCGCCTGACCATCCAGGAGCTCGCCCATCGTGTCGGCCTGACCCCCTCCCCGTGCATGCGCCGCGTCCGCCAGCTCGAGCAGGACGGGGTCATCCAGGGCTACCGGGCGGTCATCAATCCCGAGGCCGTGGGGCGGAGCTTCGAGGTCCTCGTCTCGATCGAGGTCAAGCGCGACCGGGAGGCCGTCGAGGCCTTCGAGGCCGCACTCCAGGACATCCCCGACGTGATCGAGGCCTACCGCCTCTTCGGCAGCCCCGGCTGCCTGCTCCGCATCGCGGTCGCCGACCTCGCCGCCTACGAACGCCTGTGGATCGAGCGCCTCACCGCGCTCTCCGGCATCACCGAGGTCAACTCGCAGATCATCATGAAGCGGATCAAGGAGCCCCGGGGTCTGCCCGTGGGGATCTGATCTGCCCGTGGGGATCTGAGAGGCGCTGCGGGAGGCCTTGAGGGGGTCCGGCGGGGGCCCCGGCCCCGGGCCGGATGACTTGTCATCCGACTAGCTCAAATTACCCTCAACCGCTCAATCATCCGAAAGGATGGTAGGCGGGCGTATCTATACCCAAGGCCTTGTCGTTAGTGGGGTCGGGCGCCCGCACGATGGCAGTCGTGCGGGCGCCCCAACAGTGAGACCCGGCCGGGTCTCACCCGTCGCCGTCTGCTGCCCTCCCAGGGGATCGCACCTCCGGGGCAGCAGGCGGCCGTTGAAGGAGCCCTCTATGAGTACGCCTCGCACACCTCAGGACGACACCGACAAGGCGGCCCGCTCCCTTGCGTTGATCAAGTGGGCGATGCTCCTGGCCTTCGGTGTGGTGGTGGCAGGCCTGACGGTCTTCACGGTCCTGGTGCTCGCCGATGCGGTCAGGCCCGACCAGGCCCTGAGGCTGACGGTGAAGATCACCGGATCCCTGCTGGCCGTCGGCGCGACCGCGGCCACCGCCCTGAGGATCCGCAGCGACCGCGAAGGCCGGAAGCGACTGCGCCGAGCCCTGAAGAGCATGTTGTAGCCACCTCCCCCGCAACCCCGTAGACGACGCACCGACGCACATCGTGGACCACTCGTATCGCGGACCCTCACCCTCCCCCGGGTGGGGGTCCTTGTTGCTGTACGACACTTGGAACGAGGGGCCTGCGGCCCGGTTACGGCCGCTGTGGCCGTGTCGACACATCTACTTCGGGGCGCCGGGCTCCCTGCTGGGCCCCGAGTCAGGGGGGAGGCGCCCGCGGATGGGGCATGATCGCCGGATGCCTTCTCTCGGACTGGTGACCCTCGTCGTGCGCGACTACGACGAAGCCATCGCCTTCTACTGCGACGCCGTCGGCTTCGAACTGCTGCAGGACACCCGGATCGACGACGGGAAGCGGTGGGTGGTCGTGGCCCCGCGGGGAGCGCGGGAGTCGGCGATCCTCCTGGCCAGGGCCGTGACCGGGGAACAGACCGACCGGATCGGGGACCAGACGGGGGGCCGGGTCGGCTGGTTCCTGAACACCGACGCGTTCGACCGCGACTACGCGCGCATGCGGGCGGCCGGGGTCGTCTTCGAGGAAGCGCCGCGGAGCGAGCCGTACGGCACGGTGGCCGTCTTCCGGGACCTGTACGGCAACCGCTGGGATCTGATCCAGCTGAACGGCGGGGCGGGGAGTCCGGGCCGGGTTGCAGATCGCCCTTGAATCTCCTGCAAGGGGAGTTCTTACCGTACCGGCGAGCGCGGACGGCCCATGCGGCCGGATCCGCGGAGTGCCGTATGCGGTATGCGAGGAGGCGATCATGACGGCGTTCGTTCTGGTGTCGGGCCCTTTCACCGGGGGCTGGGTGTGGCAGGAGGTGACCGCCCGGCTCGGGGAGTCGGGAGCCGAGGTGTACCCGGCGACGCTCACGGGCATGGGGGACCCCCGCCGTCCGGCAGAGCCCGGCACGGACCTGGAGACCCACATCGAGGACCTGGTCCGGCTGATCGACGGGATCGACGCCCCGGAGGTGGTGATCGTCGGCCATGACTACGGCATCCACCCGGTGCTGGGCGCCGCCGACCGGCGGCCGGAGCGGATCGCCCGCATCGTCTACCTGGATGCGGGCATGCCCCAGGACGGTGACGCGGCCGTCGCGCTGGTGCCCGATCAGGCGGTCCGGGAGGGGCTGTTGCAGCAGGGTGGGCAGGGACAGGAGCAAGGGCAGGGACGGGGACAGGGGGAAAGCGAGAACGAGAACGACCGGCGGATCCCCCCGCCGCAAGGCGACGGGTGGCAGCTCTGGGGCAGCACCGAAGGCGTCCCCGCGGAGGCGCTGGCGCGCATGGACCGCCGCGCCGTGCCGCAGCCGGCGGGCACGCTCACCCAGCCGCTCCGGCTGTCCGGCGCCGGATCCGGAATTCCGACGACCGGCGTCCTGTGCGCCGCCAACGGGTCGAGCATCGAGATGGTCGAGTTCCTGGTGAGGTCGGGCCCGCCGCAGTACCGGTGGCTCGCCGACCCCCGGGTGACCTTCTTCGAACTCGCCACCGGCCACTGGCCGATGCTCTCCGTCCCGGGCGAACTGGCCGACGTGCTGCTGAGCGCCGCCGCCGGCGAAGGACACCGGGTGACCGTGGCGCCGGGCGAGCAGCCCGCCCACCTGCGGCCCTTCCTCCTGGACGTGGAGGAGCGGCCGCGCGAGCGGGTGGGCGAGGTGGACCTCTACTTGCCGGATCCGCCGGGCGCACCGGACGCCGACCGGCCTCGTCCTGCGGTGGTGTTCGTCCACGGGGGCCCCGTAGCCGCCGACGCGCAGCCGACACCGCGGGACTGGCCCGCCTACGTCGGCTATTGCCGGTACGTGGCGAGCCTGGGAGCGGTCGGGGCGATGCTGGACCACCGGCTGCACGGCCTCGCCGACTACGCGCGTGCCGCCGAGGACGTCGCCGCGGCGGTCGAGCGCGTACGGGCCGACCCGCGCGTCGACGGGGACCGCATCGCGCTGTGGTACTTCTCCGGCGGCGGGTTGCTGTCGGCGGATCCGCTCGCCGAGCCCCCGCCGTGGCTGCGGTGCGTGGCGATGACCTATCCCGTGCTGGCGCCGCTGCCGGGCTGGGGGATGGTGGATGCCCGGTTCCGCCCCGTGCAGGCGGTGAAGCGGGCCGGGCGGCTGCCGGTCGTGCTCACCCGGGTGGGGCTGGAGAACGAGGCGATCGCGGCGACGGTCGGGGAGTTCCTGAGCGCCGCGGAGGACTGCAAGGCCGACGTCGAGGTGGTCGACGTGCCGCTCGGCCACCACGGGTTCGAGACGGTGGATCACACCGATGAGACGCGGGGGGCGGTGGACCGGGCGGTGCGGTCGGTGCTGGGGCACTTGACGGGCTGAGCTGAGCCTGGTTGACGGGCCGGGCCCGGCCTCCGTGGGGGAGAGGCCGGGCCCGGCGCCGGTGTCCGCGTCGGCGTTCGCGCCCGCGCGCTCGTCGGCGTTCATGTCCGCATCCGCATCCGCATCCGCGTCAGCGTTCGCATCCGCACCGGCACCGGATTACTGGACGATCGTCTTCCGTAACTCTTTACGTTCTGCCGTTGCACGATCAGGCCGCGGCGGTCGCCTTTATAGGCGGAGGACGAAGAAGGGTTCCTCCGACAGGGGCAGCAGGCGGCGCCCGGGGGAGCGTGCGCCGCCGGTGCGCCCGAGCCGCTTGTCCGCCGACCGGAGGGATCCCTGCTTCCGTGAAATCTCAACTCGCCGGCGACCTGCTCACCGCAGCGATGGTCGCACGCGTATTCGCCGGTGACGCCTGGCACCTGCTGCGGCGCGCCGCAGCCGCCACGGTACGCATCGGCCTGAACCAGCAGCCCGCGCCGCCGCGCCGCCCCGAGGGCGCACCCCGGCGCCCGCGGGTGGGAGGGATGCGATGAACCCCGGCCCCTCACGCTCTCCCCGCACAGGCGTCATTCCCGTGACCGGACTCCCCGCCGACTACCGCGCCTTCCACGAGCTCTACCGCGGCATCTACATCCACTGGGCCGAGCTCTACCTGCGCCACCGCCACGATGCCGAAGAAGCCGTCGACCAGGCCTTCGAAGAGCTCTACTTCGCCTGGTCCGAAGTGCTCTCCCAGGAATCCCCCAACGCCTACGCCTGGGCGGTGGTCCGCCACCGCACCGTCGACACGGCACGGGCCCGGGGCCGGCGGCCCGCCGTCATCGACACCGCCGCCTTCGAGACCACCGCGCTCCACCACGCGCTCGACCCCATCGGCGAGCTCGAACACAGCCTGGCCGTCTACGACGCCATCCACGCCCTGCCCGAACGCCAGCACGACGTCATCGTCCTGCTCCACGTCCTGGGCCACTCCACCCGCGAGGTCGCCAGCATCATGGGCATCACCCCCGCCGGCGTGCGCTCCGCCGCACGCTTCGCCCGCCACCGCCTCCAGCACGCCCTCGGCATCGACCAGGGCCCCTCCGGCGACGAAGGGGGGACGGACAGGTGACCGGCCGCACGTCGCTGGAGCTGGCCCTGGCCCGGGTACGGCTCGCCCGGCCGCCCTACACCATGGCCGACACCCAGGCGGCCGAAGCCCGGCTCGCGGCCCGCATCACCGCCCGCATGCTGCACGGGGCCCTGTCCTTCGACGACCAGATGGCCCCCGCCCGCACCGCGGCGGCCCGCACGGCCGAGCGCAGCGACCTGCCCCACCGGGCCTTCCGGCGCCAGCTGCAGGCACTGTGCCGCACCGTCGTCACCCGCAACCTCCACGAGCTCGGCGGCTTCCTCACCTGCCGCATCCTCGAACCCGCGGGCGCCCTCGTCCTGGGCTGCGTGCTGCACCTCGCCGAACGCGGGGACTCCGCCCAGTTCTGGTGGCAGTTCGCGGCCGGCGCGGGCAACCGCGGCGCGGCCTGCTGCCTCTACCTGCACCACATGGCCCTCGGCGAGCGACGGGAAGCCGAACTGTGGCACGAGCAGGCCGGGCTCGAACACCTCATCCCCAAGACGCCCGAAACCATCGACCGCACGGACCTCAACGCGGTCCTGAGCCTGCTCGCCCACCTCCGCGGCACCAGCGTCTTCTCCGCCGCCACCAACGCCGTCATCGCCTACGTCCCCCACGCCCTCGACGACAACGACGCCCTCGACCTCCCTCTACCCGACCCCGACTTCGCGGAACGGATCGAGGAGTTGACGTCCATCGCGTCGTAATCCGTGAACGGCGCGGCGTCCCCGGGCTGCAGACAGATTGCAGACAAGCCCGGCGGACGCCGCGTTGTCATGCTGTTTCCGAAGCCGATGGGCCCCACCGGGCCCGAAGGCGCCCCTGTGGGGCGTGGTCACGTTTCCGCTCCGCCCGGCTCGGACCGCAGGCCGGATCCGTGGGTTCGCGTGGGGGCGGAGGGCGGCGGAGAATGGGAGTGCCGGACACGTCGGCTCCGCGGCGTGGCCGCGTACGAGGTGATGCATGGTGGGTGTGTGCATGGCAGCCGCCCAGACGGCTGTGGAAGGGACCCCCTCCGCAGCGACGGCCTTGACGCGCACCCGCCCTCCCCCTCGGTCCGTCCCCGTCGACGGCGTTCTGCAGCGCTGCGGAGCCGTGCCCTGCCCGCCCGGCGCTTGCCGGAACTCGGCGAAGCCGGCCCCGGCGGTGACCGAAATGGGGGAGACCTTGCGGTCGGTGGGCCGCCCCTTGGATCCCGGCGTCCGGTCGCGCATGGAGGAGCACTTCGCCTACGACTTCGGCAAAGTGCGCGTGCACACCGACGCACGGGCCGCCGCCTCCGCGCAGGCCATCGGTGCCGTGGCCTACACCGTGGGCCGGAACGTCGTGTTCGGAGCCGGCCAGTACCGGCCCGGGACCCGTGGCGGGGAACACGTTCTCGCCCATGAACTGGCGCACGTCATGCAGCAACGGCACATGGCCGGGACTGTGCAGCACGCCGCGACGGCGCCCGCTGCCGATGACTCCTTGGAGCGCGAGGCCCACGCCGCGGCCGACACTGTGGTCCGGGGCGGCTGGCCCAAGGTCGTCGGACGGGCGACCGCGACTGGCGTGCAGCGGATGTCGATCGGGGGACCGTACTTGACGCTCGACGCCGCAGGCGGCTGCGGAATCTGTTACCGCGGCGATGTGAGAGCGATCGGCAGGGACGTCCACCGCCAGATCCAGGAGCTCATGGTGCGCATGTACGAGCCGTTCATGTTCCCCGAGGTGCGGATGGCGTTCGACCGGCGCAAGTGGCCCTACATTATCAACGCGGGCATCCCCGACCTCGTCCGGTCCACCCCTTGGAGCACCCAGGTGGGTGAGATCAAACCGGCCAACCCCGAGGGCTTCTTCGAGGGCGCCGCCAAGATGCAGATCTACCTGCGGCTCTTCCGCGAGTACTTCCGGAGGCGCCCCGGCACGCCCGTCGGCTTCCGTGTGGAGCCGCTCGACGCCGCGCCGCCCCGCCCCTTCCCCTTCAAGGAGACGAAGTCTCCGACGTGCCGGCAAATGGTCGTCGTCAACCCTCCTGTCGAGGGTGTGTACACGTACCTGTGCGTGCCACCTTTCAGCGTTGCCCGCCGGGTATGCCGCTGCCGTGACGAGAAGCGCGGACGGCGCAGAGCCCCGGAGAAGGCGCCTCAGCGCAAGCGGCGGGGGGACAAGCGGGAACGGGCCGCTGTGCCCGACGTCACCGCGCCGTCGGGCGTACCGGCGCCCGCGACCAAGGACGCCCCGACGCCCGCACCTGCGGCCGTCGGGGCCACCGGCCCCTCCCCGGAGGATGCCGCCAAGGGAACAGCGCTCCTAGCGGCCCTCGGACTCGCCGCGGCGCTGCTCCGCAAGGCCGCCGGGAAGGCCGCGGGGCGGCGGGTGGCCGCCCCCGCCGTCGTCCTGGCGGCCGCCGTGCTCGTCGCCGACGGGGCCGAAGCACACGTCGGCCTCAGTGGGGACGACATCCTCGACACCCTGTGCGCGAGGGCCGCCCAGAAGGGGACCCCCGTCCCCGACGACGTCAAGCAAGCCATCCGCAACGACCCCGCCCTCCGGAAGATCATGGACAACATGGCGAGGACGGGCGACGTCACGGAGGCCCAACGCCGCCTCGGCGAACAACTGACCCGCACCGTCGCGGAGAACCGCGGCGAGTTCAGCGACGACGACCTGCGCGACCTGCTGCGCGTCAGCGAGGCGCACCGTGGCGTCGTGCCCGGGGCGGCGGCGACGGCCGACGACCTCAAACGCTCGCTCACTCAGCGCCACGTCGAACGGCTCATGGGCGAGCTGGCCACCCGGGTCGGCCGAGGGGCCCCGCTCTCCGCGGCACAGCTGACCGAGCTGAGGGCCCTGCTGACAGCGCAACAGCCGCCACTGACCGAAGCCGAGATCCAGGACCTGATCACCCGGGTCCGGCCCGCCACCAAGGGCGAAGGCGCGGCAGAACTCGTCGCCTCCGTACGCAAGGCGTTGGAAGCGCTCCGCGGTAAGCCGGGCGGTGACACAGCGGGCAGTGCGGTCCCGCCCGCCCGCTGGGCTTCCCTCTCACCCGGTACGCACATGATCTTCGGCCCGAAGGACCTCGTCCTTCGCGACGGCATGACGTTCACCGCGACCCTCATCGGCCAGGACGAGAAGACCGGGCAGCGGTACCACGGTTCGGGCACTGTGAGGGCACGGGCCACCGGGAACGGCTGGGACATCGAAGTGCCCGCGGGGATACCGCTGTACAGCCCCGACGGGCGCCTGCTCGGGACCACGGTCAAGAAGACGTGGCCCGGTGCCCCGCGACGGTCGCTGCGCTGAGCGGCTGCGCCGAACGGCCCTGGTGGGTCCCCTGACCGGAGGAGACACGCCCCAGCTCGTGCGTCTCCCGTCCGGGCCGGTTTCTACGGTGGAACGCGTTCCGCTCCGTAGCCCCCGTACCGTCGGAGAGAAGAGGCGTCATGCCGGTGAAGGTCAGCTACCCGGGCGTCTACATCGACGAGGTCAAGAGCTCCGTACGGACCATCACCGGGGTTCCGACGTCGATCGCCGCATTCGTCGGCTGGGCCCCGCGCGGGCCGGTCGACGGGCCGGTGCACATCACGTCGTGGGCCGACTACGAGATGCAGTTCGGGGGGCTGCACAAGGACAGCCCTATGAGCTACGCCGTCGAGCAGTTCTACCGCAACGGTGGGGCGGAGGCGGAGATCGTGCGGGTGGTGGCGGCCCCGGCGGCCAACGAGAAGACCCCGCTTCTCCGGATCGGGAAGAAACCCAAGTCAGGGGACGAGCGCCCCACAGTGGTTCCCATCGGACCCGGGGTATGGGCAAAGAACCTCGAAGCACGGGTCCGGGGGGTCGAGGACGATGAGGACCCGGAGCGGGAAAAGGAGGGCGCTTACAGCCTGACGCTCACCGACACCGGAACCGGCGTGGAGGAGACCTACCTCAACATCAGTACGGACCCGGACAGCCCACGTAGCCTGAAGAGGGTTCTGGCCGGCTCTCAACTTGTCAGGTGGGACAGCAACGGCAAGAAAGCGCCCGAAAAGAACGACGAGGACGAGCCTGTTGACGGCCAGCAGGGCGAGGGAGGTAACCAACCCTCCAACGGCAACCAGCCCGGCGAAGACGACGAAGCCGGGTCCAATGCCGGGGGGACCGGGCAGTCGAAGGATTTCTTCTCGACAGTCGAGCACCTTCCTGACAAGGACGCGTTTCCCGCTCTAGCGGATTACAAAGGCGATCCGGTGAAGAAGAACGGTGTCCAAGCCCTGCTCAAGGCTGACATCTTCAACCTTCTCTGTATCCCCGACGCCACGGAGAGGCTGACCGGGGACAACTCCGAGGACCTGGTACTAGCCGCCGCGGAATTCTGCCGCGAGCACAGAGCCCTGCTGCTCGTCGACCCCCCGGGCACGTGGAACGACGCTCCCACGGCGGGCGCCGTCGCGGATTCCGCACGCACGCTCCCGGTCACCGGCGACCCCGCACGCAATGCCGCCATCTACTTCCCCCGAGTGCTGGCGACGGACCTGCCGCGGGGCGGCCTCGTGCGGGACTTCCCGCCGTGCGGGGTCATGGCCGGCGTGATGGCCCGGACCGATGCGCAGCGCGGCGTGTGGAAGGCCCCGGCCGGTACCGACGCGTCGCTCAACGGTGTTCAGGGGCTGAAGATGCCGCTGACCGATCTGGAGAACGGCCAGCTCAACCAGCGCGGGGTCAACTGCCTGCGCGAGCTGCCCGCCGTGGGCCCCGTCGCCTGGGGTGCCCGCACCATGCGGGGGAACGATCAGCTCACCGACGAGTGGAAGTACCTTCCCGTGCGCCGACTCGCCCTCTTTCTCGAAGAGAGCCTGTACCGGGGCACCCAGTGGGTGGTGTTCGAGCCGAACGACGAGCCGCTGTGGGCCTCGATCCGGTTGAACATCGGCGCGTTCATGAACTCTCTCTTCCGCGAGGGGGCGTTCCAGGGCCGTACGCCGACCGACGCGTACCTCGTGAAGTGCGACCGGGAGAACAACCCGCAGAACGACATCGACCGCGGGATCGTCAACATCCAGGTCGGGTTCGCGCCGCTCAAGCCCGCGGAGTTCGTGATCATCCACATTCAGCAGCTCGCCGGCCAGGTCCAGGTCTAGGCCTAGCCCTAGACCCGGTTCCAGGTCGCAAGAGGCAGGAGGAGCGAGGACGATGCCGGAGATCACGCGCCGGGACCCGTACAAGAACTTCCGGTTCCGGGTGAAGTTCGGCGGCGGGACGACGTACATCGCGGGGATCAGCAAGGTCAGCGGCCTGAAGCGGACCACCGAGGTGGTCAAGCACCGCGACGGCGGCGACCCGGGAACCAGCCGCAAGCTGCCCGGGCGCACCGAGTACGAGGCCATCACCCTGGAGCGCGGCTGCACGGCCGACACCGCCTTCGAGGAGTGGGCGAACAAGGTGTGGAGCCTGCGCAAGTCGGCCGGCGGGCTGGAGACCTCGCTGAAGGACTTCCGCCGCGACCTCATCATCGACGTCTTCGACGAGGCCGGGCAGCAGGTGCTGTCGTACTCCGTCCACGACTGCTGGGTGTCGGAGTACCAGGCACTCCCCGACCTCGACGCGAACGCGAACGCCGTCGCCTTCGAGCACATCAAGCTGGAGCACCACGGCTGGGTGCGCGAGCCCACCACGCCGCCGCAGCTCCCGCAGTTCACCGACACCGCATCGGGGTGACGGCGTGGTGGTGGCCGAGCTGACCGAGGCGCAGCTCCTGTCCGTGTGGGAGTCCGGGAGCGGGCAGGGGCCGCGGGGCCGGGCCTTGCTGCTGGCCAGGACCGCCGCCGGGGACGCGGAGCCCGTCGCCGACCTCACCCTGGCCGCTCTCCACGCCCTGCTGCTCGGCTTCCGGGAGCGGGCGTTCGGCAGCTCCCTCCCGTGCGCCGCCGACTGCCCGGTGTGCAAGGAGCCGCTGGAAGTCGCCGTGGAATCCGAAGAATTGCGGCCGTCCGCGCCAGCCGCTGTTCCCGGGGCGCGGACGGCGCCGCCCACGGGGAGTTTCCGTGCGGACGGCTGCGACGTCACCTACCGTGCCCTGACCCTGCGCGACTTGCTGGCCGTCGCCAACGGCGGGCGCGACGTCCGCCGGGCCCTGCTGCAGCGCTGCGTCGTCAGCGCCACCCCGGACGCGGGCTCGCTGCCGGGCAACGTTCTGGAGGAGGTGGCCCGGCGGCTCCCCGGCATCGATCCGGGAGCGGAGACGACCGTGGCCCTGGAGTGTCCCGGGTGCGGCCACGCCTGGTCTGCCGAAGTGGACGTCGCCGGTCACCTGTGGGCCGAGATCGAGGGGTACGCGCGCCGCCTGCTGTACGAGGTGCACGCGCTCGCCCGCGCCTACGGCTGGACGGAGCAGGACGTCCTCGCCGTCAGCCCCGCCCGCCGCCGCTTCTACCTGGAGGCGGCGGGATGAGCGACTTCGTGGACCGTCTGCTGGGCGCGCCGGGCCCGCGCCTCCGACCACGGCTTCCGTCGATGTTCGACCCGGAGCCTCCCCGCCTGCGCGAGCCCGCGACGGACGGGACCGAGGGGGAGGGCGAAGGCCTCGTCGTTCCGGGTGGGCACGGCGGCGGCTCGGAAGGCGGAACCCCCCGTGGGCCGGGCAACAGCCCCGGAGACCCCGGCCGCTCGTCCGCTCTGTCGTCGCCGCCCGCCCTGCCGCCCATCGAGCGCACCTACGAGGCCGGCACCTCCCGTACCCGTCCCGCTTCCCATGGAACGGCACCATCCGGTTCGGGAAGTCCCGAGGCGGAGGCCTCCTCGGGCGCTGCCCGGGACGATCGGCTCACGGACGGGCAGCCGGACTCCCCCGAGCCCGCGGCCCCGCTCTCCGCACCACCCTCCACCCACTCCCACACCCCCGCCGTCCCCGGCGCCGACCCGCCACCCCGCCCGCCCACGGCACCCCCTGCCACCCCACCGGCCCCACCCCCCACCTTCCCGGCCCCACCCCCCGCCGGACCCCGGTCGGTTACCGCCCGCCCGGCGCCCGCCGTCGGCACCGCATCCCCCACCCCGCAGCACCCGGGTGAGCCTTACGCCGCGCCTCCGTCTCCGTCCCGCCCCCAGAAAGCCGCCGCAGCGGCACCTTCCCCGGTCCCCGGCGCCGCGCCGCTTCCTCCCGCCGCCCACCCCGTCCGGCCCGCGTCGTCCCCCGTTTCCCCGCCCGTCCCCGCGTCCGTCCGGCCCGGGCCGCAGGAGCCCCTCCCCGCCGGGCGGACCCGCGCGGAACCCGGCCGGGCCGGGCTGCGGCAGCCCGCTCCCGGCGCGCGCGACGCCGAGACCGTCGTGCGTATCAGCATCGAGCGGCTGGAGGTCCGGGCGGCGGCTCCGGTGGCCCCGGCCGGGCGCCCGCAGGAGGACGCCGGACGCGCACGACGGGCCGGCCCGGGCCTCGATGAGTATCTGCGGGGACGGACATGAGCGACTCCAACGCCGTCGCCGCCGTCACCCGCGCCCTGCAGGTGGTCCTGGGCCAGGCACTCAGCGACACGGTCCGGGGTGTTCAGGTCACCTCGACGACGCCGGACGAGGCCGCGTCCGGCCAGAACCAGCCGGCCCTGAACGTGTTCCTGTACCGGATGACGATCGACGGGACCTGGCGCAACGCCGATCCGCCCGGCGTCCGTCCGGGGGAGACCGGGCGGCCTGCCCTGCCCGTCGTCCTGCACTACCTCCTCACCCCGTACACCAACGACGACCCGCACAGCCGGGCCGCCCTCCGGATCCTCGGCGCGGCGATGGCGGCTCTGCACGACCACTGCGTCCTGGGGCCGGAGGACTATGACAAGTCGGAGGGCCTCGGCGACGCCCACCTGCAGCCCGAGCCTGTACGGATCACTCCTGCGGACCTCTCCGTCGACGACATGTCCAAGCTGTGGAGCGCCTTCCAGAGCCAGTACCGGGTCTCCGTCGCGTACGAGGCGCGCGTGGTGCTGCTCGACAGCGCCCGGCCCGCCCGTGCGCCGCTGCCGGTGGTGCGGCGCGGGGCCGAGGGGCGAGGCCCCGAAGCCTCCGCGGACCCGGCCGATCCGTCTCCCACACTGAGCGGCGTGACCCCGGAGGTGGCGGCGGTCGACGACGAAATCATCCTGAGCGGCGCAAAGTTGGACGCCGGAACTCCGGTCGTCCACCTCACCCACCCGCTGTTCGGCGCCGTCTCCCTGGTCACGACCGCCGTGAGCGAGCACGAAGTGCGGGCCAAAGTCGAGGGGGACAATCTGGTGCCAGGACCGTGGTCGGTTACGGTCGTCCTCACCAGTGACGACGGCACACGGCAGGTCACCCGGACGCTCCCGCTGGCGGTCGCCCCGCGCATCACCACCTCCCCCCTGCCGCTGAAGGGTCGGCGCGGCTCGGACGGCAACGTCAAGCTCAAGGTGGACTGCGAACCGTCGGTCGCGGCGGGCCAGCGGATCCAGTTGCTGGTCGGGGACCGGCCCGTGCCCGTCACGGCCTTCCGGGGGCCGCGCGAGAAGAAGCTGACCTTCTCCTTCCCGTTCTCCGGGCCGGGCCGCCATGTGCTGCGGCTGCGCGTCGACGGGGTCGACAGCTCCGTCCTCGACGGCGACGCCGTCCCGCCGCGCTTCAAGGACGACTTGGCGGTGGTGCTGACATGACCTCCGTGAGGTCGGACCGTGCCGTCGAACCGGATCGTGCTGGCAAGTCGCACCGTGCCACCAAGTCGCACCGTGCCGCCAAGCCGGCCGACGCGCCGGAGTCATGGGACGACGTCAACGCGCGCTACCTGGACGCCGGGCTCGCGTGGCTGCGGCTCCTGCTGCGCGCCCGGGCGGGGGCGGTCGGGAATCATCCGGTGTCCGGGAATCACCCGGTGTCCGGGAGTCGTCCAGCACGCGGGCGGAAGGCGGCCGACGCCCCGCCCGGGCCGGAAGCCGCCGGCACCCCGAGCGGTGTAGGGCCGCGGTCTCCCGTCACCGACGAGCAACTCGCCTCCGCCGCCGAGGCCATGGAGCGTGCCGCGGCCGCCGACCCGCCGCCCGCCCTCGTCTCCCTCGGCGGGCTGCTGGGGCTGTCCGCGTTCGAGCGGCACGCCCTGCTGCTGTGCGCCGCCCCGGAGATGGATCCCTCGTTCGCGGAACTGTGCGCGGCCGCTCAAGGCGATCCGGGCTTGTCCTGTGCCACCTTCGCGCTGGCGCTGTCGGTCCTGCCGGAGCCCGCGTGGGACGTGCTCTCCCCGTACCGGGGGCTGCGCTACTGGCGGCTCGTCGACGTCGACCGGGCGGCGGGCCGGACGCTGGTGACCAGCCCCCTGCGTGCCGACGAGCGGATCGTCAACCACCTCAAGGGGCTGGACTACCTCGACGAGCGCCTCGAATCGCTGGTGACCCTCCTGCGGCCCGCACCGGGTGCGGCCGGCTCCGGCCTTCCGGGTTCCGGCTCCCCGGCCTCCAGCTCCGGTCACCCGGCAGCCGAGGAGATCGTCGGCCACTGGCAGCACGTACCCGCATGGTCCGGCGGCCGCATGCCGGTCATCCAACTCCTGGGCCCCGACCGGGAGACGAAGCGCGCCGTGGCGGTCGAGGCCGCCGCGGCGGCGGGGCTGCTGCTGTACGGGATGCCGGCCGGCCTGTTGCCGGGCGCGGCGGCGGAGCTCGACACGGTGGCCCGGCTCTGGCAGCGGGAGTCGCTCCTGCTGCCCCTGGCCCTGTGGCTCGACGCCGACACCGCCGACGAGGCGCGCGCCGACGGGGACGTACACGCTGGAGGGGAGTCGGCCGGCCGGCTCGGCCGTTTTCTCGACCGCATCGGCGGGCCGTGCCTCGTGGCGACCAGGGAGACCCGGCCCGACGTACCGGCCCCTACCGCAGTGGTGGAGGCCGTCCCGCCGCCGGCCGCGGAGCGGGCCGCGGTGTGGCGCACGTTCTTGCCCCCGGCGGACGCGGACCGGCTGGCCGGGCAGTTCGCCCTGGACCTGCCCTCGATCCACGAGATCGCGGCCGCCGCGGGCGGAAACCCGGACGCGGCCTGGCGCGACTGCCTGGTGCGCACCCGCCCCCGCCTGGGCGGACTGGCGCAGCGCCTGGAACCGGGGGCCGGCTGGGACGACATCGTGCTGCCCGCGCAGGAGGCGGAGCTGCTGCGGCAGATCGCGGCCCAGGTGGCCCAGCGCGACACGGTCTACCGGAACTGGGGCTTCGCGCAGCGGACCGGCCGCGGGCTGGGGATCAGCGCGCTGTTCACCGGGCCCAGCGGTACGGGCAAGACCATGGCGGCCGAGGTGCTCGCCCGGCATCTGGGACTCGACCTGTTCCGGGTGGACCTCTCCGCGGCGGTCAGCAAGTACATCGGGGAGACGGAGAAGAACCTGCGCCGGCTCTTCGACGCCGCCGAGCCGGGCGGCACCATCCTCTTCTTCGACGAGGCCGACGCGCTCTTCGGCAAGCGCAGCGAGGTCAAGGACTCCCACGACCGGTACGCCAACATCGAGGTCGGCTACCTGCTGCAGCGCATGGAGTCCTACCGGGGCCTCGCGATCCTGGCCACCAACCAGCGGCGCGCGCTGGACACGGCGTTCCTGCGGCGGCTGCGCTTCATCGTGCCCTTCGACTTCCCCGGCCCCGCCGAACGCCGCCGGATGTGGGAACGCGCCTTCCCCGACGCCGCGCCGGTGGACGCCCTCGACGCGGACCGGCTGGCGGAGCTCCCGCTCAGCGGAGGGATGATCCGCAACATCGCGCTCAACGCGGCCTTCAGCGCCGCCTCAGCGGGCACCCCCATCGGCATGCCCGCCGTGCTGGCCGCGGCCCGCGCCGAACTGCGCAAGGCCGACATGCCGCTGCCCGCGGCGGACTTCTCCTGGGACGGTCAGCCGGAGGTGACCCCGTGAAGGTCGAACTGTCCATCGGACGGCTGGTGCTGGAAGGCGTCCCCGGCCACCGGGCCGCCGTCCTGAGCCGGGCGCTGGAGGCGGAACTCGGCGCCCTGCTGGCCGCGGCGCCGCCCGGCGGCAAAGGGGCCCTCGTGGATCTCACGGACGTCCACCTGCGCCGCGTCGCGACGGCCCCGGTACGTGCCACCGCCGACCCCGTCGCCCTCGGACGCCGCGTCGCCCGCGCGGTCCACGGTGCCCTCGGGATGTCCGGTGCCGCTCCGGCGACCCCGGCCGCCCGCCGAGAGGCGGCCCGATGACGACGCCCCTCGCCCTGCGCGGCGGATTCGTGTTTCTGGACCCCGAGCAGGGGCGCGTCCTGCGGGTGACGCCGTTCCAGTACAACCCCGACAGCCTCACCCGCAGCCTGCAGCCGCGCGGTGCCGGAGCGGGCGGCGGGGAACGGCTGGAGGCGCTGCGGCTCAGCGGCCCGCCGCAGGAGACGTTCCGGTTCGAGGCGGAGTTCGACGCCGCCGACCGCGCCGACAAGGGCGGCCGGCCCGACCCGGCGGCAGGCACCGGGCTCTTCGCCGTGCTCTCCGCACTGGAGAGCGCCATCCAGCCCACGGGGGCGCAACTGCGCGAGAGCGACCGGCTGTCGTCCATGGGAATGATCGAGATCGCCCCGGTGGAGGCGCCGCTGACCGTCCTCGTGCTCGGCCGGCGCAGGGTCGTACCGGTACGGATCACGGAGATGTCCGTCGCGGAGGAGGCTTACGACAGCGCCCTCCAGCCCGTACGGGCCAAAGTCACCCTGTCCGTACGCACCCTGACCACCGACGATGTCGGCTTCGACCACCGCGCCGGAGCGCTCTACCTCCGCTACCACCAGGGCAAGGAGAGCTTCGCGGCCCTCGGCGCGTACGGCTCCGACGCCGTCGGCCTGACCGGGATCTGAGCGCGGGGAACCGAGGAGACGCAGATGTTCGAGTCCACCAGCCGCTACCGCGGGCTCCCCACCGCCACCTGGACCGGCCCGGACGGGCGGACCGTCACCTACGTCCGCCGCCGCTTCCCGCCGCACCCCGAGGACCTGGTGACCGTTCGCGAGGAGGCGGTGGCGGCCGGCGAGAGGCTCGACGCGTTCGCCGCGCGGCACCTGGGCGACCCCGAACAGGACTGGCGGATCGCCGACGCCCACCGGGTGCTGCGCCCCGACGACCTCACCGCGGTGCCGGGACGGCGGCTGCGGATCACCCTGCCCGCGGGGGTGCCGGGCACGTACGCGGTGGGGGAAGCCCCGGGATGACCCACAGCCTGCAACTGATGCTGCTCACGGGGAAGTACGTGCCCACGCCGGCCCCTGCCTCGCTCCTCGACGCCTTGCGGTCCGTGCAGGTCACGACCGCGAGCGAGGGGGCGAGCGGCTTCCAGCTGACGTTCGCGCTCGGCAAGCGGTCGGCCGTGACGAGGGAGATGCTTCCTCTGGGGATGCTGGACCCGAAGACCCGCATCATCGTGATGGTCGTCGTCGGCGGCATGCCGCACGTCCTGATGGACGGACTGATCACCCGTCAGGACCAGACGTGCGGGTCGTCACCGGGGGACTCGACGCTCACGGTGACGGGGCAGGACATCTCGATCGTGATGGACCAGACGACGAAGCTGAACTCCTACCCGGCCCAGGCGTCCCCGCTGCAGGTAATGACGGTGTGCGCGGCCTATGCACGGTACGGCATCGTGCCGTTGGCCATCCCTTCCCTGTTCGAAAACATCCCGAACCCGCTCAAGACGCCGCCGATCCAGCACGACACCGACCTGGTGTACCTCAAGTCCCTCGCGACGAGCGTCGGCTACGTCTTCTACATCGATTCCGGACCGGTCCCCGGCGCCAACATCGCCTACTGGGGGCCGGAAGTACGGGTGGGCGTGCCGCAGCCCGCGCTCACCGTGGACTCGGACGCCGCGACCAACGTCGAGTCACTGAGCTTCGGCTACGACGGCACCGGCCGCACCGCCTACACGATCGGCATCACGGAGCCCATCAGCAAACAGGTGATCCCGGTCCCGGTCCCCGACGCCAGCCCCCTCCGGCCGCCCCTCGCCGTACGCCCGGCACCGGCGTTCAAGGAGGAACCGCTGCTCGGTCTGACGGGCCGTTCGCTCCCGGAGATCCTGTTGCTGGGTCTCGGCAAGAGTGCCCAGTCCAGCGACGTCGTCACCGGCCAGGGCCGACTGGACGTCCTGCGCTACGGGCACGTCCTGAGCGCCCGGCGCCTCGTGGGCGTCCGCGGCGCGGGTCTGACCTACGACGGCCTGTGGTACGTGCGCAGTGTCACGCACGAGATCAAGCGCGGCGAATACAAGCAGAGCTTCAGCCTCGCCCGCGAGGGCCTCGTCTCGAACACACCGGTGGTGATCCCATGACAGCCCCGACCACGAAGCGGTTCCACGGCCTGCACCAGGGCGTGGTCGTTTCCAACGTGGATCCGCTCCAGGAAGGCCGGCTGCTGGTGCGGGTCCCCGAGGTGCTCGGCAACAAGCCCGGCATCTGGGCCTCGCCGCTCTCGCCCGTGGCGGGCGTCGCCAGCGGCATGTACGTCGTGCCGCTGGTCAACTCGGGCGTGTGGGTGCAGTTCCTGGAGGGCGACCCCCACCGGGCGGTGTGGGTGGGGTTCTGGCGCGGCGGTGCCGGGGACGTGCCCCCGGCGGCCCGCACCACCCCACCGGGGACCCCGCAGATCGTCCTGGCGACCCCCGGGCAGAAGGCCCTGGTGATCAGCGACGCGCCCCCGCCGATGGGCGGCGTCAAACTGCAGTTCCTGGGCGAGACCGGGCCCCACATCACGATCACCGCACTGGGTATCGAGCTCTCCTGCGGGCCGGGACTCGCCAGCATCAAGCTGGAGGGGCCGGTCGTGAGTATCAACGGCACCTCGCTGCAGGTCGTGGGGTGAGGGCGGGTCATGCCCGGACTGGTCCTGCACGCCGGAGCCGTCATGATGTGCGCCCACCCGCCGGGCTTGGTGACCCTGCCGGCGCCCACCCAGCAGAAGGTGCTGGTCAGCCTGCAGCCGGTCGCCACCGTCGCCGACGTCCTGGTGGTCGGGGGCTGCTCCCTGACCGGCTCCCCTGTGCCCCCCTGTGTCACCGTGCGCTGGTTCCAGTTCTCCCCCCGCGTGCTGGCAGGCGGCCGGCCCGTCCTCGTACATCCGACCCCGCCCCCCAGTCCGGGGCCCGCCACCGGGGTGCCCGCCCCCGGGCCGCCGATGGTCCAGGCCATGCAGATCAAGGTGAGAGCGAGCTGAGCGGCCCGTGGACATCGACTTCCCCTACCGCATCGACGAGCGCGGCCGCACTGCGGAGACCGGCCACGCCGACCACGTCCGCGACATGGTCGAGATCGTGCTCTTCACCACCCCCGGGGAACGCGTCAACCGCCCCGACTTCGGCTGCGGGCTGCTCGACCTGGTCTTCGCCCCCAACGGCCCCGAGCTCGCGGCCACCGTGGAGCTGACCGCCCAGGCCGCCCTGCAGCGCTGGCTCGGCGACCTCCTCTCCGTCGAATCCCTCGCCGTCACCGCCGAGGAATCGACCCTCACCGTCTCGCTGAGCTACCGGCTCGCCGCGACGGGGGAGCGCAACAGCGTCGTCCTCGACGGGGGGACCGCGGCATGAACCCCCCGGGCCTGCCGGTCTGCGAGGACGAGCGACGCCGCGCCTCCGTGCGCCGGGCCGGACTGGCCGGCATCGACTCCGTGACCGTCGATCCTGACCAGCGCGGCCTCACCGTCACGCTGTTCGGCACCGTGCCCCCCGGCATCGACCGGCACAGCTTCCGCATCGAAGGCGGTCGGCGGGTCACCGGCATCCGGGTCGTCGGCGCCACGGTCCACGGCTGCGCCGACCAGGACCCCGCCACCGACGTGCACCTCGCCCTCGACCAGCGCGGCGACACCTCCACCTACCGCCTGCTCGCCCTCGGTGACGCCTTCGACCCTCGTTACGCCGCGCACGAGTTCGGCTTCCGGCAGCACTGTCCCACCGGCCTGGACTGCCGGCCCGCCGGCCCCCCGCCCCCGCCGCCGACCCGCCCGGCGCCGGCCGTCGACTACCTGACCAAGGACTACGCCGGCTTCCGGCGCCTGCTCCTGGACCGGCTCGCCCTGACCATGCCGGACTGGGCCGAGCGGCACGTCCCGGACCTCGGCATCACCCTCGTCGAGATCCTCGCCCATGTCGGGGACCGGCTCAGCTACCAGCAGGACGCCGTCGCCGCCGAGGCGTACCTGGACACCGCCCGGCTGCGGACGTCCGTCCGCCGGCACGCCCGCCTGGTCGACTACCCCATGCACGACGGCTGCGCCGCCCGGAGCTTCGTCTGCGTCGAGACCGAGACGGACATGGAGGCCGACCCGGCCGAATTCGCCTTCGCCGTGGTGCCTCCCGGGAGGCTTTCGGACGCCGGGCCGGTGATCACCGGTGATGTCCTATGGGCGCAGGCGCAGGTCTGCTTCCGACCCCTGGAGGACCGCCGGATCCGGCTCCGCGCCGCCCACAGCCGCATCGAGCTGTGGGCCTGGGGAAACGAGCAGTGCCACCTGCCCGTAGGGGCGACCGAAGCCACGCTGCGTGACGGCGAGTTGAAGGAAGGGCGCGCTCACAGGGCCCTGGATCTCCACCTCGGTGACGTTCTCATCCTGGAGGAGGAGCGCCGCCCCGCCACCGGAGCCCCGGCCGACGCCGACCCCACCCACCGGCAGGCCGTCCGCCTCACGCGCGTCACGCCGCGCATCGACGCCGTCGAAAAGGTCCCCGTCGTCGATATTGCCTGGGACCCCGAGGACGCCCTGACGTTTCCCCTGTACTTGACTGTGCGCGGCAGAACCGCCCCCCTGGCCGTCGCGCGCGGCAACGCTGTCCTCGTCGAACACGGATTGGACAACACTTGGGGAACGGGCGCAACGGGCGAACGGGGGGCAACGGGCGCATCGGGCTCCGCGGCGCCGGTGTTCACCGCGCCGGGCCACTGGGCCGGCGGGAGACCTTTCGCCCCGTCCCTGCCCGACACCGGCCTCACCTGGTCCGCCCCCTTCCCCGATCCGGCCCACGTCGCTGCCGCGCAGGCGCGACAGCTCACGCTGCTTCCGGAACGCGCGCGCGACAGGATCCGCAATCTGCTGGACGCCGAGAACGCCGTGGGGAAGGCCACGGGGAACGCCGGCGAGGGAAGTTACGGGAGTAAGGGCGAGAGTCAGGAGGGGCGTACGGACGGGAGCGACGCGGAGGCTGAACACCGGAGTTACGGTGGGGATGAGGCTGAGGCAGGCTCCGTGGGTCACGGCGGGGACACCGCCGTCGGCGACGACGAGCGCGCCCTGCGGACCCTCTTCGGGGAGGGGACCCTGCGAGCGGTCGGCTTCTACGAGGACCGCAGGCGTGCCCTCGCCACCCTCCTCTCCCGCTTCGAGCACTTCCTGGACACCAAACTCCGCCGCCTGGACGCGCTGGTCCAGCAGGCCCGCTCCGGATACGTCCTGCCCGAGGAAGACGTCGACGGGGAACTCGCCCAGAGCTGGGGGCCGGACGCCCAGGACGTCCTTCCCGACTCCCCGCTCCTCCACGGGCCGGCCGCCCGCGCCCTGCGGACCGACCCGCGCGCCGCGCTGCCCCGGCTGCTCCTCCAGCCGGTGGCTCCCGCGGGAGGGGAAGCACCCGAGAGCGGCAAGAAGCAGGGGTCCGCGGCGGACCGCACGCCGCGGGCCGCCCGCGAGCAGGCCGCAGGCTCCGCCCCCTGGACGCCCTGCCGCGACCTGCTGAGCTGCGGCCCGCGCAGCCGGCACGTCGTGGCCGACACCGACGACCAGGGCATCGTCACCCTGCGGTTCGGCGACGGCCGGGCGGGCTGCCTGCCCGTACCCGGCACGAAGCTGCGGGCCGAGTACAGCCTCGGCAACGGCCGCACGGGGAACGTCGGCCCCGCGGCGATCAACCGGGTCGCCTTCCGCACCCTCCGTCCCGGCGGCATCACCCGCGTCCGCAACCCCCTGCCCGCCACCGGCGGCACCGACCCCGAGCCCGTGACCGACGTACGCCGCGCCGCGCCCCGCGAACCCTTCCGCAGGCTCCTGCGCGCCATCACCGCCGACGACTACGCCGCACTGGCCCAGCAACAGCCCGGCATCCAGCGCGCGGCCGCGGCCCTGCGCTGGAACGGCAGCTGGTACGAGGCCGACGTCGCCCTCGACGCCCAGGGCGCCGCGGACGTGCCCCGGGACCTGCTCGACGGCGTCCGGCAGGCCCTGCACCGCTACCGCCGCATCGGCCACGACGTCGTCACCAGTCAAGCCGTACAAGTGCCCCTCGACGTCGCCCTGACGGTGTGGGTGGATCCCCACCACATCACCGGGCACGTCAAGCAGGCCCTCCTGAGCGCGCTGCGCCCCGGCCCTCTGCCCGGCGGCGGACGGGGCTTCTTCGACCCCGACGCCCTGTCGTTCGGCACCCCGGTGCCCGCCAGCCGACTGATCGCGGCGATCGTCGCCGTCCCCGGCGTGCGGCATGCCGAAGTGACCCGCCTGCGCCGGCTGCATGGCACCGGCCCCGCCATCCCGGACGACGGCGTGCTGCGGATGCGGCCGCTGGAGATCGCCCGGCTCGACGACGACAGCGCCCGGCCGGAGAACGGCCTGCTGGAACTCACCCTCGAAGGAGGACGATGAGCAGCCCGACCTGCCGCTGCGGCTGCCGCACCGCCACCGGCCCGGCCGGTCCGGCGCGCATCTGGAACCGGCCCGGACTGCCCGAGCTGTCCTGCCGCGCCGGCACCCACGGACAGGTCCTGGACGCCATGCTCGCCCGGCTGTCGGGCGAGGACCACCGGCAACTCGCCCGCCTCACCCACCGCGAGACCGACGACCCCTCCGTCGCCCTGCTGGACGCCTGGGCCGTCATCGGCGACATCCTCACCTTCTACCAGGAGCGCATCACCAACGAGGGCTACCTCGGCACGGCCACCGAACAGGAGTCCCTGACCCGGCTCGGCAGGCTCGTCGGCCACGGTCCGCGCCCCGCCCTGGGCGCCGGCACCTTCCTCGCCTACACCCTCGACCCCGGCGCCCGCGCCACGATCCCGGCCGGGTCGCAGGTCAAGAGCACGCCCCTGCCCGGTGCTCTCCCGCAGACCTTCGAGACCTCGGAGGACCTCCACGCCCGCGCCGAATGGAACCAACTGCCCGTCCGCCGGACGGAGCCGCCCGACCTCAGTGTCGAGCGCCTGAATACAGTGCGGGCCCTGGAGCTCTCCGGCATTCACGCGGGTCTGCGGCCCGGCGACCGGATGCTGTTCTCCTTCTCCGACCCCGGGCTCTTCGCCGTCCGCACCGTCCACGACAGCAAGGCCGACCCGGAGCACCAGCGCACCACCGTGTACTTCGCGTCGGCCACGCCCGAGGACGAGTACGCCGACGCGGCCGAGGCCCTGGGCACGGTCGTCGGCCGGGCGATGGCCGTGGAGACTCCCGACGGCAGGGCCAAGGAGACGGTGCTCGAACCGATCAGGAAGGCAGGCACCGGCGAAGACGACCCCCAAGAAGCCGACTTCCGACGGGAGTCGCGCTTCTTCACCGACCTCTTCGAACCGCTCAACCGGCTCGACGAGCACCTCGCCGTCGCCCGGAAGAAAGGCGACCGGGCGATTGTGAAGCTGCTGGATCCGGTCGCGGTCGCGGCAAGAGCACTCCGGATCGCGGCGGCCCGGGCGACGAACTCCCCGGAGCTGGACGCCCTGATCCACCTAGGCGAACCGCCGGCAGGGGGCAACGGCGGCGGGACCGGTGAGGGCTCGAGCAGGCCAGGACTCGCCGACCCGGGCGAGGTCCAGGGTCCGAAGGCCGACAAGAGTGAGCGTGAGGGCCAAGTGCTGCTCGGCCTCACCCCCGTCCTCGGCGCCCTCGCACGGCCCCCTTCCCGCCCTCCCGCCGACCGGCGCGACCTGACCACGCCCATCGCCGACCTGTACGGGACGGGCTCCGACGCCCTGACCAGGCTGCTGGCCGCCACCCGCCCGCAGCTCGCCGGGCAGCTCTACCAGGCCCTGGGGACGGCATCGGTCACCCCGGTCGAAGAGCTTCAGGGGATTCAGTGGCTTCGGGTCAAGGCCACCCCCTACGGCGCGACCGTGAGCGAGAAGCAGGACCCCAAAGCCATTGAAATTGATGTGGGTACTGAGGACGACAGAAAGAAGAATCAACTCACCCTCGACGCCGTTTACGACACGATCCTTCCCGGTACGTCGATCGTCTTGGAGAAGGCGGGCGCGGATACGATCGTGCGCGAGGTCCGGGCGGTGACCCAGTGCGCCCTGAAGGCCGGTGAAAATCTGGTCTTCCAAGTGACCCGCCTGACACTCACGTCGGACCTGCCTGAGGCGTACTTGAGCGAGGCACGCCGGGACGCCGTCGTGTGGGCCGCCGGAGAGCCCCTCACCCCCGCCGAAGTCCCCGTCACCTCCGACGTCATGGGCCGCGAAATCACCCTCGACGACACCCGCGAGGGCCTCACCCCGGGACGCTGGCTCGTCGTCTCCGGCGAACGTACCGACGTCCCCTACACCACCGGCGTGCGCGGCACGGAGCTCGTCATGCTCGGCGGAGTGCGTCAGCAGACCGATCTGGAACGCCCGGGCGACCGTCTTCACACCACGCTCGTCCTGACCACCGAGCTCGCCTACAGCTACCGGCGGGAGACCGTCGTCATCCAGGGCAACGTCGTCCCCGCCACGGTCGGCGAAAGCGTCGAGGAGGTGATCGGCAGCGGCGACGCCGCGCAGGCCGGGCAGACGTTCGCCCTGCGCCGCACGCCCCTGACCTGGCTGCCCGCGGCGACGCCCACCGGCGCTGGGGGCACCCTGACCGTCCGCGTCGGCGGCGTCGCCTGGCACGAGTCGGACGACCTCACCGAGCTCGGTCCCGCCGACCGTGGATACCGGCTGCGCACGGGCCCGGAAGGCGAGGCCGCGGTCACCTTCGGCGACGGCGTTCACGGCGCGCGGCTGCACACCGGGACGGAGAACGTCACCGCCGAGTACCGCGTCGGCGGGGGCAGCGGCGGAAACCTCCCCACCGGCCAGGTCAACCAGGTCGTCAGCAGGCCGCTGGGCGTCAGCGCCGTCACCAACCCGATCCCGGCGACCGGGGGCACGGACGCGGACGGCCCCAGCGACACCCGCAGCCGCGTGCCCCTGCGGATGCGCGCCCTGGACCGGATCGTGTCACTGCGCGACTACGAAGACTTCGCCCGCTCCTACGCGGGCATCGGCAAGGCGTCCGCCCAGTACAGCCAGGACATCAGGCGTCGCGTCGTCCAGGTCACCGTCGCGACCGTCGGCGACAGCCCCGTCGGGCACGCCTCGCCGCTCCTCACCTCCCTCGAAGCCGCGCTCAACCGCTACGGGGACCCGGCGCTGCCGGTCGTGGTGGCCCTGCGCGAGAGGGTCCTCCTCGTCGTCTCCGCGGGCATCCGCGTCCTGCCCGATCACCGATGGGACGACGTCGAACCCGCCGTGCGCCGGGCCCTGCACGACGCCCTCGGCTTCGCGCGCGCCGAACTCGCGCAGCCCGTCCACCTCACTACCGTCATCGCCGCGGCCCAGGCCGTTCCGGGCGTCGACCACGTCGACGTGGACGTCTTCGGGGGCATCCCGGACGACATCGACACGGTGGGGCTGAGTGGCCTCGCCGAACAGCTGACCCTGGCAGCGCCTTGCGTCCCGGCCCGCCGTGCCGAGTACCGGGAGCTCCCCGCCCATGTCTTCCAGGACGACACGCTCACCTCCATCGCCCTGCGTTACGGACTGAGCCTCGACCGCCTCGTCGCCCTCAACCCCGGCGCTGTGCCCAGTGACGATCTGGAAAAGCTCGGGACCAAGCTCATCGTCGGCCGCGGCCTGCACGCCGCCCAACTCGTCGTCCTTGACCCCGCGGTGCCCGAAACCCTCGTCCTGCGGAGGATCCCGTGAACCCGGACCGGCTCTACGCCCTCCTGCCCGCCGTCCACCGCAGGATGGACGAGCGGAACGGCGGGCAACTACGCGCACTGCTGTCCGTCATCGCCGAACAGGCCGCGGTCGTCGAGGCCGACATCGAGCGCATGTACGACGACTGGTTCATCGAGACGTGCGCCGAGTGGGTCGTCCCCTACCTCGGGGCCCTCATCGGCTACGCCCTCCCGCCCGGAGCGGCCGCCGCCCTCACCGAGCAGGCGGAGGGCCGCGACCAGTTCCTCGCCCACGCCGTGCCGCGCCGCGAAGTCGCCGACACCGTTGCCAACCGCCGCCGCAAGGGAACGCTGGCCCTCCTGGAGGACCTCGCCGCCGACGTCGCCGGCTGGCCCGCACGCGCAGTCGAGCACCGGCGGCTGCTCGCCCTCACCCAGCCGGTCCGCCGCTTGACCGCCGACGACCACGGCACCGCACGCCGGCTGCGCCGCGGCGGGCTGGCCGACCTCCGCCGGACCGAGCCGCTCAACCGGGCCGACGGCCCCTTCGACGAGCTCGCGCACACGGCCGAGATGCCGCGCGCCTGCGGGACCCGCCGGGCCGGGCGGTACAACATCCCCGGACTCGGGCTCCACGTCTGGCGGTTGCAGGCCCACTCCCAGACCCGAGCCCCCGCCTTCTGCCTGGACCGGGCCGCGTACCGCTTCACGTTCAGCCTGCTGGGCAACGACACCCAGCTGTTCACCCTCCCGGTGCCCGAACCGTCGCCCTGCCACATCGCGGGCGAGCTCAACGTCCCGGCACCCATCGGCCGGCGGTCCCTCACCGAGCGCCTCCACGACTACTACGGGCCCGGCAAGAGCCTGTGCGTGTGGGAGGGGGACGGTGACGGGCCGCCGGTGGCGCTGGAGCGGGTCATCTCCGCCGACCTGTCCGGCTGGGACTACCGGACGCCGGAGGGGAAGGTCGCCGTCGACCCCGTCCTCGGCCGCATCGCCTTCCCCGCCCGGCAGGCCCCCGAGCAGGGCGTCCGGGTCACCTACCACCACGGGGCCGCGAGCGACCTGGGAGGAGGCGAGTACCCGCGCCCGTACGCGGTCGTGCCCGAGGGGGAAATCCCGCCCTACCGCGTCGGCCCCGGCGAGCCGTTCACCCGGATCACGGACGCCGTCGAGCAGTGGCGTGCCGACCACGACCGGTGGCGTGCCGCGTCGGAGCGGAAGCAGGACGTCCCGATTGGGAAGCAGCAGGACGTAGAACCGCAGCAGCAGGAGTACGGCCCCCGCCAGAATGACGGCCCCCACCAGGACGCCGGGCCCCACCTGGGCGGCTACCGGATCGTGCAACGGACCGCCCCGCCGCGCGATCCCGGGCCGAGGCCCTCCGACGTCATCGAGATCAGCGGCAACGACGTCCACCAGGACCTCCTCGACATCTGCCTCCACCGGGGCGACCGGCTCGTCCTGCGGGCCGCCGACGGCGCGCGCCCCGTTCTCCGCCTCCTCGACCTGTCCGGCAGCCGCCCGGACGCCCTCCGCGTCACCGGCACCGGCACGGGGGAGGGGCCCCCGCCCTCCGTCACCCTGGACGGCCTAATGGTCACCGGGCGCAGCATTCAAGTCCGCGGGGACGTGGGTGACCTCCTCATCCGGCACTGCACCCTCGTGCCGGGCTGGGACCTCGACGAGCGGTGCGGCCCGCGGCAGCCCGAGGAACCGAGCCTGGAACTCATTGACACCCCTGCCGACGTCCGCGTCGAGCACAGCGTGCTCGGGACCGTCGTCGTCCGCCGCGACGAGCCGGCCGACGAACTTCAGCGGATCCACCTCTCCGACAGCGCCCTCGACGCCACCGCGCGGACCTCCGCCGCCCTGACCGGCCCCGAGGACCGCCACGCCCTCGCCGTCCTCACCGCCCACCGCACCACCGTCATCGGCACCGTGCACGTCCACTCCGTCGACCTGGTGGAGAACTGCCTGTTCGACGGGGACGTCCACGTGGTGCACGGGGCGGCCGGCTGCCTCCGGTTCTGCTGGCTGCCGACCGGCTCCCGCACCCCGCGCCGCTTCCACTGCGAACCCGAACACTCAGGCACCGCCGCGGCCGCACCGCTGCGCTTCACCAGCACCCGCTACGGAACCCCCGGATACCTCCAGCTCGCCGACGGCTGCCCGGACGCGATCCGCCGCGGTGCGGACGACGGGTCCGAACCCGGCGCGTTGCACGACCTCTTCCAGCCGCAGCGAGAGGACAATTTGCGCACGCGCCTCGCCGAGTACGCCCCCGCAGGCTGCGACCCGGCCCTCGTCTTCGTCACCTGACCCCCACCCGACCTGACCCCCGCGGTTCAACCAGGGAGCCCGAACACCCATGCAAGGCGACTTCTCCCGCGTCACGTTCGACAAGGACCGGCGGTTCTCGGCCGTCCTGGCCCAGCAGGGACGCGTCCAGCTCGACGCGGACCTCAACGAGCAGACCGCCATCCTGATGCACTACATGCGCACCCTCGTCACCGACCTGTTCGGGCCGGCCGCCTACCCCGCCGGACCCAAAGGGAACCTGCCCGGAGGCTTCAAGGTCGCGTTCGAGAACCCCACTTTCTCCGTGACGTCCGGCCACATGTACGTCGACGGCATCCTGTGCGAATGCGACGAGGTGACCGACTACCAGGGGCAGCCCGACGGCTTCCTCGACCCGGACCACAAGCCGGAGTTCCCCTCGATGTTCCTGGTCTACCTGAGGGTGTGGGAAAGGCTGGTCACCGCGGCCCAGGACGCGTCGCTGCGAGAGGTCGCCCTGGGCCTGCACGGCCCCGACACGAGCGTGCGGACCCGCGTCGTCTGGCAGCTCGACTGGATGCCGGCCGATAAGACCCTCTTCAGCCTCGGCCCGGCTGCCTTCCTCGAGGCCAAACTCGACGAACAGTTCAAGCCCCGTGGCACGCTCGCCGCCAAGGTCGCGCGCCCCGAGGAGGGCACGGCCCCGTGCGACCTGCCCCCGGAGTCCGGATACCGCGGCCCGGAGAACCAGCTCTACCGGGTGGAGATCCACCAGGGCGGCGACGCGGGCAAGGCGACGTTCAAATGGTCGAGGGAGAACGCCTCGGTGGTCCTCCCGATCAGATCGGCCGCCGGCGCCACGCTGGAGCTGGAGTCCCTCGGCCGTGACGGACGGCTCGGCGTGGAGGCGGGGGACATCGTCGAGATCGTCGACGACGCCACGGTCTGCCGAGCCGCCACGGACGACATCCGCAAGATGTCCACGAGCCTGTACCGCGTCCTGGAGGCCGACCACACCGCCCGGCAGGTCGTCCTGCACGACGACCCCTCCCAGGACCACCACCAGCCGGGCCTCGGCGCCGACCCCGCCCTGCATCCCGTCCTGCGCCGCTGGGACCACCGCCCGGAGCCTGCGAAGCCGAAGAAGGCGCAGGAGAAGGCCGAGGACCAGCCGCACCTGGGCCGGCACACGCTCCTCGTCGAGCAGGGCCGCTGGATCGACCTCGAGGACGGCGTCCAGATCCACTTCGGAACGGACAAAGAGGGCGAGAGGAAACAGCAGTACCGGACCGGCGACTACTGGCTGATCCCGGCCCGGGTGGTCACCGGTGAGGTGGAGTGGCCCAAGGACGCCCAGGGGGAGTGGCGCCAGAAAGAGCCGACCGGTGTCGACTATCACTATGCCCCGCTCGCCGTGGTGAGGGAACCAGGAGCCGATGGCAAGCGGAAGGCGGAAGACGTCCGCACTCCCTTCCCGCAGCCCGCCCCGCACGAGATGGGCGCCGGGGAGCCCGACCAGCCCGAGCAATAGCCCGCCACGCCCGCACGGGCGTGGGCCCGTTTCGGCTCACATCCGGATGACAGCCGGAAGCGGCGGCACGGCATGCTGCCTCCACCGGCACCGACTCACCCCGCATCCGGCGGGAGAGCAAGCATGGCCGTCATCGCACACATCAGGCGCACCCGCTGAGCCACCGGTAGTCGTCATCCGACCGAGAAGGGCTCGTCATCCGAAATGGGCTCGTCCGAGATGGGCTCGTCATCCGAGACAGGCTGGTCGTCCAAGACAGGCTGCTCGTCACCTGAGACGGAGATGAGTTGGCCGTCGTGCTCGCCTCCGTCGCAGACGAGCTGGCCATCCCCGTCGTCCGTGATGGTCAGGACGACGTCGCCGCCCCCTTCTTCGCACAGTTCCCAGGGGACGTCGGTCGGCTGAGCCTGTGCGGTGGCAGGGACCCCGAACACGCCTATGGCGGCCAGGATCACTGAAACGATCACTCTACGCATGATTCCTCCCGTGCTGACGAGAGTGACGGCATCCGCCGAATGGCGGCATGCCCAACGATGACCGTCCCGACGTCCCGCAGCCCGTTGCGCTACGCCGAACGGGTGACCGCGCCCGACGGCGGCTGCCTCGACCGGACGACGGGCGACCCGCGGGCCGCGCCGGGCAGGCGCCGGGCGCATCGCGACCGTCATGGTCAGGTAAAAATGTCATCATTCTGTGAGAATCGGAACCCTTCGCGGCACGGACCTCATCTCCTCAGGCGTCACTGGAAACGACGAGGGCCGCACACCGGCCCCCGGCACCGGAGTGAGGTCCGTTCGATGACATACAGCCCGCCGACCACCAACCGGACCCGGCGAGGGCGTCCGGCCCGTACCAAGCGCTGGATCATCGCCGCGGCTTCCGTCGTCACCCTCGGCCTGGTCGCCTGGCCGGTCATGTCCTACTTCGAGATCCCGCCGTTCACGGACAAGGGGGACCCGATCTCCTTCGGCAAGGGCGCGGCGGGCGGGAAGAACGGCGACCAGGCGGCGGGCTCGAAGGCCCTGATGCCCCTGGGGCCGGACGCCGGCTTCAAGGTCTCCGGCACCGTCCCCGAGGACGGGTCCAAGGTCGCCGTGACGACGTACGACGGCAAGAAGTCCGGCTTCAAGGGCAAGGTCTGGGTCTGGGCCCCCAAGGAGTACGACGACCCGAAGTACGCCAAGAGCGGCTTCCCGGTGCTGATAGCCCTGCCCGGTGGCGCGGGCTTCCCCAACAACTACTGGATGGGCTCGGACCTCAAGCTCCAGGCCTCCATATCCAAGTGGGCGAAGGAGGGCAAGAGCCTGCCCTTCATCATCGCGATGCCGGTGCTGAACCCGGAGAACCACGACAAGGACCCCAAGGACCCGAAGCTCGGCCAGTACTGGGACGGCAGTGACATCCCGGGCCAGCCGAAGATGGGCACCTGGCTCACCGAGGACGTCCCGCAGCTGATCAAGGAGAACTTCCGGACCATCAAGTCCCGTGACGGCTGGGCCTTCATGGGCTCGTCCACCGGGGCTTCCGCGGGCCTGAAGTCCGTGCTGCAGAAGCCGGACAAGTTCAAGGCCGTCATCGCCTCCGGCCCCGACATCGTCCCCGACTCGCGCCTGTGGGCCGGCCACGCGAAGGAGAAGGCGGACAACAGCTCCGACGTCCTGGCCCAGCGGCTCATCGCGAGCAAGGGCCCGGACGTCTACCTGGCCTTCCAGGTCGGCTCCACTGAGCCGGTCAAGCCGCCGATCGACCGCTTCGTCGACAAGTACGGCAACAAAGGACCGGTCAAGACGAAGTACCACGTGATCCAGGGCGGGGAGCACAACGCCGCCAGCTACGTGCCCAACATGGAGACCGGGGGGCTCATCCAGTGGATCAGCGAGCACATGCAGGGGCCCACGTCCTGATGCCCTTGAGACCCCCGGTGTCCTTGCGGGCCTGACTCAGCGGAGCGTCACCTTCAGGATGCGGCCGGAGGCCTCCACCACGAACAGGGCCTTCTGGGCGCTGTGTTCGCCGAAACCACGGGCCACCCGGACGCTGCTGGGCATGTGCAGCCCGCTCGCCAGGACGCAGGAGCGGCCGGTGTCCGGGTTCACCCGGATGAGCTGACCGTCGCGGAAGGACGCGACGACCAGGCTCCCGTCGACGTACGTGAGGTCGTCGAGGAACTTCATGTCCAGGAGGTTCCTGCTGAGGTGCGTGACCGTCGTGCGGCGCGCCGGGTCGTTCAGCGGGATGCGGTAGACCGGGGACGAGGTGTCGGTGATGGCGCTCACGTACAGCTGGTCGCCGGCGATCTCCAGGCCGTTGGCGCCGAAGACGTCCGCGGCCCGGGTCCACTCCTCGTCCTTCGTGCCGTCCGGGCGGACCTTGACGATTCCGGTGGCCAGCTCGCGGCTGAGGTAGAAGTTGCCGGCGGTGTCGACGGCCAGGCCGTTGATGCCCCGGATCCCGCCCACGACCTTCTCCGGCTTGGGGGTGGCGGCGGCCGGGTCGAAGCGCATGATGCCGCCGTCCGTGGCCAGCGGGCTCACGCCGTAGTTGACGTACATCATGCCGTCCGGGCCGCGGCGGAGCCCGCCGGGGCCGCTCACCGGGAAGCTCGTCTTCAGCGTTCCGTCGGGGGCGTATCCCTCGACCCGGTTCTTGATGAGGTGGGCGACCCAGAGGGTGCCGCGGCCGTCGAACTCCAGGTTCTCCCGCCAGTCGAGGACGGGAACGCCGCCCTTGCGGAACACCTCCACGTCCGCCCGCTGTTCGCACGGGCCGAGGGCGGTCCTGGCCGGGGCCGGTGTCCCCGCGGCGGCCGCCGGTACCGTGCTGCCCCCCGCCAGGAGCGCGGAGATCAGGCCTGCCGCTAAGAACACCTTGCGTATGCGCGTCGTCATCGCCTCTGCTGCCCCATCCTGTGTCGGATTTTCCTGCTCAACTGACGGTACCTTGCTGATCGTCCGCGAGCTGTGCGAGGCGGGCCTGCGCATCGCGGCGGCCTTCGGCGCGGTCCTGGCGGCCAAGGGATGGAACCAGAAGAATTTTCTAAAAAAACCCTCTACATCGGGCGCCGGTTGGGCCACACTCGACCTGGGGCGGCCGCGAGTGCGAACCGGTCGATCCGGCCCTGCACGTAAGCGAGTTGCGGAGGGGCGTACCGTCGCCGCCCGACAGGGGAGGGCGGCGGCGGTCTCCCGGCGGCTCCGTTCAGAAGGGAGCCGCCCCGTGACCCTGCGGGTGAGCGTCTCCTGCGCGTGAAACCAGTCTTCCTGCCGTCCGCCCGGCGGCAGGAAGACGCCCGTCGTCGCCGCGGGGCAGGACCGGGTAGGTCAGGGCCAGGCCGGCCGCGGTCAGCAGGGCTCCGGCCAGGCCGGTCCAGCGCAGGGCGCCCGCGGCGACCATCAGCCCGCCCAGGGCGGATCCGGCGGCCGCGCCCAGGTTGAAGGCGCCCGCGTTGACGGCGACAGCCAGGGTGGGTGCGGCTCCCGCGTGCCGCAGGATCAGTCCTTGCAGCGGGGCGATGGTGGCGGTGGCGAGCAGCCCGAGCCCGAGGACCGCGAGCACGGCACTGGGCTGCCACAGGACGGCGAACGGCACGAGGGCCAGCACGCCGGTCAGGCCGCCGAACACGCCGCGCACGGTCGTGGACAGGGACTTGTCCGTCAGCTTTCCGGCAGCCAGGTTTCCCAGGACGCTGCCCGCGCCGTAGGTGAGGAGGAGCCCGGAGACGGCAGCGGGGGAGAAGTGCGCGATCCGGGAGAGGAGCGGCGTGAGGTAGGTGAAGACGGTGGTCACGCCCGAGAAGCCGACGGCGGTGGCGGTGATGGCCAGCAGCACCGGCTTGCGGGTGACCACGCGCAGCTCGTCCCGTACGCGCGTGGCGGGCGCCGGCTGCTCGGGCAGGACGGCGGCGAGCACCGCGGTCGCGGCCAGGGCGAGGACGGTCAACGCCCAGAAGGGGGCGCGCCATCCGGCGCTCTGCCCCATCAGGGAGCCCAGCGGCACGCCGAGCAGGGTGGCGACGGCGAAGCCCGAGGCGACGGTCGCGATGGCCGTTCCGGTCTTCTCCGGAGGGACCACGCCGGTCGTGATCACCATCGCCACCGCCAGGAACGCGGCGTGGCTGAGGGACGCGAGTACGCGCCCGGTCAGCAGCATGCCGAAGGTGGGCGCCAGGGCACAGACCGCGCTGCCCGCCGCGAACAGCAGCATCAGCCCCACGGCCAGCCGCCTGCGGGGCACCCGGGACGTCAGCATGGTCACCACGGGGCCGCCGGTCACCACGCCCAGGGCGTAGGCGGTCACGGACTGCCCGGCCGTTCCCTCCGAGATCCCGAGATCCGCCCCGACCTGCGGCAGCATGCCCGCGACCAGGTATTCCGCCGTGCCGACGACGAAGACGCTCGTGCTCAGGGCGGCGAGGGGGAGGAAGGTCTTGTTCATGCCGCGGACGCTAAACTCTGACATCCGTGTCAGAGTCAAGCCGCCGGGCTTGCCCCGCGCGGCAGTCACAGGGGGAACGGCATGAGGATCGGCGAACTGTCCCGGAGGACCGGTGTCCACGAGCGGCTGCTGCGCTACTACGAGGCCCAGGGCCTGCTCCACCCCGGCCGGCTCCCCAGCGGCTACCGGGAATACGCCGAAGGCGACGTCGCCGCCGTGCGCCGCATCCGCAGCCTGCTCGCCGCCGGCCTGAACACCGCCACCATCGCCGCGATCCTGCCCTGCCTGCGGGACGAGGGCGAGCGGCTCGTTCCCACCTGCTCGGACCTGGTCGCGGACCTCTTCCGGGAGCGCGACCGCATCACGCGCGCCATCACGGACCTGCAGAGCTCCCGGGCCGCGCTCGACGACGTCATCACCGCGGCCCCGGCCGAGGTGGCCGACCGGGCGCTCGCCACGCTGGAGTCGCCCGTGCCCGCGTGACGGGCCGTCAATCGGGCACGGCCGCGCCGCCGGAGGCGAACCGCGCGGCCGGCGCCCGCTGGGCTGAACGTGTTCCCTGCCCCGCCGGGGCTGGACCGCGCGGGTGAAGGTACCGGCCGGGACGTTCGGCAGGGGTGTCCCGCGCGGTACGGCTGCCGCAATCGGCACGGACGCGGGCCGTGGCGACGGCGGTCGACCCGGAGTGGGAACAGGTGGCGCGATGACAGGCTTCACGCGGGGATGGCGGGCACGGGCGGGCGTCGCGGTCGCCGTGATCACCGCGTTGACGGCGGCGTCCGCGGGCCCCGCGGCGGCGGTGCGCGAGCGCAGGCCCGGGGCCGCCATCGAGGCGGTGATGAGGAAGCCCGGCTACGAGCACGCGCGGTGGGGCCTGCTGGAGGTCGACGAGAAGGGGCGCACCGTCCGGTCGAAGAACGCCGGCGAGTTCTTCATCCCCGGCTCCGCGGCCAAGCTGTTCAGCGTCTCGGCCACCTGGCGGACCATCGGCGGCGACCACCGGTTCACCACGCCCGTGCTGGCCGTCGGGCACCGCAACCACACGGCGCTGGACGGCCACCTCGTGCTCGTCGGCCAGGGCGACCTCAGCCTGGGCGGCCGGACGGGCCCGGGCGGCACCATGGAGTACACCGACATCGACCACACCTACGCCAACGACGTCCCCGGCGCGACGCTGACCCCGCAGAACCCGCTGGCGGGGATCGACGAACTGGCCCGCCAGGTAAGGCACTCGGGCATCACCGAGGTCAAAGGGGACGTCGTCGTCGACTCCCGGCTCTTCACCTCGTCCGCGAACCTGGACCCGGCCCCGACCCCGCTGATCGTCAACGACAACCTGATCGACCTGCTCACCACCCCGACGTCCGCCGGCCGGCCCGCCAAGCTCGACTGGCGCCCGCGCGTCGCGCCGTACCAGGTCGACTCGCAGGTGCGCACCGTCGCGGCGGGCGGCACCACCGACATCTCCGTCACCGCCTCGCAGGACGGCACGCACATCACCCTCACCGGGACGATCGCCGCCGGGGCGAAGCCCGTCCTGAGGGTGTCCCCGGTGCGCAACCCCGACGCCTTCGGACGGACGGCCCTCATCGAGGCGCTCGGCCGTGCGGGCGTCACCGTCCACGCGCACGCGACCGGCCCCAACCCGACCGGTCTCCTGCGGCAGGACCGGCACGGCACGGAGCGCGTCGCGGCGTACGTGTCGCCTCCGTACGCCGAGTACGCCAAGGTCATCCTCAAGGTCAGCCACAACCTCGGGGCCAATCTGGGCATCTGCCTGATGGCCGTGCACACCGGGAGCCGCAACTGCGACGACGGCTTCCGGCCGCTCGCCGAGTTCGTCCGCAAGGCAGGGGTCGACCCGCGGCAGCTGCAGCTCCTGGACGGGCGCGGCGGCAACCCCGTGGACCGCATCGTCCCGACGGCCTTCCCGCGCCTGCTGAGGTACTGGGAGCGCACCCCCGACGCGGACCGGTTCCGCAAGGCCCTGCCGATCCTGGGCGTCGACGGTTCGCTCGCCGGATCCTGCACCCGCGCGGCCACCTGCCCGGCCCACGGCAAGGTCTTCGCCAAGCCCGGCACGGTCGCGGGCTTCGACGCCGTCAACAACCGGCTGGCGGTGGGCGGCGAGACCCTGGCCGGCTACTTCGAGGCCGGTCACGGCCGGCGCCACACCTTCTTCATCGGCGTCAACGGTGCCTCCGCACCGGACATCAAGGGCCTCCTCGCCATCATCGACGACCTCAACCACATCGCGGCCCTCCTCCAGCAACAGGCGGCGGCCGGCGGGCACGGGCCGCGGCGCGGGCACTGAAGGGCCGGGCACCGAAGGCCGGGCACCGACGGGCCGGCACCGAAGGGCCGGGCGCTGAGGGGCCGGGCGCTGAGGGGCCGGTGCTTCCGCGAACGGGCGGCGTGCCCCGGGCGAGGCGTGAGAAAACGTCAGCCCCGGCCGTCGCCCCGCTCGGATGTCGATCTCCGAGACCCCTTCGGAATTCTCTCCTGCAACAGGAGTCACAGCCCAAAGCCGGACCAACCGGAGTGGAGCTCCTGAAAAGCGCCACTTGTTTGACTCGTGTTTGACCCGTGAACTCTGGCGCATTTACGCAAGGTTCAGGGGGCGGGCATTGGCTAGTGTGAGCGGTGGTGCTCGGGGTGGGAGTGATTCACGTAACTGTCCCTGTGATGCGGTCGGATGGGGCAGGTGCGTCGGTCACGTATCAGGAGGGGCATGATGGCGTCAGAGCGACCGGGGCATTTCCCTGATGAACGCGGCGGAGCCACTGTTCGCCGGACCGTGGTCGTCCCGCTGGACATAGGGATCGGCCGGCCCGTGGAAGCGACCGTCACCTCGTTCGACGCTCTTTCCCACAGCGGCGAGCACGTCCTGATCGGCATGGGGATACCGGGCGACATCCCGTTGGTCCGCGTCCATTCCGAGTGCCTGACCGGCGACGTCTTCGGCTCGTTGCGCTGCGACTGCGGCCCGCAGTTGCGCGAGGCCCAGCGCCGCATCCACGAACGCGGCGGAGCGCTCGTCTATCTCCGGCAGGAGGGGCGCGGCATCGGCCTCTACAACAAGATCGACACCTATGCCTTGCAGGACACCGGCCTGGACACCTTCGAGGCGAACACCGCGCTCGGGTTCGCTCCCGACGCCCGCGACTATGCGGTGGCGGCGCAAATGCTCCAGGCGGCCGGCATCCACCGGATCGATCTCCTGACGAACAACTCCGACAAGTCGGAGCAGCTGCGCCGGAGCGGCATCGAAGTCGTCCACGAAATACCCACCGAGACCCATGCCAACCCCCACAACATCCGGTATCTCGCGGCGAAATCCACGGTCACCCGGCACGGGCTCACCCTCGATGCCGACCGGGACGTGAAGGAAGCGCTGTCGTGACCGGCACCACCGAGGGGGCGCAGGAATGATCAGCCAGGACCTGGTCGAGCAGCTGATGCGGTACGGGACGTCCACGGTCGGCATCATCACCGCGACCGGCCCGAGCGGCGTGAACCTCATGTCCGCGGAGTGGACCTACCTCGTGGCCCGGCGGCCACCGCACTTCGCCGTCGGCTGCCAGATCAAGAACCACACCACGGGGCTCATCCTGGAGCGGCGCGAGTTCGGCCTGACTCTCTGCGACGCGTCCATGGCCTCCCTGGCGAACTTCGCCGGCACCTTCACGGGCGCCGAGATAGACAAGAGCGCGGCTTCCGGCCTGAAGCTGCGCGAACCCGTCGTGACCGGCACACCGACCGTCGAGGGCGGCACGCTCAGCGCCGAGTGCCGCGTCCGGTCGGTGGTCGACCTCCCCGACTACGCGCTGATCGTCGGAGAAGCCGTGTGGATGGCGGTCGACCCGGCGCGCAACGCCACCCCGCTGGTCAAACACGGGGGCATGTACGAGCTCGGCGAGCGCATCCTCAGCCGGGAGGTGACCGGCTCCGTCACCGCGTTCCCCGACGGCACCGTGCGCCTGTGCGCCTCCGCGCAGGGCGTCGACGATCCGGAACAGCCGGTGCCGTGGACCGTCACCCTGTCCCCGGCCACCGGCGGCGCGGACATCCCGGTCGGCACCGTGCGCGACGGCGAGGACCTGGACGTCGTCATCGAGCTGCCACGAGCCCCCCTACCGGGCGACGCGCTGATCGTCGCCCGCCCCGACTGCCGGCCCGTACGCGTCGCGCTGCCGACGCCGTGACCGGTGGATCCCTGTCCCATCGCACTGGAGGGAGGTGAACAGTATGCGTAAGGCCGTCCGCCGCTACACCCTCTCGGTCAAGTAACCGGAGAGCAGGCACCGCAGAGCGATGACAGGCCCGGAAGCCCTCTCGTCCAGGGCTTCCGGGCCCCTCCGCCGACGACCGCCGGGAGAGAGCACACTCATGAAGCTTACTCAGCGCGCCGCCAGAGTGGTCCGGGTCGAGGGGCACGGGCTTCTCGTCACCGACATCCGCGGCGGCCTCCACCTGCTGGACGAGGATTTCGAGCTGATCCGCTCCGGCCGCAACCCCGAGTCCGTCGCGCCGGTCTACGCGGTGACCACCTCGGGCGACTTCGCCTACACCAAGGACGCCCGCGGCACGGTGACCCAGTGGAGCCTGCACTCGCTCCACCCGGTCAACTCGCTCGACGCGCAGCACCTGCGGGGCGACGGCGAGTACCTGGAGGGCGAGGAACCCTCCACCCTCATCAACCGCGGGATCTGCGTCTGGCAGGACAAGCTGTACGTCAACAACGGCTACATGGAGATCGCGGTCATCGACGCGCGGACCTTCGACCTCATCGAGGTGCGGCCCTCCATCACCGACCACTTCCTCGAATGGTTCTGCACCGAGCGGCCCGGTGAGCAGTGCGTCGCCGACAAGCACGGCAACCTCTACATCGGCGACCTCGCCGCCTTCGACTTCCCGGTCCACGTGCGGCTGGACGACAAGCTCAACCTGCACCGCGTCCGCTACGACCGCCGCCACGACCGGTACTGGGTGACGCAGGACGCCGGCGAGGACGACGCCCTGTACGTCGCCAACGGCGTGGTGGTCATCAGCCCCGACGGGCGGATGCTGCACAACTTCAAGTTCGCGGCCGACGACGTCGAGACCCTGGAGTTCGACGACACCTTCTCGTTCGCCTACTGCGCGGGCTTCGAAGGCGAGATCACCGTCTTCGACAACCGGGAGAGCGAACCGCGCATCGTGCGGACCATCGCCCCCTTCCGCCACCAGATCACCGACATGACCATCACCTCCCGCGGCGACCTGGTGGTACTCACCCAGGACGGGCAGATGGAGCGGGTCTCCCCCGAGGGCGAGCGCCTGGCCCGCCTCGACTTCGACAGCCGCTGCGTGTGGGACATCCAGCCGGACCCGCTCACCGAGGACGGCTACCTCGTCGCGACCGACACCGGCGTACTCGCCGTCCAACTGACCGACGTCGAAGCCTCCCACCCGAACGCACGCGTCACCCGGCAGTGGGACCTCGGCCTCGGCTTCGTCCGCCGCGTCCGGCCCCTCGCGGACGGCACCTTCCTCGGCGTCACCCGCTCCGGAACGCTCTTCCGCCACAACCGGGACGGAGAGTCCCTCTGGCGCGTCCCCTTCGCCCCGCACCTGCACGACCTCGGCCCCGACGCCGACGGCGAGCGGGTACTGGTGGCGGCCAACGAAGGCGCCTTCGAACACGATGCACGCACCGGAGAGCGGCTGCGCACCCTGGACCTGGCCGGGCTGGTCGCGTGGACCTGCGCCTACGGACCGGCCGGAGAGCTGCTCTTCGCCACCCGCAACGGAGTCGTCTTCTGCTTCGAGCCGTCCGGCGAGCAACGCTGGCGCGTGGAACTCGGCGGCTACTGCAAGCGGATGCAACGCCACGAGGACAAGGTCCTGGTGACCGGTGGCGAGTTCGCCGTCAAGGCCGTCGACGTGGCCACCGGCAAGGTGACGGGCCACTGGTTCGACATGCTGGAGAACACCGTCGAGAGCGCGACGGTCATCGAGGACCGGCTGTACGCCACGTCCTACGGCCTGCAGATGGCGGTGTACGAGACGGGCTCGTCCGAAGTGCTCGGCGTCGTCGAACCCTTCCAGGACTTCCCCAAGGCCCTGGCCAGGCGCACCGGCCGCGACGGCTCGCCGCGCAACCTGCTGCTGGTGGGAGGACGCGGCGGCTTCCTCCAGATACGGGACGTCACCGAGGAGGGGCCCCTGCTCCTGCGCACGGTCTATCTGCCCGCCGGATACGGGAAGTGAGACGGTAGTCGGGTGAGCCTGCAGACCGAGCCGAGTCCATGGCGGGATCCCCGGTTCCGGGTGTTCGCGGCGGGGAACCTGGCCAACAACCTCGGCGAGGGCATGTACGGCTTCGCCCTGCCCCTGCTCGTGCTGAGCTACACGGGCTCCCTCGCCACGATGGCGCTGCTGGTCGCGGTGTCCCCGCTGGTGATCACCATCGCGGGCCCGTTCCTCGGCCACGTGGTCGACCGCTACGGCTCGCGCGTCCTCGTGGTGCCCGGACTGCTGCTGCAGCTCTTCGCCTCGCTGGCCCTCAACTTCGCGCTGCTGGGCGGACCCGCACCCGTGTGGAGCCTGTACGTGGCGGAAGCGCTCGTGCAGATCGGGGCCGTCTCCTACCGGGCCGGCTGGCTCGCCGGGATCCCCGCCATGTTCCCGGACAACACCGGACGGTCCCGGGGATCGCTGACCGTGCTGTTCCAGACCAGCCTGATCCTCGGCCCGGCCCTGGCCTCCCTGCTCGTCGGCCCGCTGGGCTACACCGGACTGCTCTGGCTCAACAGCGCGACGTTCCTCGCCCCGCTCGTCGTGTGGTTCCTCGGCGTGAACCCGGTGGCCGGCCAGAAGCGGTACCAGTCGGCCCCGGTCTCCTTCGTCGCCTCGCTACGGGCCGGGCTGCGCATCTTCTCCCGCGGCGAGAAGATGGGCACGCTGCTGCTCCTGATGGTGCCCGCGAGCTTCACCTTCTCGACCGGCACCACAGCGCTCTTCGTCTACCTCGCCCGCGACACGCTGGACGCGTCGCCGAGCTCCATCGGCGTCGCCCTGGCAGTGGCCAACATCGGCGGGCTCACGGGCGCGCTGATCACGGCCGAGATCCCCCGGTGGAAGATCCGCACCGTCACCGTGCTGGGCCTGGCCAGCGCCGGCGGGGGACTGCTGCTCATCGCCTCCGGCGCGGGCCTCGTGGCGGCGACCGCGGCCCTCACCGTCTTCTTCGTCTGTGAAAACGTCATCGCGGTCGCCACGGAGATGGAGATGTTCAGCTCCGTGCCGCCCGAGCTGATCGGGCGGGCCACCGGAATGTGGCGGCTGGCGACCGGACTTCCGACCGCCGCCGCTCCTTCGGTGATCGCCTTCCTCGGCGGATTCCTCGGGCCCCGGGCGATCTTCGTCGTTCTCGCCGTGGTCGCCGTCGTACCGCTGGCCTGGCTGCTCAGCCACCGCTCGGCGCTGCGCTACGAGAGCCCGGCTTCCAAGGCCCCCGCAGAACCTGCGTGAAACGTGGGCGAATGCCCATCGTGCGCCGCCCCCAATGCTGACGGGGGCGGCGCTTCCGCGTGTCACCCGCCGTGCCGGGAGTGTGGACCGGGCGACGTGCAGTGTGGATACTTTTTCTAGAAAGTCTTTCTAGCGCGCGAAGATGCCGAAGGTAAGGCGGGCGATGTCTCCCAAGCAACAACGTGGCGAAGCGACCGCCGACCTGCTGCTGACCACCGCGTTGCGCGTGTACGCGGAGGCGGGCCAGCAAGGCTTCACCGTCAATGCCGTCACGGCCGCCAGCGGCGTCAGCCTGGGCAGCCTCTACCACCACTTCGGCAGCTTCGACGGCCTGGCCGCCGCGCTCTACACCCGGTGCATGGAGGAACTGCTCGAAGAGATCGTCAGCGCCGTGAAGCGCTCGCGCACCGCACGCACCGGCATCCGCGCGCTCGTGCTGGCCTACCTGCGCTTCACCGAAGAGCACCGGGACGCCGCGCTGTTCCTCCACGCCTCGGCCTACTCCGGCTACCTGGCGGCGCACGCCGAGGAGATCCGCGCGGCCAAGGCCGCCAAGCTGAGCGGCCTCGGCGAGTGGCTGCGATCGCGCATCGGGGCCGGCGAGATCGTCCCCATGCCCCCGGCCCTGATCGAGGTCCTGGTCATGGGCCCGGTCGCGGAGGCCGCACGCCGCTGGCTGGCCAGCACCTACGACGACATCGACCTGACCGAGGCGGCACGCATCCTGCCCGACAGCATCTGGCGTTCTCTGCGCCCGGCCTGAGAAGAGGGGCCGCAGGGCAGCGGCAGGGGGTGCCGGCACGTCTCTTCCGGCCGGGGTCGCCCCGGCCGGAAGAGACGTGCTGTTCAGCTGTCCTGTCAGCCGCTCGTCTTGGCGCACGTCCGGTCGCCCGCCGGGAGTTCGCCCGTGGCCAGGTACGCGTTGACCTCCCGGTCCACGCAGGCGTTGCCGTACTCGAGGTAGACCCCGTGCTGGTTGGCGCCCTTGACGGTGATGAGCTTGGAGCCGGGCAGCATGCCGTGCAGCGCGCGCCCGCCCTCGTAGTCGGTACGCGTGTCGCCGGTGGCGGCCACGATCAGCGCCGCGGCGTCGTGCTGCACGCGAGTGGGCTCCTCGCGCGGACGGTCCCAGAAGGCGCACGGGCCGATGTTGTTCGTGAGCGGGCCGAACAGCGGGTGGGCGGCGCGGCTGCGCTCGATGTCACGCCAGTAGACCTCGGGGTCGCGCGGCGCGGCACCGTCCCCGCAGAGGATGGCCGTCTGCGCACTGCCGTACTGCGAATTCTTGCTGGTCAGCATCTCCTGCAAGGTCTTCTTGAACTCGGGGGAGAGCGGAGCCGGCCGGTTGTCCGCCGCCTTCGCCATGGTGGACACCTGGTCCCCGAACTCCGCTCGCGCACTGTCGGTGTCCGACGAGAGCGCGCCGAAGATCAGCGTCGGCACCTGGGTGGCGTCGAGCCGGAAGGAGTCGGAGCCCGTGCCGACGGTCAGCCCGCGCGCGGACGCATTGACGACGCGGTCGACGGTGGCGAGCACCTGCGCGCGAGTGCGCCCGAGGCCGTAGGCGTCGTGCCTCTTCGCCGCCCAGGCCGCCCAGTCGGCGAGCGCCTGCTCGTTCTCCTTCTCGACACCCCGCAGCAGCCGGGGGTTGTAGCGGCGCGGGTCGATCGCCCCGTCGAGGACCATCCGGTCGTAGCGGCCGGGGAACAACTGGGTGTAGACGGTGCCCAGATAGGTGCCGTACGAGTAGCCCAGGTAGGAGATCTTGCGCTCGCCGAGCGCGCCCCTGATGACGTCCATGTCGCGGGCCGTGTTGCGCGTGCTGATGTGCGGCAGCAGGGAGGCGTTCGCGGCGCGGCACTTCGCCGCCAGATCCTTGTGCAGGGCGACCTGCCGGTCGAAGCTCTCCCGGTCGGCACCGGCCGAGTAGATGGAGTGGCCCACGGGCCAGTTACAGTCCAGCGGGGTGCTGCGACCGACGGAGCGCGGATCCATGCCGATGATGTCGTAGCGCGCCCCGACGTCCTTCATGGCCTTGCGCATCTCCGGCGGGTCGCCGAGGGCGGGTCCGCCGGGACCGCCGAAGTTGATCAGCAGGGGGCCGACCCGGCGGCGGGTGTCGGTGGCCTTGAGCCGGGATATCGCGACGGTGATCGTACGGCCCCGGGGGTCGGCGTAGTCGAGCGGTACGGTCACGTCCGCGCACTGCGCGCCGGCCTTCTCCAGGTCACGGCCCGTGGTGTCGTCGGGGCCCTTGATGCAGCTGCGCCAGTCGAGACGCTGCTGGTAGTAGCGGTCGAGGCCCGCCTCGGACGGAGCCGCGGCGGGCTGCGCCATGGGGGCCGTGCCCGCGGAGGCGAAGGCCGCCGGCGCCGCGGTGAGGCAGGCGGTGAGGGCGAGGCCGGCGGCCGAGGCGCGGCGCGCGGCGACGGAGCTGAGGATGGTCACGGAGTCTCCTCGGTGCGGTCGGTGCGGTCGGTGCGGTCGGTGCGGTGAGTGAGGTCAGTGCGGTCAGTGTTGTCGGAGTGACCAGTGCGGCCGGCGGCGCAGAACGCGGTGTTCACGACGGCATGGAAGTCCTCCTCCGCCCGGTCGGTGCCGGGCACTTGGTTGAGGGCGAGGGCCACGCTCCGGTCACCCGGGCCGACCGCGCCCAGCGCCCGGTGCCCGCCGGGCACCGTTCCGCCGTGCCCCCACCACCAGCCGCCGCACTCCAGAGGTGAGGCGATCAGGCCCAGCCCGTAGCGGGCGCCGGGCCAGAGCCGGTCCGGGTCGGCGGGGACGGTGCGCTTCATCTCGCCGAGCCACCGCGCGGGCAGCAGCTTGCCGCCGAACAGCGCACCGAGGAACCGGTTGACGTCGGAGGGCGTCGAGATCAGCGCGCCGCCCGCGCCGCCGAAGGACACGTTCCACTCGGTGCCGTCGATCCGGGGCGACGGCGTGCCGTCCGGGGCGTCGGGCCCGGTGAAGTAACTGCGCGAGTGCGGGCCGCGGATGCGCGTCTCGTCGCCCGGCCAGTACGTGTCGCGCAGGCCGAGCGGCTTGACGATCCGGCGGGTCACCTCCGCCTCCACGCCGCGTCCGGTGACCTTCTCGACGATGAGCCCGGCGATGAGGTAGTTGGTCGTCGAGTAGTGCCACTTCTTGTCCGGGCGGGGCTGCTTGAGCACGGTCGCGATCATCTCGCGGGGCTCGAAGCGGCGGTGGCGCCACTCCTCCACGGGCCGGTCCACGAGGGCCTCGGTGTGGTCGGGGAGCCCGCTGGTGTGCTGGAGCAACTGCCGCACGGTGATCCTGCGGCCGTCGTGGCCGTTGCCCCGGATCAGCCCCGGCAGGTAGCGCTCGACCGGGGCGTCCAGCCCGATCCGGCCCTCGGCGGCGAGCTGCACGACGACCGTGGCGGTGAAGGTCTTGCTGACGCTGCCGATCCGCAGCCGGTCCTGCGCGTTCATCGGGCGGCCGGTGCCGAGGTCGGCCACGCCGCGGGCGACGTTCCACTTGCCGCACGTGCCGTCGTCCACTTCGACGGCCGCGCCCGGTATGCCGTGGCGGTGCGTGAGGGTGTCCAAGGAGGCGGCCACCGCGCTGCGTGCCGCGTCGCATCCGGGGGAGGACGCGGGGCGGGCCGCGGTCCCCGCCGCGCCGGCCGAGGGGGCGGCGAGGCCCGTCAGAGCGATCGCCGCCACGGCGAACGCTGCCGTACGGCGCCCATGGAAGCGGCCTCGGAAGCGGCCTCGTGGGCGACTTCCTGAGCGCCGCTCTAAGCGCCGTTCCAAGCGCTGTCCTAAGCGTTGTTCCAAGCGACTTCCTACGGTGGCGCCGCTCTCGCTGTGCCGTACACGTGTCATGCATCAAACGCTAGGGACGCAGCCGCCCGGGATCACTCCGGCAGGCCCCCGTATCCCTTCGGGGGCCTGCTCCACTACCGGCTTCCGGCGGGTCGCACGAGGTCGAAGGGGGCCGGTGGACGGCCCTCCCATATCCGGCGGGAGGCATCTTCCGGATACGGCACGGTCGTCGATTCGGCGTCCAGGACGCGCGTCAGCCGCTGACCGGGGCGGTAGGCGGGCCATCCGGCGTCGCCGGTGGTGGCGAAACGGATCCATGCCTGCTGGAGTTCGCGCGATACGGCGGCGGCTCCGGGGCCGGGCCGGCTGCCGAGGAGTCCCCTGCCGGCGGGGCTGTCCGGTGTGCCGAACGCCAAGGGGACGTCGAGGCTGTGGCAGGCGCCCAGGGCCCCTCCGAAGGCAGGGGAGGGCAACCGCAGCTCGAACAGGAAGGAGGTGCCCCCGGCCGCCGCGTTCGCCTCGGCCAGCTGCAGCGAAGGCATCCGGAACAGCGCGTCGGAGTACACCGCTTCCAGCAGCTCCTCCGGCGTGGCCCGCGGGTGGGCGGCCCGGTAGGCGTCCGCGCCGTCCGGCGCCGGGGCGAACAGGTCCAGATCCGTACGGGCGTCCTCCTCGGTGAAGGTGCCCCGCCGTCCGCTCAAGACGCTGAACAGCCGGAATTCCTCGCGGGTATGGCCGACGAGGAGCTCGGTTCCGCCCGCGCGGCCGCCGGCCAGGGCGGGCCAGGGCGTTTCGGGGAGGACCTCACCGTCCACGACGGGGCATATCGCGACGCCGGTCCGGGCCAGCCGTCCCCAGCGCGGGTGGTGGCCGGGCAGGCCGGCGCTGAAGGAGGTGAGTTCGCCGGCCAGCCGCCGGGGCTCGATCTCGGCGAGTGCGGCCGCGGTGGGCGCCGTGCCGAGCCGGTCCGCGAGCGCGGCGGCGACCTGTCCGGCCAGGGCGGGGGTGCAGTAGTTGCCCGGCACCGAGTGGGCGACGGCCCGCCGGAACAGACTGCGGGCCGGCTTCATCGTCAGCAGGGCGGCGATCGACCCCGCCCCGGCGGACTGCCCGGCGACGGTGACACGCCCGGGGTCCCCGCCGAAGGAGGCGATGTTCCGCTGCACCCACTGCAAGGCGGCGATCTGGTCGAGGAATCCGCGGTTGGCCGGTGCGCCTTCGAGGAGGGCGAAGCCCTCGGCGCCGATCCGGTAGTTGATGCTCACCACGACGAGCCCCGCCCCGGTCAGCGCCGCCGGGTCGTACAACGGGTCACTCGAGGCCCCCGCGATGTAGGCACCCCCATGGATCCACACCAGCACCGGCAGCCCCGCCGCCGCGCCCGGATCCGGAGTGCTGACGTTGAGCGTCAGCCAGTCCGTACCTTCCCCCGGATCCGTCCGCACCGGTCCGGACTGCGGTGCCGCGGGCCCGAACTCCGCCGCCGGCCTGGTCCCTTCCCAGGGCGAGGGCGGGACGGGGGCGGCGAACCGGAGCGCTCCCACCGGCGGCCGGGCGTAGGGAATGCCACGGAACACCGCCTGTCCCTGTCGCCAACGCCCCTCCAGCAGGCCGTCGGTGGTGCGCACACTCGGCTGTTCAGGCATGTCGCTTCCTTCCTCGGCGAGGGCCTCCCGGCGTTATCGGCCGAAGGCCGTTCACGGGATACGAGTAGGGCGGGACCGGCCTGCACGGCCTCAAGGCCGGTCAGGCAACGGTGGGCTCCTGATCCTGCCGGGCCTGCGTCACCGCCTTCTTGATTCCGCCGGTCGTCCGCCGAGCAAGCCCAGCATGGTGAAGTTGCCTCTTGACGGGTGTCCGCGCCCCAGGGTCACGCCCATCCCCAGCATGATCCTGGACCACGGGATCAACTCGCCCTCCGAGGCGGGTGCGTGCTGATGGAGCCCCTCCGCGCGGAACTCCACCCAGGATCCGCCCGGTCGCCGGGAATCTCCCACCACCCAGCGGCCGTCGATCAGTTCCAGCGGCCCTAAAACCGTGTCGGTGTCACTCATCGGCTCATTGGATCACATGCTCCGCAAACCGGTTCATCAGGAGCGGTCGATCAGGGCGGCGACGCCGTCCAGGATGCGTTCCAGGCCGAAGTCCAGCGGGTCGGTGCCGTGGGCGTCCGCGGGGGGAGCGAAGGCTCCGGCGGCGATGGCGGCGGTCAGGGCCGGGTAGCGGTGGCCGTGGCGTTCCAGGACGTCGGCGGCGAGCCGGTTCCACTCCTCGTTGCCGGCCTCGTCGGCGTCGGCGAACTGCTGGGCGAGGTTGCGGATGTGCCCGATGACCAGCAGGACGACGTCGTGCTGCTGGGCCGCGGGCAGCCCGGACGGTGCCAGTGCGGTGAACGCGGCGTCGAGCCAGGCCAGTTGACGGGGTCCCATGAGCTGCCGGCGCATCGCCGTGGCGGCGAGGATCCAGGGGTGGCGGCGGTAGAGCGCCCAGCAGTGGCGGGCCCACTCGGTCAGCCGGGGCCGCCAGCCGCCCGGGACGTCGCCGGTCGCCGGGGGCGCGCCGAGGGCGGCGTCGACCATCAGGTCGATCAGCTCGGCCTTGCCCGGGACGTAGCGGTACAGCGCCATCGTGGTGACGTCGAGCTCCGCGGCGACCCGTTGCATGGAGACTGCGTCCAGGCCCTCGGTGTCGGCGGCGGTGACGGCGGCGGTGACGATTCGGTCGGCTGTCAGCGAGGGCTTCGGGCCGCGGCGCGGCTGCCCCTGCTCTCCCCACAGCAGCGCCATGCTCGCCTTCGGGTCGCGCTTCTTCTCTCTGCTTCCGGGCACGTCGGCCCCCTCCCGGGCCGGTCTCCCGGCTCCAGTTTCCGTTCCAGCTCCAGTGACGGTCGGCGTTGACGACCCTCTCGGAACTGTGTATAACATAAACTCAATTGCGTATGAGGTAAGCAGTTCTGGTTTCCCTGGGGGAGTAGCTGTGATCAGCACCGTTGTCATGACGTCCGTCGCCGCCCTTGCCGCGCCCGCGGCCGGGACGCTCGCCCACCGGCGGTTCCGGCAAGCCCGCAACGCCCGGCTGATACGGATCGACACCTCGAACGGCATCGACGAGCAGGGCTTCGTCCGCATCGGCGGGATCGACCAGTGGATCTCGATCCGCGGTGAGGACCTGGACAACCCCGTGATGCTGGAGATCCACGGTGGCCCCGGCTCCTCCCACTCGGTCTACGGACCGCGCACCCGCTCCTGGGAGAAGCACTTCACGATCGTCCGCTGGGACATGCGCGGCACGGGCAAGACCCTCGGCCGCACCGGCGCCGACGGCCAAGGTGAGATCAGCTTCACCCGGCTGTACGAGGACGCTCTCGACGTCACCCGGTACGTCCGCAACCGGCTCGGCGTCGACCGGGTCGTCCTGGTGGCCAGCTCCTTCGGCAGCGTCTTCGGCGTGCGCCTGGCCCGCCGCCACCCCGACCTGTACTCCGCCTACGTCGGCACCGACCAGAACATCCACGACGCCGGCCGCGACGACTCCGCCCACCGCGCGCTCCTGGCGCGGCTGCACGCGGCCGGCAAGCGCAAGGAGGCCGCCGCCGTGGAAGGCATGGGCCGCGACGCCCGCGCCTGGACCGCCGAGCAGCACGCCGCCTACGCCAAGATCGCCGCCACCAGCGACCCCCTGACCTTCGCCACCATGAAGACCGTGGTCATGAAGTCGCTCTGGTTCTCTCCGCTGCACTCACTGCGCGAACTGGGCGACCTCGCCAAGGGCATGAAGCTCTCCGCGAAGCTCCTGCCCGAGACGGCGGCCTTCGACGACTGGGCCGATGGCACCCGGTTCGACCTGCCCTTCTTCATCTTCCAGGGCGACCGTGACGTACTCACCCCGCCGGAGCACGCCAAGCGCTTCTTCGACGCCGTGCAAGCCCCGGTCAAGGGCTTCGCCCTGATCGACGACGCGAGCCACTTCGCGTCGTTCCGCCACCCCGAGCAGTTCCTGAACCTGATGCTGACCAAGGTCCGGCCTGTCGTTACGGATGGGGCTGCGTCGGTCGCTTCGTGAACTCGTCATGCATGTCGCGCCGGTAGCGATAGGCCAAGGCCGCCTGGACGAAGTGCCGGAACAGGGCTTCCGAGGAGGCCACGGCCGGGTCCGGGCTGGTTCGTTCGGCGTCGGTGTACCGGCCCGGCATGTCGGGCAGGTGGGTTTCGGGGTGCCACTGGATGCCCATGACGGGGGCGCCCGAGCGCGTTTCGAAGGCCTCGACCGACGACGAGCCGTCCGCCGAGGTCCGGGCGGCGACGGCCAGGATGTCGTCGGGATGCCGCCGCACGTCGGCGTTCTGGGCGGCCTGTGTGCTCTGCCGGAAGGATCCGGGGGCGACTTCGGAGGCTGCCGCCCAGTGGGTGCTGGTCACGGGGGCGCCGGACAGCGCTGCCACTGCGTCCGGCTGAGCGGATGTGAAGGCGTCCGCAAGGCGTGTGCCGGAGACGGCGTCGACCGGGTGCCGCAGACCCCACACGTTGTTCTTGTCGGTATGCAGGGCACGCTCCGCTGCCGGCAGTGTTTCCACCGCCCCTCCGTAAGCCTCCAGCAACCGCCAGGAGCCTGCGCACACCGCGATGACCGGCATGCCGAGGTTCTTCGCCTGTTCGATGAGGGCCAGTTCGTAGGCGGCCCGGCTGCGGTGCTCCTCCCGCACGTGCTTCTTGGTCTTGGGTGCGTCAACGGAGTTGTGCCCGGCGTCTTCGGGCGTGCCCCGCTCACTGGCGATCTGGGTGTCATTGGCGGACGGCGCCCCGGGGATCAGCAGGGCGTCCACCCCTTGTAAGTGGGCACGCACTTGGGAGGCCTCGGCCGGACGGGCCGGGGTATCGGCCCCCGATGCCGCCGCTCCGGGCGGCAGCGTCCGGCCCTCCACCTGTACGTCACCCGCCAGGCCCGACATCGCGGACACGGCCTTCATGTCGTATCCGGTGTGCGCCGAACCGCGGCCGTCGGTCCGGTACGGCACCCCGACGACCACCTTCCCCGGCGTACGGGCCGACGCGGCCCCGCCGCCCTGCGCGCCGACCGCGGCCGCCGTCGCACGGTTCCCCAGCGTCTGCTGGAGCGTGGTGAGACGGGCGGCCAAGGCCGGATCCGGTGGCCTTTGCGCGGCGGGGGAGGGTACGGCCGGCTGCGCCTCTTCCGTGCGCTGGGTGCGGTGCACGTGCGTCTCCTCTCCCGCCGGGGCCACCGGACGCGGTTCCCGAGCCTGCATGCTCACCCGGAGCCGCGCCGCCCGTCTACAGGCCCTATCCGGCCTGCGAACCCTGCCGGGCGGCGGTCGTCAGGGCCACGGGTAGCCGAGCGCCTCGGCGGACTCGCGGCTGCCGCCCCTGACCTGTGCGTAGCCCTTCGGGTCCGCCGTCGAGAGGCGGTGCAGCGCCGCGGCGGCCTGCTGCTCGGCCGGTGTGCCGTCGTCATGGAGTTCCCAGATGAACTGCAGGTAATGGCCGTCCTTGTCCTGGCGCCCGGCGGCGATGCCCGGCCGGAACGTGAACGACACGGCGATCGTGTCGGGCTCGCCGAAGTCGGTGCCGGCCCAGTCCAGGCGGGCGTCCCACCGGGCGAGGACGCCCGGCCGGTCACGGAGTCCCGCGGCGATGAGGCGCGCGGCGTTGCGGGCGGGCCAGGCCCAGGAGCGGTCGGTCTCCGCGCGTGCGATCTCGGCGTCGTAGGCGGCCGCGTCGAAGCGGTACTCGGGGAGTTCGGGCGCGGGCCGCCCGGAGGGCAAGGTGCGCGGGTGGCGCCAGTCGCGCCACACCACCTGGTCCCCGTCGCGGCAGATGGTGACGTGGAGCGCGCCGCAGCAGCCCTCGGTGCAGTACGCCTCGGCGAGCCGCACTTCGCGGGGCTCGGCCGTGGCCCGCAGGCGGCCGGTGTCGAGCAGGTACTCGGGGGAGTGGGCGGGGCCCCGGCCGAAGACCTCGGGCACCAGGGGACGGCCGTCGATCAGGACCCGCGTCTCGACGCACTCCGGTACCGCCGGGTCGCGTACGACGACCTCGATACGGAGCCGGCCCGGGGCCGCCGGGCGGGTGAAGGGCTGCCGTGCGGCGCGGCGTATCCACTGGATCCGGCGGCGTTCGGCAGGGCCGGTGAGGCCGGGGCCGGTGAGGCCGGAGTCGGTGAGGCCGGGGTCGGTGAGGCCGGAGTCGGCGGGTACGGCGGCCCAGGCAGGAGCCGTCAGTACGGACTCCAGACTCTCCAGGAGCGCCTCGCGCTGTCCGGGGCGCCAGCCGAGGAGCACGCTCGGCCCGCTGTGCAGGTCGAGGGCGACGGAGAGCAGGATCGCGTAGTGGTCGAGGCCGGGAGACAACTGGGCGGCGCGGGTGACGAAGGCCTCGTACGCGGCCGTTGCCCGGTCGTAGGCGAGGATCTCGTGCCGGTAGTCGTCCGCCCGCCCCATCCTGACCAGGAGGCGTCCTGCCTGGGCCAGGGTGGGGGCGTCGACGGGATCGTTGCTGATGATGTCGTCGAGCATGACGGCCTCCGCGATTCTGCGGGCGGTTTCGGACCCCACGGCACGGGGGTCGAGGGGGACGGCGAGCAGCCCGTCGCGGGCCGCCCGGTCGTCGCGGGCGAGCAGGGCGTCGACCAGGCGGCGCAGCTCCCGGCCCTCGGTGCAGCGGCTCAGCCACACGAGGGCGCCGGTCGGGCAGTCGATGGCGGTGAGGGCCGCGACGACGGGCCGGGCGAAGCTCCGGAACAGGCCGAGGACCGTGAGGCAGGCGACGTCCTCCGGCTCGCCGAGGCGTGCCAGGAGGTCGATCCCGACGCTCACGGCCGGTGCGCTCGTGCCCGTACGGACCAGGCGGCGCCCGAGGGCGCGGGCCGCCGCCTCGTCGTCGAGGGGAAGCCCGGCGAGGGCGTTGCGGACGTCGGCGACTTGCGCGCCCAGTTCGTGGAGGCGACGGTGCACTTCGTCGGCGGCCCGGAGTGCGTCGGGGTCGCTCAGGAGCGGGGCGATGGCGCCCGTGGCGGCGGCCCGGGCTTCGGCCCGGTCGGGATTGCCGGGCTGCCGGGTCACGGCCGGGGCCTCTGAGGGCGAAGCCGGTGCCGGACCCGGATCAGGGGCCGGCAGGCGGTAGCCGCGCCGAGGCGGGCGGCCGTCGGGCTCTGCGTCCCGAAGGCGCAGGGCATAGGCGTACAGGGAGGTCCGAGGGGTGAGCGCACCGCGCTCTTCCTGCGGGCTCACCAGGCGGGGTGGGACTCGATTCCGTAGGTCATACGGAGGATCCTGCCAGGCCCGCCGTGCCTCCCGCCAGGGTTTTTCCCGGGACGGGCAACGGCCTTGCGCGTTCCGGCGGACATCGTCGAGCCGCTCGTCACGCGCCGACTCACCGCCCGCGGGGTGCCGGTCACCGTTCTACGACCCGGCCTGACCGTCGGCATCTCCGGGCCTCTCGGCGCCCTCCACCTCGCCGTACACGACGTTGGCCGTGCGCACCGTCTGCCAGCAGGGGGAGCAGAGATCCAGCCAACGCGGGCCGTCCGTATTGGAGTTGACGATGACGGCGCACCGGGCGGGCTGCCCGCAGCCCAGGCACAGGTGCCGGCCCTCGCGTGCGCGGAGGTGGAGGTCCGACTCGTCCGCGTCGGCGGGCGCGCTCGCGAGCAGTGCGGGCTCGGCGGCGATGAGGTGGAGCAGCCCTTCGGCGGTCGCGGCGTTCACCCGGCGACCGTACGGCACCCGCACCGCGCGACGCCAACACAAGCTCTCCCGGGAACGCGGCCCGGGACGCGCTCATGGCCGCCGCCCTGCGGCCCTCCTGGCCGTGGGGGAGGCGATGAAGCACCGCCTCCCGATGGCTGTGGCCTCGGGCGGGGCCCGTCACATCATCGAGACCACGACCGACGTGAGGCCGTTCACGCGTCGTCGGCCCGCACGGACGCAGCCGCCGTCTGCCCGGCCTGCTGGGCCGGGATGCGGCGTACGCATTCGATGAGGTAGTCGCCGCTGTCCGGGTCGAGCGTGACGCCGTGGGCCTCGCTGTGGAAGCCGGGGAAGCGCCGGTCGAAGGATTCCAGGGCCTGGAGGTAGCGCAGCAGCGGGCCGTCCTGCGCGCCGGTGCTCTCGCCGGGCATGAGGACGGGGATGCCGGGCGGGGTGACGGTCACCATGGCGGCGGCCACCCGGCCCGCCGCCTCGGCCAGCCGTACCCGCTCGGTGCCGCCGCGGATGAGGCGCTGGTAGCAGTGCTGGGGCGGGGTGACGGGCTCGGGCAGGTCCTGGAAGGCGGTGTCGAGCAGCTCGACCAGGTCGGTCTCGCGCAGGTGGTCGTGCATCTCCTGGCACAGGCCGCGCAGGGTCCCTCCGGTGTAGCGCTGCGGGTGCGCCTCGACCAGCTCCGGCAGGACGCGTTCCAGCGGCGCGTCCTCGTCGTAGAGCGTCTTGAAGTCCATCAGGGCGTCCATGAGCGTGCCCCACTTGCCCTTGGTGATCCCCATGGAGAACAGGATGAGCGTGGTGTAGCTGTCGGTCTTCTCCACCACGATGCTCCTGGTGGCCAGGTAGGCGGTGAGGACGCGGGCCGGGACGCCCCAGTCGGACATCCGCCCCGAGGCGTCGATGCCCGGGCAGGTGAGGGTGACCTTGACGGGGTCGAGGAGGCAGTAGCCCTCGGTCAGGCCGGGGAAGCCGTGCCAGTCGGCGCCGGGCTCCAGCTGCCAGCAGGACGGCTCGCTGCGCAGCAGCTCGGCGGGGGCGTCGGCGAAGGGCACCTGCTCGCCGGTGGCGGGGTCGGTCACCGTAGCGGGCTGCCAGACGCCGAAGAACCAGCCGGGCCGGTCGCCCGCGGCCGCGATGCGCCGGCCGATGCGGACGACCGTCTGGCGGAAGCGGACGGCCTCGGCCACCGCCTCGTCGATCAGCCAGCGGCCCTGCGGCCCGTCCATCATCGCGGCGGCCACGTCCAGGGAGGCGATCATCGGATACAGCGGCGAGGTGGTGCCGTGCATCATGAACGCCTCGTTGAACCGCTCGTGCTCCACCGGCGCCCGCGGCGCGGGCTTGACGTGCACCATCGCGGACTGCGAAATCGCGGCCAGGAGCTTGTGCGTGGACTGGGTGGAGAAGACGGTGGGCCGCTCGGGCTCGGGGAAGGTGTCGGGGCCCACCGCCATGCCGTAGCGCCCCGCGTAGAGGGGGTGGAACCGGGCGTAGGCGAACCAGGCCTCGTCGAAGTGGAGCCGGGGCGTGCTCGGCGCGAGGGCCCGGGCGACCTGCAGCGCGTCGTAACACAGGCCGTCGTAGGTGGAGTTGGTGAGCACCGCGTACTGGGCGTCGGGGGAGACCGCCCCCGGGGTCAGCGGGTTGCGGGCGATCCGGGCGGCGACCGACTGTGCCCGGACCTCGGCGGGCGGCAGCGGCCCCGCCAGCCCGTACCCGTTGCGCGTGGGCACCAGGTAGACCGGCCGCGCGCCCGACAGGACCAGGCCGTGCAGGACAGACTTGTGGCAGTTGCGGTCCACCAGCGCGATCTCGTCGCGCGTGACGCTGAAGTGCCCGACCATGCGGTCGCATGTCGAGTCGCCGTGCAGGACGAAGTAGGTGCGGTCGGCGCCGAAGATCCGGGCGGCATTGCGCTCCGCCGCGCCGACCGGGCCGGTGTGCTCGAAGAGCGAACCGAGCTCCTCGACCGAGATCGACAGGTCGCTGCGCAGCAGCCGTTCCCCGAAGTGGTCGTAGAAGGCCCGGCCGACGGGGGACTTGAGGAAGGCGACGCCGCCGGAGTGGGCCGGGGTGTGCCAGGAGTACTCGTGCGTGTCGTCGAACGCGCGCAGCGCCTTGAAGAACGGCGGCAGCAGCTCCTCCTGGTAGCCGCGGGCGGCCCGTGCGATCCGTCCGGCGATGAAGGGCGCGGTGTCCTCCAGCGGCCAGATGTAGCCGACGACGGTCTCCGCCACCCACAGGGGCAGGTGGTCGAGGTCCTCGCCGGCGGTGATCAGGAAGACCGGCAGGTTCTGGAAGCGGCGGCCCACTTGGCGCAGCACGCCGGCGCCGCCCGGCTCGCCGTCTCCCGCGCCACCGTCCTTGCCGTCCTCCTCGCCGGCTCCGGGAAGACCCCAGTCGACGACGGCGGCGGCCAGTCCGGCCTCGGTGCGCAGCACCGCCCGGGCGCCGTCGCTCGTGGAGGCCCAGCGCACTTCGTAACCGGACGCCTCCAACTCCTTCTGGATGCGGCGCAGTTGATCGGCCCCGGCGCCCCCGTCCCCGGAGTTCTCCCGTACTGCGAACAGAACCGTCCCGTCTGCCATGGCGCCCCCTGAAGCTCTGCTGCGATGTCTGCTGCGATGCCTGCTGTGGTGTCTGCTGCGGTGTGCGAGAGGCAATCGCAGGAACACGGGCAGCGGCGCCGCGACCGGCCCGAAACCACCCCGATGGGGGAAAGGGGACCCCGGTGGTGAGCTCCGGCCGGACGTCCCGCTCCGGTAGCGTGCGCCGGTATTCGGTACCCATGGCGCATGGGGCCCGCCGGGGCTCCGGGGAAGGGCGGACGATGAATGCGGCTCCGGATCCGGCCGACGCAGGCGGGTTGAAGCGGCGGCTGGGCGTCTTCGACGCGGTGGTCATCGGCCTGGGGTCCATGCTCGGGGCGGGGATCTTCGCCGCGCCCGGGCCGGCAGCCGGCGCCGCCGGATCCGCCCTGCTGCCCGCTCTGGCCCTGGCCGCGCTGGTGGCGTACTGCAACGCCACCTCCTCGGCGCGGCTGGCCGCCCGCTACCCGGCCTCGGGCGGAACATACGTCTACGGCCGCGAGCGCCTCGGCGACTTCTGGGGCTACCTGGCCGGCTGGGGCTTCGTCGTGGGCAAGACCGCTTCCTGCGCGGCCATGGCCCTGACGGTCGGGACGTACGCGTGGCCGGGTCAGGCCCATGCGGTCGCGGTGGCGGCCGTGGTGGCGCTGACGGCGGTGAATTACGCCGGAGTGCAGAAGTCCGCCCGGCTGACCCGGGCGATCGTCGCCGTCGTCCTGGCGGTCCTGGCGGCAGTGGTCACCGCCTGCCTGACCGGCGGAACGGCGGAAGCCGGCCGCCTGCACATCGGCGCGGACGCCGGCGCGGGCGGGATGCTGCAGGCGGCCGGGCTGCTGTTCTTCGCGTTCGCCGGGTACGCCCGCATCGCGACCCTCGGCGAGGAGGTCCGCGAACCCGCCCGCACCATCCCCCGCGCGATCCCGCTCGCCCTGGGCATCACCCTCGTGGTGTACGCGGCCGTCACCGCCGCGGCGCTGTCCGTCCTCGGCCCCGGCCGGCTCGCCGAGGCCACCGCACCGCTGGCGGAGGCCGTGCGCCTGTCCGGAGCGCCCGCCCTCGTGCCCGTCGTGCGCGCCGGCGCGGCCGTCGCCGCCCTCGGCTCCCTGCTCGCCCTGATCCTGGGCGTCTCCCGCACCACCCTCGCCATGGCCCGCGACCGCCACCTGCCCCACGCCCTGGCGGCCGTCCACCCCCGCTTCGGCGTCCCGCACCGCGCCGAACTCGCCGTCGGGGCGGTCGTCGCGGTGCTCGCCGCGACGGTGGACGTACGGGACGCGATCGGCTTCTCCTCCTTCGCCGTCCTGGCGTACTACGCCGTCGCCAACGCCGCCGCGTGGACCCTCACCTTGGAGGAGGGGCGCCCGCCGAGGCCGGTCCCGGTCATCGGCCTGACCGGCTGCGCGGCCCTGGCGTTCGCCCTGCCCGTGACGTCGGTGGCGGCCGGAGCCGCGGTCCTGGCGACGGGGGCGGCCGCCTACGGCCTCCGCAAGCTCGTCTCCCGCGCCTGACGGCAGGCGGTGGCCCGCCGCTCGACCCGAACGGGTTTGCGGATGACGGAGTCAATGAACTCCCCGCAATGCCCGGGCGGTTGCTGCCAGACTTCCGGTCGCAGGCCCGGCTGATGAGTCCGGGCCGGGCGGAGATCGGGGGATCGCTGTGAAACGCCGCGTCAGAACACGCTTGGCGGCACGGAAGGACGTGCTCCTGGCCCGCTTCGCGAAACTTCCGGTCGCATGGAAGATCGTGGTCATCGCCGGGCTCGCCGTATGCGGATATTTCTCGGCGAAGTTCATCCTCGCCGTGATCTTCGGCCTTCTCATGACCGCTTTCGCCATCGCCGCGATCCTGTTCATGCCCTTCCTGCTCATCGGGGGCCTCGCGGGCGGCGGCAGGAGCGGCCGCAGGAAATCGGCGCGCCGCAGCTATGAGAAGTGGTGCGAGGAGAACGACGGGCGCGGCCGCTACCACTCGGACAGCGGCGTGCCGTTCTGACCGGCGGGCGCCGCGCGCCTTCACGAGGCCCGGCGCCTTCTCATACCGGCAGTTGACGACCCGGCGTTGCCCGGCCCCGGGGCCCGACGGCGTGGACAGTGCGTCAGCCGTCAGCCGAGCCGTCAGCCGTCAGCCGTCCGGCTCGGCCGTGGTGCGGTCAGTGCGCGGTAGTCGCCGGCGTCGCCTGGAGCGTCAGGGCTCCCGGAATCGCGGCGAAGGCGGTGCCGAGCTCGGCGGCGAAGGCGTTGCGGCCCGGGTCGCCCGGGAGGGACACCCACGTATCCATCGCGTAGTGACAGGCGGCGACGAGGAAGTCGAGGGCCAGGCGCAGGCGCAGGTCGTCGCGGGGGTCCTCGACGCGGAGCCGGTGCCGGAGGGTCTCGGCCGCGGCGCGGGCCGTGCGGTCGCAGAAGTGCAGGCCGTGGGCGTCCATGGACGGCGTCTCGGCGGCCAGGCGGCGGCTGAGGCGGACGCGCCGCGTCCATCCCTCGTCGGTCATCCGCTCCAGGGCCGCGAACACCGATGCCTGCAGCATCTCCAGGACCGTTTCGCCGCCCGGGCCGCCCGGGCCGCCCGGGCCGCCCGGACCGCCCGCTGCGCCCGGTGTGCCCGGCTCGCGGGTCTCCAGGTCGTCGAGGAACGCCGCCCACAGATCCTGGGTCGGCGCCATCGCCACGTCTTCCTTGCTGGCGAAGTTGCGGAAGAACGTGCGCTTGGAGACCTCGACCGCGTCGCACAGTTCGTCCAGCGTCGCCCCGTCGAAGCCCCGTTCCGTGAACAGCTCCAGGGCGGTGTCGATCAGCGCCTGACGGGTGCGCAGCTTCTTGCGCTCGCGCAGCGGGAGGCGCTCTGCGGGCGCAGGCGCGGCCGCGGGTGCGCCCGCAGGTGTGTCGGGAGCGCCGGATGTGTCAGGTGTGCCAGGTGCGCCGGTGGTTGCCATCACGGCCAGTGTAGCGAGGGCGCTAATGCCACCTGTAGGTTAATGCCACTGAGTGGCACAATCTCTCGGCACACAGTCGATCCCGAAGCCGATCCCGAAAGGCCTGACCCTCCATGCGCGCACTCCTCGTCGACCCCGCCGCCCCCGGCCGCCTGCGCCTGGGCGAGGCACCGGAGCCCGAACCCGCCCCGCACCAGGCACTCGTCCGCGTCGCCGCGACCTCACTCAACTTCGGCGAGGTCCAGCACGCCCTGGCCGAGGCGCCCGCCGGAGCCGTACTCGGCTGGGACGCCGCCGGTGTCGTGGAACGCGCCGCGGCCGACGGCTCCGGGCCCGCCGCCGGCACGCCCGTGGTCACGCTCGCCCCCGACGGCGCCTGGGCGGAGCTGCGCGCGGTCGACACCGATCTCATCGGCACCGTCCCCGCCGGCACCGACCTCGGCGCCGTCAGCACCGTCCCCGTCGCCGGCGCCAGCGCCCTGCGCGCCCTGCGGCGACTCGGGCCGATCCTCGGCAAGCGCGTCCTGATCACCGGCGCCACCGGGGGAGTCGGCCGGTACGCGGTCCAGCTCGCCCGCCGCGGCGGAGCCCACGTCATCGCCTCCACCGGCGACCCCCGCACGCACGGCGACAGCCTGCGCGCCCTCGGCGCGCACGAGATCGTGACCGGCCCCGAAGCCCTCGCCGAACCTGTCCACGGAGTCATCGACATGGTCGGCGGACGCCACCTGGTCGAGGGCTACGCCCGCCTCGCCGAACACGGCACCCTCGTCTCGGTGGGCCGCGCCGCACAAGCCCCCGACACCTTCCCGCCCGCCGCCTTCTCCGGCGCCCCCACCGGACACGACCGTTCGCTGACCAGCTTCTTCCTGCTGCGCTGCACGGGACTCGGCCCCGACCTGACCTTCCTGGCCGACCTCGTCGCCTCCGGAGAACTCGAACCCCGGATCGCCTGGCGCGGCCCGTGGAACGCGGCCGCCGACGCCGTCGGCCTGCTCCTCGAACGCCGCCTGCACGGCAAGGCGGTCATAGACCTCACCTGACCTCTCCTGGGATCTCTCCTGCGACATCTCCTGACCCCTCCGCCCGGGCCGGGCCCCGGCCGGTGACGGTGCCTAAGATCGCCGGATGGACATCTCCCGGCTCCCCGCAGAGGCGCGTCAGCGACGCAGCGCCGAGATACGTGAATTCCTGCGCTCGCGCCGGTCCCGCCTGACTCCCGAGGACGTGGGAATGCCGCCCGGCGGCGGACGCCGCACCCCCGGCCTGCGCCGCGAGGAAGTGGCGGTGCTCGCCGGGGTCGGGGTGTCCTGGTACACGTGGCTGGAGCAGGGGCGCGAGATCAACGTGTCGGCCGACGTGCTGGACGCCATCGCGCGCGTACTGCGCTTCGACGCCGCCGAGCGGGAACACCTGTACCTGCTCGCCGGCCTCAACCCGCCCCAGGCGCCCGCGTCCGACCGGGAGGTCCCCTCCGGGCTCCGGCGCGTGATCGACGGCTGGCTGCCGAGGCCCGCCTACGTCATCGACCGGCACTGGAACCTGGTCGTGGTCAACCGCGCCGCCCGCGTGGTGTTCGGCTACGACGAGGGCGCCCACAACTGTCTGGTGAGCTTCTTCACCAACGCCCGCCACCGTACGGCGCTGCACCGCTGGGAGGACGCGGCGCGGGCGATCGTCGGCCAGTTCAGGACGGACGCCGCCCGCTACCCGGACGATCCCGAGTTCGGCCGGCTCGCCGCCGACATGTGCGCCGCGAGCCCCGCGTTCGCCGGCATCTGGGCGGAGCACCCCGTCGGCAGCGCCGCCCACGGCATCAAGGTGCTCGACCTCCCGGAGGCGGGGCAGCTGACCTTCGAGTACACCACGCTGCCGCTGTCCGACCTGCCCGGTCACCGGCTGCTGCTGTACACCCCCGCACCGGACACGGACACCGGCTCACGGCTGGAGGCCCTGCTGTCCACGCCGGAGGTGCTCGCGGGCTGAGCTCCCGGCATCACCGCGCACCGCCTGATGCGGCTTCAGGTTGCCTGACGCGGCCTCAGGGTGGTGGTGTCGGACCCAGGCTCAGCCGACCCTTCCGACCCGGGCCGCCCCACTTGAAGATCGTCGGCATGAAGCGATTCACCAACAAGACGGTCCTGATCACCGGCGGCACCAGCGGCATGGGTTTCGCCACCGCACAGCGGCTCCTCGACGAGGGCGCGTACGTCGTCATCACCGGGCGTGACCGGACGCGCCTCGACGCCGCCGTCGCACGGCTCGGCGCCGCCCCGGAGCGCATCCTCGCCGTCCGCGCGGACGTGGCCTCGCAGGCCGACCTCGACCACCTCATGCGGCGCACGGAGACCTGGCGCGGCCACCTCGACGCGGTGTTCGCCAACGCGGGCGTCGGGGTGTTCAAGCCGGCCGCCGAGATCACCGAGGCCGACTTCGACCACGTCGTCGACGTCAACTTCAAGGGCGTCTTCTTCACCGTCCACAAGGCGCTGCCGCTGCTGCGGGACGGCGGTGCCGTCGTCATCAACGCCTCCTGGACCCTGCACCGCGGGCTGTCCGTGGCGTCCGTCTACTCCGCCAGCAAGGCCGCCGTCCACAACCTGGCCCGTACGCTGGGCGCGGATCTCGCCCCCCGCGGCATCCGGGTCAACTCCGTCAGCCCGGGCTACATCGACACCGAGATGTACCGGAAGGCGACGCCCACGCCCGACGCCGAGGCGCGCAACGTCGCGGAGGTGCCCCTGGGCTCCCTCGGCCATCCCGGCGACGTCGCGGCGGCCGTGGCGTTCCTCGCCTCGGACGACGCCGCGTACATCACCGGCCAGGACCTCGTCATCGACGGCGGACTCGTCGGTTCTGTGCCGGCAGCGATCCAGGGGTGACGCGTGGGACATGAGACGCACTCGTCTCCCTGAGGGCGATCTCACCGGCGATGACGTCGCCCAGCCGCCGGACCCCTTCGCGGATGCGTTCAGGCGGCGGGTAGCAGAACGACAGGCGCATGTTCGTCCGGCCGCTGCCGTCGGCGAAGAAGCCGGCACCGGGTACGTAGGCGACACGGGCGCCGGTCGCCCGCGGCAGCATGGCCTTCGCGTCCAGCCCGTCGGGGAGGGTGGCCCAGACGAAGAAGCCTCCGGCCGGGGTCGTCCAGGTCACGCCCGGGGGCATGTGTGCGGTGAGGGCGTCGAGCATCGCGTCGCGGCGCTCGCGGTACATCTCCCGGAAGACCTTGATCTGGTCCGGCCAGGGCTCGGTGCGCAGGTAGCGGTCGACGGCGAGCTGCGTGAACGGGGACTGGGACAGGATCGCGGACTCGGCCGCCAGGACCAGCTTGTCCCGGACGGCGGCGGGCGCGAGGGCCCAGCCGACGCGCAGCCCCGCGGCGAAGGTCTTGGAGAACGAACCGAGGTAGACCACGTCGTGCCCGCGGGCCGCGTCGGCACGCAGGGCGCGCACCGGCTCGCCGTCGTAGCGCAGCAGCCCGTACGGGTTGTCCTCCAGGATCAGCACCCCGGCGCGGCGGCAGACTTCGAGGACCTGGTGGCGCCGCGCGGCCGAGAGGGTCACTCCGGCGGGGTTCTGGAACGTCGGCACCGTGTAGAAGAGTTTGGGGGCGCGCCCCTGGGCGTGCAGGCGGGCGAAGGCGTCGGCCAGGGCCTCGGGGACGACTCCGTCGCCGTCCATCGGGACGTGGGCGATACGGGCCTGGTACGCGGCGAAGGTGTTGATCGCCGTCACGTAGGTGGGGGCCTCGGTGACCACGGTGTCGCCCGGGTCGAGGAAGATCCTGGCGACCAGGTCCAGGGCCTGCTGCGAGCCGCTGGTGACGACCACGTCGTCCGGTGCGGCGGTGATGCCTTCGAGGGCCATGACGTCGCAGATGCTCTCGCGTAACGACCGGACGCCCTGCGCGGAGCCGTACTGGAGGGCGACCGTCCCCTGCTGCAGGACGAGGTCGGCCATCACGGCGCTGACGGTCTCCAGCGGCAGCGCCGCGACGTTCGGCATCCCGCCGGCCAGGGAGACGACCTCCGGGCGGGCCGCCACGGCGAACAGGGCCCGTACTTCGGAGGCGATCATTCCGTCCGTGCGGGCGGCGTAGCGGCTCCGCCAGGGGTCGAGCACGGCACGTTTCTCGTGCCGGCCGGGTGAACCGGGTGAATCTGATGGTTCATCGGGCTGCGACTGCATCGGCCGTCTCCCTCACCGCACCGTGACCTCGGAACGGACCCGAGGGTAGTGAGGCGGACGGGGGACATCTTCCTTCCGTCACCCGCCCGGGTGACGGAAGGAGGAAGGCGAAACCATGGCGGCCGGTGACTACTTCGGCTGCGGCGGCACCGCCACGGACGCCTGTACGTGGTGCAGGTGCACCACGATGTCGAAGGCGCGTCCGAGAGCGAGCGGCGGCGTCGGGTCGTTGGGGTACCGGCCGGGGACGACGAACGTCGGGCGCTCGGTGTTCAGCCAGCTCTTGACGGCCGGGTTGCGGCCGGCCGCGCGCAGGTCGACGTAGAAGTCGCGGTGGCGCACCTGGTCGAGGGTGTACTCGTTGCTGCCGGGCGCGGCCGGGCCGACGCTGTACGTCCCCGACTCGCCCGTCGCCGTCTTGGCGCGGTAGTCGCCCCCGTAGAAGGAGGTCCCGACGGCGAGGTAGTCGCGGCCCGCGAGCTCGCGCAGGTCCGCGCCCATCGTGACCGGGTAGTACTCGGGCACCGCGGACTCGTAGGAGACGTGCCCGTTGTGGGCCGAGACCACGATCCGTTCGCCGGTCTGCCGCTGCCACCACACGGCGGTCTCCGCCATGGTCCGGTCGCGGTGGCGGCTGGCGGCCTTCGCCTGGGCCGGGTCGCTCCAGTCCACGGTGTACTCCGTGGCCATGTGCGAGAGGATCCGGGCCTCCTGCAGCACCCAGGGGTCCTGCTTCCCGGCCTTGGACAGCAGCTGGTAGGCAGCCTCCGCGTCCTTGGCGATCGCCTTCCGCTCCGCGAGCGGCAGCGCGTTGTACGCCGCCATGCGCGCGGCCACGCCGGTGGGCAGGGCGCGCAGCGCGGCGTAGTGGCGTCGGAGCTCGGGCGCGAGGGCGGGCTCGTTGCCCTCCGCCCAGGTGAGGATGCGCTCGTACTGCTCCGGGTCGGCGTCGGAGAAGTCCATGCCCACGACCCGGATCTTGTGCGAGCCGGTGCGGTTGTACTCCCGCATCCAGTCGAAGAGCTGGGCGAGCTCCTCCGTGTTGAGCAGGGAGTACCCGTCCTGGAACTCCTCCCGCATGATCTGCCGGACGTCGCCCTTGCCCGTGAGGAGGTACGTGTTCAGCCGCGTGGCCGCCGACCAGCTGATCTCCATGGCGTAGGCGGAGAAGCCCTCGCGCCGGACCAGCTGCCTGAACAGCCGGTCCTTCACCGTGAACACCTCCTTCGAGCCGTGCGAGGCCTCGCCGAAGCCGACGATGGACGCACCGCGCGTCATCGACGCGAACGCGGCCAGGTCGCCCGCCGGCCCGCCGGGCTCGGCGGTGCGCAGCGGGTGGGCGTACCGCTCCAGGCCGGCGACCACGTCGCGGTCCGAGGCGGTGGGGCGAACGGCGGCCTGCCCGGCGGGAGAAGCGGCCGTGGCCGCGGCCGCACCGGCGGCGGCCGGGCCCAGGAGCGCGGCGAGGGCCAGGGTCAGGGCCGCTGCCGGCACTATGGAACGGCGCAATGATGCGTGTGTCATGCAGCGATGCTATCCAGGCGGGCTGGAGGGGCTGCAGGGACCGCAGGGGCTGGAGGGCCCCGAAGGCCCGGTGGCTGCAGGGACCCACCGGGCCTTCGGGGGCCCTCCGCGGAACGCTGGGGCCTTCTGGGACATGGCGGGTTTCCGGGAACGCCCGCTCACCAAGTGACCGGCAGGGCCACCGGCCCCCGGATCAGCACCTCGGTCTGCCACCGCACCTCCGCCTGCGGCGTGGCCAGCCGCATGGTGGGCAGGCGGCGGGCCAGAGTGGCCAGCAGCAGCTCCGACTCCATGCGGGCCAGCATGGGACCCACACAGAAGTGCGGTCCGTGCCCGAAGGCCACGTGCGGCGGGCCTTGGCGGTCCACGTCGATGCGACCGGGATCGGGGTAGACCTGCTCGTCCCAGTTGGCCGCGACGTAGGAGACGTAGACGAACTCCCCCTGACGGATCAGCACGCCGCCCACTTCGACGTCCTCGGTGGCGACCCGCGGCTGCCCCACCCCGTGCTTGTGCGGGATCCAGCGCAGCAACTCCTCCACCGCCTGCGGCACCAGCGCGGGCTCGGACTGCAGCCTGTCCATCAGCCCCTTCTCGGTGAGCAGCGTGTACACCATGTTGGAGGCGTTGTTGCGGACCGCGTGCCAGCCGTTGAGCCCCATGAGGGTGGCCAGCGCGAGGAGTTCCTCCTCGTCGATGCGGCCTTCGTCGACGGCGGCCACCATCGCGCTCATCAGGTCGTCCCGGGGCTCGGCCCGGCGCAGGGCGGCCAGTTCGCGGAAGTACGCCCTGGCCGCTTGCTGCACCTGCCTGGCGCGCTCGGCCGCCGCGTGGTCCGACGCCCTCGACAGCAGGGTCTGGGCCCAGTCGCGCACGCGGATGCGGTCGGCCTCCGGGACGCCGAGCAGGTCGCTGATCACCGCCAGGGGGAACGGCGAGGTGACGTGACGGATGACGTCGGCGGGCGGACCGGCGTCGAGCAACCCGTCGACCAGGCGGTCGAGTACGGCCTGGGCGCGAGGGCGCAGCTGGTCCATGCGGCGCTGGGTGAAGGCGGGCGCCACCACCGCGCGCACGCGTGCGTGATCGGGCGGGTCCACGAAGCTGACGGCCCTGTCGAGCGGGATGAAGTGCTTGGTCATCTTCGGGATGGACCGCCCGACGATGTCCCGGCTGAACCGCCGGTCCGAGGTGACGAACCGCACGTCGGCGTGCCGGGTCACGAGCCAGCAGTCCCCGTCGCCGTGCGGGAGCCGGATCCGGGAAACCGGGGCGTCTTTCAGGGATTCCCAGAGAAAGGGGTCGAATTCCAGGGCCGGTAGATCGGTGACGTCGTACAGCCGCGGACACTCCATGTCACATCCTCCTCTCCGTCATGGCTGCCCGCGGATTCCCCCGCCCTACACATCCGGCAGGAGTGACGCGCGCGTATCCCTTTTGCCGACGTGCGCAGCGTGCAATTCAGACACTCGGCACGCCATCGGTGCATCCATAGACCTGCACTACTTGTTCGTGCGTACTCCGCCGGTTTCAGCCGGCTCCCCTTCGGCCGGACTCGCTCAGCGGGCCCTGCTCATCCGCCTCCGCCGCACCCGCCGTCGGAGCCACCGGACCCGTCCGAGCCGGCCGACCCGTCGGCGTGCGTCGCCGCGCCTGCCGGGCCCTTTCCCAGCCTTCCCCCTCGTCGGGCAGGGAGGCCGCTCGCAGCGGAATCCGCGGTGGCGTACGGAAGCACCGGCGGAGCGCGGCGGCACGCTCGTCCGTCATGCGGAATCCCCTGCGTCCGCCCCTGGCGTCGTCGAGCGCCCAGAGCAGGGGCCCCGGCCTTCCCGGCGCATCTCGTCAGTCGCGGATTCCTGCAGCGCGCAGCCGCCGGGACACCTCGTCCCAGGAAGGATCGACGGGAGTGGTGAGCTCCGGCGACGCGCCCACGCCGCGGTCCTTGAAGCCGCTGGACGTGGAGATGCAGACGACCGGCCCTTCCCGCTCCACCTCCTGCCCCGCACTGCGCAGGCCGGCCAGCCCCGCGGCGGCCGAGAGCTCCGCCCACAGGCCGTGGCCGGCCAGCTCCGCCTGGGCGGCCCGCATCTGCTCGTCGCTGACCAGCAGCGAGCTGCCGCCGCTCCCGCGCACGGCCAGTACGCCCCGGATGCTGCCGACCGGGCAGTCGATGCCGTACGCGTCCGAGTCGCCGACGTCGACCCGGGTGGCCGGGACCCCTTGGCGCAGGGCGGCGTGGAGCGGGCCGCCGAGGGCGGGCTCGCAGGCGTGGATGCGCGGGACGCTCTCCGCCAGGCCGAGCCGGTGCAGTTCCGTGAACCCCTTCCAGACGCCGAAGAGCAGTTCTCCGTAGCCGGTGGGCACGAACACCGCCGAGGGGACGCCGAGGTCGGCGAAGATCTCGTACGCGACGGTCTTGTAGCCCTCGGCGCCGAAGGGGTGACCGGTGTGCGTCACCGCGAGGTTGCTGACCGGGTGCAGGCCCGTGCGGTCGACGATCAGCCGCATCAGCGGCCAGCGGTCGGCAGCGGGCACGGGCAGGACCAGCGCCCCGTAGGCGTTCAGGAAAGAGGCGACCGCGGGCGGCACGTCCGCGGACGCGAGCACGACGCAGCGCAGCCCGGCACGCGCCGCGTACGCGGCGGCGGACGCGCCGTGATTTCCGGAGGAGGCGACGACGATGCCGCTCGCTCCGACACCGACGGCGGCGCTGGTGGTGACCCGGTTGAGCCGGTCCTTGTGGCTCCATGTGGGGTTGCGGGATTCATCCTTGATGAAGACGCCGTCCCCGATGCCGATCAGCGGGGTGCCGCCTTCCCCGAGGCCGGGCGCGAGCAGCGGGGGCAGCAGTGGAGCCCACCGGTTGTGACCGGCGCCGGCCCCGGGGGCGGTGTCGGAGCCGGCAGCGGTGAACAGCGCCGAACTCGCCTTGTCGTAGGCGTAGTCCACTTCGAGCGGGTGGGCGATCGTGTCGGTGCTCGTGGTGGGGCACCCCGCGACCAGCGGCGGCCACAGCGGGTGGCGGACCTCCGGGTCCCCCAGGGATCGTTGGCTGGTGGCGAGCGAATCTCCTGCAGTCATCGACGTGGTCATGGCCGGGAGTCTAGAAGCCGTCGTCCGGCAGGGCAGGGGATAAGCAGGGCAACGGGTTCGCGAAGATGCCGCACCATGAGGGGAGCATCCGCCCGCAGCGCCGCGAGGGTGGCACGGTGCCCGGACGATGCCGGCCCTGCGTCGGCACGATGCCGGCCGAATCGACCTGGGAACGGAAAGTTGACCCCGTATTCTCTGGCGTTCTACATGAACGTCGTGACCTCCGGAACCGTGCTCGGCGCGAAGCCGACCGACACCCCTGACCGGGTTACGGAGATCCTGGGACCGGATTTCGCCGAGAACTCCTTCGACCACCACTACCTGTGCCGCGATTACGGCATGGCGGAGTTCTTCTGGGACCGGGAGTCCCCGGCCTGTTCGTGGTCCGGCCACCACTTCACCCTGCAGGTGCACCGACTGGCGCGCGGGGACAGCAAGGCCGTCAACGGGACGATCCGGGCCCGGTACGGGCGCTTCGACCGCAGACTGCGCTTCGAAAAGCTGCAGAGGCTCCTGCGGGAACGCGGAACGTCGCTCCTGGAGATCCCGCATGTTCAGGCGCCGCAGTACCGCACGTACTGGCAGCCCGATTCACGGGTGTCCGTCACCGTCATCGGCGAACGCGAGGAGGGCATCACTCCGAGCAGCCTGCGATCGGGTGATGTGTACAGCATCAGTGGCGACCGGCGTGTTCAGTGACTGCCTTGTAGCCGTGCCTGCCCCTGCCCCTGCCCCTGCCCCTCTGCCTGTGCCTGCCCCTGCGCCTGCGCCTGGGCTTGCGCCTGGGCCCGATACCGCCCCGGCGTCGTCCCGAACTCCCTGTTGAAGGCGTGCGAGAGCGCGTACGGACTGCCGTAACCGACGCGGCGGGCGACGGTGGTGAGCGTGTCCGGGGTGTCGCGGAGCAGGGTGGCGGCGAGGGTCAGGCGCCACCACGTCAGGTACGCCATCGGCGGGCGGCCGACGATGGCCGTGAACCGGCGGGCCAGCGTGGGCCGGGAGACGCCCGCGGCGGCGGCCAGGCGCTCGTTGGTCCACGGCGCGGCCGGGTCCGCATGCAGTGCGCGCAGCGCGGCGGCCGTCACGTCGTCGCTCAGCGCGCCGGGCCAGGCTCCGGCCGTACTCTCGGCCATCCAGGAGCGGATCATGTAGACGAGGAGCAGGTCGAGGAGGCTCGGCAGAGCCGTGTCCGCCCCGGCCCGCCGTGCATCCAGCTCGCCGCCCAGCAGGGCGATGGCGGCGCGGAGTTCGGGGTGGCTGCCCACGCGGTTCGGCAGATGGACGACCTTCGGCAGTTCCGCCATCAGCGGGTGCACGCGGCTGCGGTCGAGCCGGTACTTGCCGCACAGCATCTCCACGTCGCTGTCGCTGCGGCCCGTGTCGTCCTGCGTTGCGGGTTCGTCGCGCCACTGCTCGAACGGCACCGCCTTCTCCGCGGCCGCCGCGTCGAGCGTGAAATCGGCGAGCACATGGCCGGTACCGTGCGGGAGCAGCACCGCGTCACCCGCGCCGAGGCGGACCGGGGAGCCTCCGTCGGCCAGCAGCCAGCAGGAGCCTTCCAGGACGACGTGGAACCCGGCCCCGTCGTACGACGGCATGCGTACGCACCAGCTGCCGCTCGCCCGTACCCGGTCGGAGAAGGGGCGCCCGAGGCGTACGGCGGAGAGTGCGTCGCTGACCACGTCCATGGCTGTCAGGGTATCGCCGAGGGCCATCAGGCTTGAGACGCCGGCGTATCCGGACGAGCAGAACAATCATTGAGAGGCTCAGATCCCTGTCCCTAGGGTCGAGGACATGAAGAGCGAGGATGCGCAGAGCGAAAACGTGCAGGGTGTTCAGAGGCTGATGCTCGGGGACGTCGAGGTCATCCGGGTGGTGGAGTGGCAGGGCCCGCTGCTGCCGGCCCGGGGCCTCGTCCCCGGAACCACCACCGAGACGTGGAGGAACAACGAGGACTGGCTGGCGCCGGACCACTGGGAGCCGCACACCGACAGGGCGGTGTCGGCGCTGCAGAGCTGGGTGCTGCGCAGCGGCGGGCGCACCGTCCTCGTCGACACCGGCGTGGGCAACGGCCGCGAGCGGCCCGACTCCCCGCATTTCCACCACTGGCAGGGCGACTTCCTCGGCCGGCTGGCGCAGGCCGGCATCCGCCCGGAGGACGTCGACGTCGTCGTCAACACCCATCTCCACGTCGATCACGTCGGCTGGAACACCACGAGCGCAGGCGCTGAGGGGGAGTGGACACCGACCTTCCCCAATGCCGAATACCTCATCCCGGCCGCCGACGACTTCCACTACGGCCCGGACAACGGATACGGGAACGGGCTGCGGGAGGAGGACCGGCTCCTCTACGAGGACAGCATCGCGCCCATCCACAGGGCCGGCCGGGCCGTACTGTGGGAAGGCGTCCACCGCATCGACGACCACCTCACGCTGGAGCCCGCACCCGGCCACACGCCGGGCTCGTCCGTCCTGCGCCTTACCTCCGGGACCGACCGGGCCGTCTTCGTGGGCGACCTGCTGCACAGCCCGGTGCAGCTCCTCCACCCCTCCTGCAACAGCTGCTTCTGCCTCGACCAGGACCAGGCAGCGGCCAGCCGCCGCCGCATCCTGGAACGGTCCGCAGCCGAACGCGAACTGGTCTTCCCCGCACACCTCGCCGGAGCGGGCGCCATGGAAGTCCGCAAGGAGGGCGACGGGTTCGCTCTGCAACGGTGGGCGGCCTACGACAAGGCGTAGCAGAAGGGACCCGGGGGAGGATCGGGAGGCGGCGGCGTCCCGGAGTGCGACATGGCGCCCCGGCCCGACGTCATGCGCGGGCCCGGACGCCGAGTTCGGTGAGCAGGTTGCGGACGCGCTGTTCGATGTCGTCGCGGATCGGGCGGACCGCGTCGACGCCCTGGCCGGCCGGGTCGTCGAGCTTCCAGTCCAGGCGGCGGGTGAGGCAGCCGGCGTCGAGCGGGATGCCGAGGAAGCAGGCCGGGCAGGACGGAGAGGTAGAACCAGCCGAGCGCGGAGAACGCGATCACCTGGAAGACGCTGTTGAGCGCGACCAGGACGGCGGCGGCCTCGCGGTCGCCGCAGGCCGGGTCGTTCCAGATGATCACCATGGCGATGCACCGGGCGAGACCCACGATGATCAGGCCCGTGCGGTACTCGGGCAGGTCCGGCAGGAACAGCCAGGCCAGGGCGAACATCACCGCCGGGCCTACGACCCAGTTGATCACCAGTGACGGGACGAGGAGGCGGCGGTCGCGGGTGACCGTGTCGAGGCGGTCGTAGCGGACCTTGGCCGGCACCGGGTACATCATCACGAGCAGGCCGAGCGCGATCGGCAGCGGGACGCCGGTGACGGTGACCTTCGCCAGTGCGTCCCCCAGCCCGGGGACGAGGCGGCCCAGGCCGAGACCGGCGCCCATCGAGGCCAGGATCCACACCGCGAGGTAGCGGTCGAAGAAGGACAGCCGGGCCGCCACGGGGGCGGTGCTCGGGCCGGTCACGACGGCGCTTCGGCCGGCTCGGGCAGGGGCTGCCCGGCGGGGCGGGTGAGGATCCCGGCGAGACGGTCGGTCATCTCCGGCAGCAGCCGGTGGAACAGGAATCCGGCCTGGCCACCTACGAGGAGAACGACACCTCCTGCTGCTACGCCCTCCAGGACAAGGTCTGGGTCCACGGCCCCGGCCGCGAGCCCTGGGAGGTCTACGTCGTCAAGGCCGACGCCACCACCCTCGGCAAGAGCCCCGTACAGGGCACCGGTGACGGCGACGCCTGCTGCGCCGCCACCCCGGCAGCCGCTGACGACAACCGAGCCGCCGGCGAAGCAGAGCCCGCTATCGCCTGCGGATGCGGCGGGTGATCCTGCGCCCCGGGGTCGCGGCCGGCACCCGCGGGCTCATGACCTCCGAGGGCAGCCAGTCGGTCACGATCAAAGCCGACTGGCTCGACCGCCGCCTCGCTTTCGCCTTCGCCCTCCTCGGCGACGGATAGCTCTTGCTCGGCGCCTCGCGCGAAGGCGGAGAAGGGCGCGTGGCCGGGATTGGCTGTCCGGGGAGGAACCGGTCTTGCCCTCTTGATCGCAACGGGGCTGGGATGGGCGCATGACCCATCAAGACCGGCGTACGCCGCGTGCCGTGCGACACGGCGTGACCCTGGGCGCCACTGCCCTGGCGCTGCTGGCGGCCACGCTCACTCCCGCCGCTCACGCGGCTCCTGCAGCCCCACCGACCGCGGTGGCGAGCGCATCCTTACCGGCCGCCGCCTCCCCCGTGGACTGGAAGCCGTGCAGCGAGGGTTCCCCCGCTCCCGTCTCTCCCGTCTCTCCCGTTCAATGCGGCACGGTACGTGTTCCGCTGGACTGGAAGGAGCCGGCGGGGAGAACGATCGACGTCAAGGTCGCCCGGGTTCCCGCGCGCGACCGGGCCCGCCGCGTCGGCGCGCTCTTCTTCAACCCCGGTGGCCCCGGCGGGCAGGGGGCGACGATGCTCCAGTACGGCGCCGCCGACACGCTGTTCCGGGGGCCGCTGCGGGATCGGTTCGACATCGTCAGCCTCGACCCCCGGGGGACCGGTGGCAGCCAGGCCCTGGACTGCGGCCCGGTCCTCGACCCCGGCCAGGTCGTGTTCCCCAAGAGCCCCCGCGAGTACGAGGAGATGAAGCGGAACAGCCGGGCCCGCGGCGAGCGCTGCCTGGCCCGGCACGGCGACCTCGTCCGCAACGTCGACACCGTCTCCGTCGCCCGCGACATGGACGCCTTCCGCGCGGCGCTCGGCGAGGAGCGCATCAACTACCACGGCGTGTCCTACGGCACCTTCCTCGGCGCGACCTACGCCCAGCTCTTTCCGCACCGGATCCGGGCCATGGTGCTGGACGGCCCCGTCGACCACGCGACGGGCCCGGCCCGCTTCCTGCGCGAGGAAGCCGCCGAGATGGAGGGCGAGTTCAATCGCTTCGTCGCCTGGTGTGCGAAGGACAGCGCGTGCGCACTGCACGGCGAGGACGCGGGCGCGGTGTACGACCGGGTCGTGGCCCGCGCCGACCGCACCCCGATCCCCGCGCCCGGCACGAAGGTCGCAGCCGTCAACGGTGACTGGATCCGTATGGTCCTGCCCGAACAGCTCCTGCGGATGCGCCTGTTCGAGGATGCGATGGGCGTGAACGCCTGGGTCGAGCTGGCCGAACGGCTGGCCGCCGCGGACCGCCGCAACGACGCCTCCGGCATCGTCGAGGGCGGAGGCTACGTCGGCAATCCGGACAGCCCGTACACGGTCGTGTCCTGCCTGGACTTCCCGCCGCAGTTCACCGGCTACGCCGACGCCGCGGCCCGGCTGGGTCAGGCCCGCAAGGCCGCCCCGCGCACGGGCGCGGCCGCGGAGGCGTGGATCATGTCCGCTTCCTGCGCGGACTGGCCCGTCGAGGCGACCAACCCGTGGCGGCCGACCATCGTCCGCGGAGCCCCGCCGATCCTCGTCGCCGCCAACACCCACGACCCGGCGACACCGCTCCCGGGCGCCCGCCGCCTGGTCGGCCAGATCGCCGGCAGCCGGCTTCTGGTCACCGACGTGAACGGGCACGTCTCGTACTACAACTCCGCCTGCGCGCGGGAGCGCGAGACCGCGTACCTGATCAGCGCCAAGCTGCCGGCACGGCTCACCTGCCGGGACTGACGGCTCTCCGGCGCGCCGACCGGGGGCGGGCGGACCGACTGGCGGACCGACGGGCGGACCGACTGGCGGCGCGCCGACCACGGCACCCATCTGCGGTAACCGGAGTCGTGGGGCCGGGAAAGCGCTGCTCTGATGGACACGTGCGGGCACGTACCCGTGTGTCGGATGGGCAGGAGGCAAGGCATGACCGGTGGCCGACGTGAGGACGAGTCCAGGAAGGCTGCCCGCGGTGAGCGGGCACCCGGGCTCGGACACGCGGATTCCGTTTCACGTGAGGACGCGATGACCAGGCGTCTGGCCGACTGGGAGGAGGAGGGCGGGGCGCTGCCCGAACCCCAGCCCCGGTCGAAGGGGCCTGGTCAGGGGCCTGGTCAGGGACCCGCTCACCGCACCGGCCGCTGACGGGCCCCCTCCCCGGGCACCGCAATCCGTGCCTCAGCGGCGGCCCCACAGGTCCACGGGGAGGGGGCTGCCCGTCTCCAGGTACGTCTTGAGGTTGGACAGGACGGTCGACCAGCCGCCGGCGGCCTGGCGCTTCTCGGCCTCGTCGCGGAGGTTCTCATGGGTGACGGTGAGCCGGACGACGTCGCCGAGGGCCTTGATGTCGAAGGTGACCTTCGAGGGCCCGTCGGGGCGCTCCTCGCCGGGGCCGGCCCAGGTGGTCACGAGGCGCTTGGGCGGATCGCTCTCCACCACGGTGCCGACCACGTCCGCCACGCCCGAACCGTCGATGCGGACGTGCTCCCAGGAGGAGCCGACCTGCCAGTCGGAGACGTTGCTGTGGCCCCAGTAGGCGGCGGTCGCCTCGGCGTCGGTCAGGGCTTCCCAGACCTTCTCGGGCGTGGCGTGGATGTAGGTGGTGTAGACGAAGTCGGGTTTGGTGCTCATGGCGGCCTCGGCCCTTTCCTTCAGCGCGCTCAGTGCCCGGAGGCGCGGGCGCTCGAACTTGTCGATCCACCGCTCCTGGATCTCGTGGAGCGGTACGGGATTGAGGTAGTGGAGTTTTTCCCGGCCCCGCCTGACGGTGCTGACGAGGTTCGCGGCCTCCAGAAGGCCCAGGTGCTGTGTGGCGGACTGGCGTGACATCGCCAGGCTCTCGCACAGCTCACCCAGGGACTGGCCGTTGTTCTCGTGCAGCCGGTCGAGCAGGTACCTGCGGGTCGGGTCAGCCAAGGCCTTGAAGACCTTGTCCATATCGCTGCTCACCTCTCCATCATGCAGGCATTTACCTGCATGTCAATCGCGGAGCCGGGTGACGGCGTGGTGAACCGGCCCCGCAGAGGGGTTCTGACCTGGGGGGAAGGGCCCCCTTATCGCCGCGGTCGATCAGCGTCGGCGTATCCCGGGGTGCTCCTGTTCATCGTCCGCTCTCCGGCGCGCAGGCCGATCCTTCCGCCCAGCCGGCCGCCGAGGAGCGCGCCGAGGGCGGCGGTACTGGTGACGAGGAAGCGGTAGCCGGCGTGGGTCCGGCCCAGGCCCCCGTTGCCGCCGGCGATCGGGCTCAGTAGCGGTGCGGCGCAAGCGAGTGACCTGGTGCACACGGGGAGCGATACGGGAGCGAGGGTGCGCGCGGTCGAGTGCGTGGCGAAGGTGGCGGCCGGACTGCGTTATGCCCTCAGGGCGGACGGAGCCGGTCGGCTCGGCTTCGAGCCGGTCGGCAGGTCGGCCGAGCGAATCACCGGCATGCTGCTGAGCCGGGTGCACGACGCTCAGCGGGATGGCACCTGGGAGCGGCTGAAGATCTGCCGCAGTGACGCGTGCGCGTGGGTGTTCTACGACCACTCACGCAACCACTCCGCCGTGTGGTGCGCGACGGGAGTGTCGCAGGGCCGAGTCGCCCTCGGACCGCTCAAGCCGCCTCGGCGCGGGCCTCGGCGTCGTCGATCCCCAGGGGGCGGCCCGCCCGGACCCAGAGGACGTAGAGCGCCCCGGCGACGAGCAGCGTGGCGGTGAGGGAGAGTGTCGGCCAGCCGCGGAGGAGGTTCACCGCGAGGGTGAAGGCGACAGCGCCGGCGGCCGCACCGTTCAGCCACGCGAGGGCGGCCTTGCGTTCGGCGCGGGCGAAGCGGGCCATGGCCAGGAGGCCGACGAGGAAGCTCACGAAGACGGCGACCGCGTAGAACAGCACGAGCTCCTGCTCCTTCCCGGCGGCAGCCACGATGATCACCCCGGCGGCGGCCGCATGCGCGACAACGGCCCAGTACGGCGTGTGGAGGCGGTTGGTGCGGCCGAAGGCCGCGGGCAGCACGCCGGGCCGCTCCGCCGTGCCCGCTAGCGCCTTGAACAGTCCCGGGCCGGCCTGGAAGGGCGAGCTGGCCGCCGCGAGGAGCAGCAGGGAACTGGTCAGCTGGAACGCGCCGTACAGCCGGCCGGATCCGGCCGCGGCCCGGGCGATCTCGGCGATCTCGGTCGAGTCGTGGCCGGGGATGCCGATGCGCAGACGTACGGCCAGCAACGTCAGAGCCAGCGTCAGCCCGCCGACGATGACCAGGAGCAGGGCCAGCGTGCCCCGGCCGAAGCGCCGCCGCCGGGCGTCGTCGAGCTGGCCGAGCTGCGCGATCGCGGTCGAGGGCGCTTCGACACCGGTGGCCAGGGCCATCGCCACGGGAAACGCCAGGACGACCGCCAGGGCCGCCGACCGGCCCGGATCGGTGGCGGCCGGCGCCTCCCCGACCGCGTGCGGCGAGACGAAACCGAGCACGAGCACGGCGACGGAGACCAGGACGAAGAGCAGCGTCATGACGGCGAACAGCAGCCTGCCGCCGTGCCCGAACCACGTCAGCCCCGCCACCACGAGCAACAGGAGCAGCGCGAGCGGGATGCGGAACGCCGCCAGCCCGGGGAAGAGCGCGATGACGGCGCTCGCGGCCGCGGCGATGGAGATCCCGATGGTGAGCACGAAGTCCACGACCAGCGCCCCGATCGGCACGAACGTCCACCGCGGCCCGAACGCCCGCCCGGCCGCGGCCGCAGCCCCGCCGCCCTGCGGGAACCGGCGCACCAGCTGCCAGTAGTTCGCGGTGACGACCACGATCAGGCCCACCACCAGGGCCATCGTCGGCAGGAGCAGGGCGAGGTCCCCGTGCAGCGCACGCAGCGCCGCTTCGATCGCGTACGCGACGGAGGACACCGGATCGGCGATCACGGCGAAGGAAAAGGCGAAGAAGAGGACCGGGCGGCGCGGCCCGCGGCGGCTGACGGGGGCTGCTGTGACGGCGGCGGCAGGTGCACCCGGCTCGGAGGAGGCGGTCATGGCGGGGACCTTTCGCGGCGAGAGCCGGAACCCACGGAAGAGCCCGCGCGCCACCGACCGCCGACCGGACTTCCCGGCACTCCTGACGCCGAGGGTACGTCGGGATCCCGTCAAGGAGAGGCGTAAATGCCCTCAATCTCAAGGGACTTGTAGGGTCGCTCAGGCGCTGCCTGATTTCCTCGGACGGAGGTCGTGGTACCTCCACCACCGCAGGCCTTACGGATCGAGCCGCTACGGCTCGGCTCGCGTCGCAGTGACCGCCACCGTCACGTAAGGCATCGTGAAGCCGCCGCCCATCGCGTCGATAGCGGCTCCGACGTGTTCCAGCACCTCTGTCAGTTTGTCCGGGGGCAGTCGGGTGAGGGCGCCTTGGGTGGGCATCTGGTCCAGCCACGCGTCCCGCGTGTAGGACCACTCCCAGTCGAACCGCCACTGCTCCGGTGCGCCGAATCCACCCGCTTCGCGGATGCCGTCGGCGGCTTTGGCGGACAGGGCCTGGTAGCCGTCCGGGGCGGCCTTCGCTGTCGCCTGGAGGGCGAACGGGGAGTCGGGCGCCACCCGTTGGTAGGCCGTGGCGAAGGCTTCTGCCACCTCGGGCGGAAGCCGGGGCACGTTCCAGAACGCTGCCAGCCGGCCGCCGGGCCGCAGTACTTGCGCGGCCTTGGCCGCTCCTGCGACCGGGTCGATCCAGTGCCAGGCCTGGCCGGCGACGACCGCGTCGAATCGCCGCCCGGCCGGGTCCCAGGCCTCGAACGTCGCCACGTCGACGACGTCGAGCCCCAGCCGGCGCGCCAGGCCGGCCATCCGCGCGTCGGGCTCGACTCCGGTCACTTTGCAGCCGGCCGCCTGGAACTGCCGGGCGACGATGCCGGTGCCGCAGCCGACGTCGAGGATGTCGAGGACGGCAGGGGAAGCAGAGGAAGCAGAGGAAGCAGAGGAAGTAGGGGTTTCCGGGGCATCGAGCGCGTCAACGCCGGGCCCGGCGGCGGCGATCCGCTCCACCAGCGCTTCGGGATAGCGGGGCCGGGCCCGGTCATAGCGTTCGGCGTCCGAGCCGAACGACTCCGCTGCCTGACGATACTGGTGGGGCTCATGCTCGGAAGGGCGCGAGGGCTCCTGAGGTAAAGTGGGCATGCGCCCACTATGAATGGGCGGTCGCCCACTCGTCAACCGGCGGGACGGGCAAGGGAAAAGCGGTAGCGGTACAGGCGAGGGAAAGAGGGATCGCGGTATGCCGACAGGCGTGGCCATGCGCGACGCGCGAGAGCAACTGTTCGACGCCGCCGAGCGCATCCTGCTCCGGGACGGACCGAACGCCCTGACCAGCCGGGCGGTCACCACCGAGGCGGGCTGCGCCAAGGGCGTCCTCCACCGGCACTTCGCCGACTTCGACGCCTTCCTCGCCGACCTCGTCCTGGACCGCATCGCCCGGATCGACGACCAGGGCACCGCCCTGCGCGACGCCGCCGGCACCGGCACCGTCGCCGGTAACCTCGCCGGCGCGCTGACGGACCTGTTCGGCTCGGTCGCCGTGGCGATCGTCGCCCTCGTCACCTTCCGGGACGACCTCCGCGCCCGGCTGCGCCCCACCAGCCCGTCCGGCATCCCGGTCCTGACGGAAGCCACGGCCATGCTCGCCTCGTACCTGACGGCTGAGCGCGAACTCGGCCGCGTAGCGCCCGACGCGGACGTCGACACGCTCGCCCCCACGCTGATCGGAGCCGGCCACCTGCTGTTCGCCGACCGCAAGGCCGCTCCGCCGGACGCCGAAGCCGTCCGCGCGCTCGTGACCTCGGTGATCGCCGGAGTGGTGGAGGGCTGAGCGGGGAGAGAGAGTCACCCCTTACAGGTTCTCCGGCGCGGGGCGGTGGGCAACTGCCAGGACGATCTTGCCGGTGGTGCGGCCGGTTTCGCCCAAGCTGTGGGCCTGAGCGGCCTGTTCGAGCGGGAGGACCGTGTCGACGATCACTCGCAGGCGGCCTTCCTCGACCAGAGCGCTGATCTCGCGCAGCCCCTGCTGGTCGGGCTCGACGAGCATGAAGACCGCTCGTACGCCGGCTTCCTCGGCCTGGCGGGTGGGGAAGGTGTCGTCCAACGGGAGGATCGAGACGAGTGTGCCTCCCCGGCGCAGGGTGCGCAGGGAGTGTGCCCAGTTGGGGCCGCCGATGCTGTCGAGGACGACGTCGACGTCGCGGACGGTCTCGGCGACGTCCTGGGCGCGGTAGTCGACGAGTTCGTCGGCGCCGAGCGTACGCAGCAGGTCGTGCTTGGCCGCGCTGGCGGTGGCGATGACGTACGCGCCGCGTGCCTTGGCGATCTGCACGGCCAGGTGGCCGACGCCGCCTGCCGCGGCGTGGATCAGGACGCGCTGCCCGGGCCGTACGCACGCAGTGTCGACCAGGGCCTGCCACGCGGTGAGCGAGGCCAGCGGCAGGGCCCCGGCCCGGATGTGGTCGAGGCCGCGCGGGCGCGGGGCGAAGTGGCGGGCCGGCGCGGTGACGTACTCGGCGTACGCGCCCGCCGGGTGCGGGAAGCGCGGCATCCCGAACACCTCGTCGCCGGGCCGGAAGATCGTCACCCCCGCGCCGACGGCTTCGACGACTCCGGACACGTCGAAGCCGAGGGTGAACGGCGGCACCGCTCCCGAGGCGAACGCGCCGCGCTCGCGGGTCTTCCAGTCGGCGGGGTTCACGCCCGCCGCGTGCACACGGACGAGGATCTCGCCGCGGCCCGGCTCAGGACGGTCCGTCTCGACGACCTTCAGGACGTCGGGGCCTCCGGCCCGGTCCTGGGAGACGGCGCGCATGGTTGCGGGGGCGGTGAGGGGGTGGGACATGAAGGGTTCCTTCTCGGGGCGTACGGGCTCAGGCGCGTACGGGGCTCACGTACCGGCCGTGCTGCCGGCCACGCCCCAAGGCTGCCCGCTCGCCGAATCCCCTGGTCGCGGCGCGATGGCCACGTCATGAAAGGATCCGGCCATGCACCACGTAGGCGTCCTGGCCCTGGACGGCGTCGTCCCCTTCGAGCTAGGCATCCCCGCCCGCAACTTCAACGCCGCCCGTGACGGCGACGGCAAGCCGCTCTACTCCGTGACGACGTGCAGCCTGGACGGCGGCCCCGTGCGCACCGACGCCGACTACGACCTCGCCGTCTCCCACGACGCCTCCCTGCTGGCGACCGTCGATACCGTCGTCGTCCCGCCCTCCCACCGGCTGGGAGCGATACGGGAAGAAGGCCGGCTGCCCGGGCCGCTGCGCGACGCCCTGGCCGCCATCCGCCCCGGCACGAGGATCGTCGCGATCTGCACCGGCACCTACGTCCTGGCCGCGGCGGGACTCCTCGACGGCCGCCCCGCCACCACCCACTGGCGCGAGGCCGACCGCCTGCAGCGCATGTTCACCACCACCCGCATCGACCCCGGCGTCCTCTACGTGGACGACGGCGACATACTCACCTCCGCCGGAGTCGCCGCGGGCATCGACCTGTGCCTGCACATCGTCCGCCTCGACCACGGCAGCCACGTGGCCAACGAGGTCGCCCGCTCCTGCGTCGTACCGCCCTGGCGCGACGGCGGCCAGGCCCAGTACATCCGCCGCCCCGTCCCCGCACCGTCCGACGGCAGCACCGCGGCGACCCGGGCCTGGGCCGCGCAGCACCTGGCCGAGCCGCTCACGCTGTCCGGCCTCGCCGCCCACGCCAACATGAGCGTGCGCACCTTCAGCCGCCGCTTCCGCGACGAAGCCGGCAGCACGCCGGGCCAGTGGCTGACCCGGCAGCGCGTCGACCTCGCACGGCACTTCCTGGAGACGACCGACTGGCCCGTCGACCTGGTCGCCCTCCGGTCCGGACTCGGCACCGGCGCCTCCCTGCGCCAGCACCTCCGCACGGCGATCGGCGTCAGCCCTCAGGCGTACCGCCGCACGTTCCGCTCCGGTCCGGGCGGACGGTCGCCTGACGCCGGCAACAGCGGGAAGCGAACCGCAGCCTTCCCCGGAGGGAAGGCGTAGGGGTCGCCGGCCCTACGCCACCGGCACGGCGATGTCGCACACCTCTGTCGCCGAGCCGGCCGATGCCCAGTCGGCGAAGTAGACCTCCCTGCCGGGTCCGGTCTCGCCGCCGTCGTTCGCCTCGATCCACCGGTACACGGCGTCGTACGCCGAGAGGATCTGCGGGTACTCCACCTGCGCCTTGGTGATCGTGGTGTACGCCTCGCGGTGGGCCGGCTCGGTCCGGACGGCCGCGCCGGCCTCCGCCGCCTCCGAGGCCCGGAGCGGATCGATGGGTACGCAGAGCTCCACCGGCCCGTCGCTGTCCTCGTTGACCTCGCCGTGGTAGATGACGAACGGCGCCGCCACCACGCCCCCGTAGGCCTTCGCCTCCTCCTCAAGGCGCGAGCAGGTCTCCGGGATCCACACCGACAGGTCCTCCGGCCGGACGTGGCGCTGCTCGACGAGCACCGCCTGCTCCGGCACGTCACGTTGCCTGATCTCATACATGTCCAAGCCTTCCGTCCCTCCCGACAACTGGATGCGCAGGTGGACGGCGAGCTCCCGCTGCGCGGCGACGCGCCGCTCGACGCCTTCCCAATACGCCGCGACCAGGCCGGCCGCTTCCGGCTCCGGCGCGGCCAGCACCTCCGCGATGCGGGCGAGCGGCATGTCCAGGCCGCGCAGCCGCACGATCAGCCGCGCGGTGGTCAGCCGGCTCTGCCGGTAGTACCGGTAGCCGTTCACCGCGTCGACCCGGTCCGGGGTCAGCAGCCCCTGCCGGTCGTACACGCGCAGGGCCTTGGGCGAGAGCCGGGCGCGGCGCGCGAACACGCCGATGCTCAGCAAGGGGTCGTCGTCCTCCATGCCGGACACTCTCCGGCCTGCCCCTGGGGCAAGGTCAAGGCGGGCTGACGACCGTGACACGGGCGGACGGACACATCACGGCGTGTCCGACGGGCGCCCGAGCCGGTGGCTCGCGGGCCGCTTGCTGCAGTCAGCCGCGCAGGGAATCGCGCACGGAATCGACCGCCGTCAGTCGGAGCCATGAACCGTCATGAAAGCGAATCCGAAGTGGGCCGGTGGCGAAGCCGCTGCGGAACGGGCCGTCGACGACTGCCTGGTCGGCCTTCAGAACGTCAAGGATCTGCGCCTTCTTGTCCTGGCCAAGCGTCACCCGGCGCCGGGGACCGGCCAGCACCACGCGGTCGGCGCCCAGGATGACGAGCCGGTTCGGGTGCGAGGACTGCGTGTACCACCGTAGGAGAAGCCGGCCGGCTTCGGCGTGCCAGTCACCGTCGAACACTTCCACGGGCCCGTTCCCGGGAAGTGCGGTGTCACGCCGAAGCCGTTCCTTACGAGCCTTCTCGTCCCGGAGCGCTTGGCGCTCCTTCTTCGTGCGCAGCAGGGGCCCGAGGACGGCCTCGGCGGCCGCTTCCAGGGCCGCGTAACCGATGGCGATCAGCATGAAGGGGGACACGGCGATATAACCCAGAATCCCGAGAGGACGTATCCAGCCCGGCCGCAGCCGGGGTCGGCCGGCCGCCGCGTAGACGTCCTTCGGCGGCTTCGGGACGGGCCCGAGTTTGTACCAGCCCACGGCAACAGGGGACTCACCCAGCAGCTCTGCGGCCGTCCGCCGGGCGCGCTTGGATATCACGGGTTACGAAACTCCTTCGCGGTACCGAAAGGCAGGGAGATCACACCCGGTCGAGGGGCGCCTGCGCGACGCATGAGCGGTGTTTGACCGTGACGCCGGCGTGTACGTCTCCCTCCCCGGTCATTCTCGGACCCCTGTTCGATAGCGCTGATCGTCAAGAGCCTAGCCAGCCCCTGTCTCCTCGGCGCACGGCACCCTGCGATCGACGGCGTGCCTCCTCGCCCAGCTGCTGCGGCGGCTGTGGCTGCGGCTGTGGTGGCTGCGGCGGTGGCGGCGGGGTTTCACCCGGCCAGGGCTCGGCGCAGGACCGCGCCGAGTTCGGTGATCTGCCGTTGCGACACCTCGGCGGACAGGATCGCCTGCGACCCGTGGAACGTGCCGGCCCACTGGTGCAGTTCCACCGACACGCCCGCCTGCAGCAGACGCATTCCGTAGACGAGGGCTTCGTCGCGGTTCGGGCAGAGCTCCGCGGTGGCGATGTAGGCGGGCGGGAGGCCGGAGAGGTCGGTGGCCCGTGCCGGGGCGGCGTACGGGGTGGCGGGCGCCGAGCCGAGGTAGTGCCGCCAGATCGCGGTGGACTTGTCGCGGTTCATCCAGGGCGTCTCGGTGAAGTTCCGCGCCGACCACGTCTCTTGGCGGTCGTCGAGCCCGGGCTGGTTGAGCAGCTGGAAGCGGATCGCAGGGCCTTGCTGGTCGCGCGACCGCAGCGCCATCGCCGCCGCGAGGCCCGCCCCGGCACTGTGTCCTCCGACCGCGATGCGCTCCGCGTCGATGCCGAGCTCGGCTGCATGCTCGGCGGCCCAGGTCAGGACGGCGTAGGCGTCGTCCAGGGCGGCCGGATAGGGGTTCTCGGGGGCCAAGCGGTAACCGACGGAAATCACCACTGCACCGGCGCCGTCGGCGATACGGGCGGCCCACGGGTGCTCGGTGTCCAGGTCGCCCATGACGAATCCGCCGCCGTGCAGCCAGATGACGGCGCCCCGTGCCCCGTGCGGGCGGTAGATCCGCACCGGTACGTCCGGGGCGGCGGGTACCGTACGGTCCTCGACGTCCATGCGCGTGGTGTCCGGTGCCGGCACCGAGGCGACCAGGGCGGCGAGGTTCTTGCGCTCGGTGACCGGGTCGGTCAGGTCGGCGCGGGGGAACATCGGGATGAATGCTTCCAGTTCAGGGTCCATGTCAGCCATCCTCACGGCCGCCACCCGCGCATTCATCCGCCATCCGTCGGGCATCCCGCCCCGACCACGCACCGATCGGCGCCCCCGTCCGGGCCGAAGACCACAGTCCGCAGGTCACCGACTTGCGGACTGTGGTTGGTTTTGGTCAGGCCCCCCGGACCGGAGCCGGGCTAGCGTGGTTGGTTGTTCAGGGGGCGTTGGATCAGGTCTTGGTGGCGGGTTGTCTGCCGTCGGGCCTGTTGGGCCTGTTGGGCCTGTTGGGTTTGGTGGGTTCGGTGGGTCTGTTGGGCCTATCGGGCTCGTCGGGGCCGTCGGGTTGTTGTTCGGGTGCGGTCGGAGTCAGACGGCCTGTGCGGTGCAGGCCGAATACGGCCAGGGCGCAGCCGCCTCCCGTGGCCGCGAGGGCCAGCCACGGGAGTGCCGGGGTTCCGGCGGAGTGCGCGGCGTCCAGGGCCGCGCCGGTGAGGAGGTTGCCGAGGGTGATGCCGATGCCGCAGATGGTGTTGTAGAGGCCGTAGTGCGTGGCCACGTACCGGTTCTCGGCGAGGGCGACGATCGTGTCCATCTCGAAGGGGTAGGCCAGCATGGTCCCCAGCGCGATGAGGAGTGCCGAGAGGAGGGGCGGGCCGACGGCCAGGGCCCAGCGGGCCGGCCCGTCCGGGGGCGCGGGAACCGCCGTGGCTGCCAGGAGCGGCAGGAAGGCCGCTCCCAAGGCTGCCAGCCCGGCGACCAAAGACCGTTCGGAGCCCCAGTGCTTCTTGCACCAGGCCGTGAGCCGCGTCTGGCCCGCGATGGTCGCCAGGCCGGAGGCGGCGAACAGCAGCCCTATGCCGACCGTCCCGACCCGCTCGTCCCCGGCCATGCGGCGCACCTCCAGCGGAAGCGCGAGGTAGACCTGGAAGGACAGCGCGTACGAGCCGATCATGGCGAGGGAGAACAGCAGGAACGGCCGGTTGGACACGACCGTGCGCCACTGGGAGAGCACAGACGTCACTGACTTGCCGGTCTCGGACTCGGTCTCGGTCTCGGTATGGGGATCGGCCGTGGCCGTAGCTGTAGCTGTAGCTGTAGCTGTAGCCCCGGCCCCGGCCCTGGTCCCGGCCTCGTGTGACGGCGTCCGGGCCGGTAGCGCCCGTATCTGTACGAGCGACAGCGCGGTGAAGACTCCGGCCGCCACGAGACAGGTGAGGCGGAAGCTCACTCCCGTCAGCGCCACACCGACCAGTGGGCCCAGCAGGATCCCGGCCTGGTAGAAGACGTTGAAGAGTGCGAATGCTTCCACGCGGCGCTCCCGGGCGTCGTGGGCGACGTAAGCCCGCACGGCCGGGTTGAACAGGGCGCCGGCCAGGCCGGTGGCCGCCGACGCCGCCAGCAGCGCGGGCAGGGAGTCGACGAGCCCGAGCACGGCGAAGCCGACGGTGCGCAGCATCAGCCCGGTGATGATCATGGGCTTGTATCCGAACCGGTCGGCGAGGGTGCCGCCGAAGAAGAACATGCCCTGCTGACTGAAGTTGCGGACGCCCAGGATCAGTCCGACGGTCCAGGCGGCCATGCCCAGGTTCCCGGACAGGTACTGGGCGAGGTAGGGCATGAGCATGTAGAAGCCGAGGTTGATGGTGAACTGGTTCGCCATCAGCAGCTGCACGCTGCGGTCGAAGGTGCGGGCTTGCGACAGGGGGTTGAGGCGCTTCCGGGTGGCCGGCGGGTTCTTCACGACCGGCCCTCGTCGTTCGCATCGGCGCCGCGCTTCCGCTGCGCGGCGAGCGGATCGACGACGGTGGCGCACCGCGTCCAGCGGGTGACCTCCTTCTCGTCCGGCCGCCCCACGACCTCGGGTTCGGCGGCCGGCGGCGCGTCGAGGAGGCCGTGGGCGGAGCAGTAGTCGTCGTCGTAGACCGTGCCGAGGTAGCGCTGCGGGCCGTCGGGGAAGACGGCCGCGATCCGGGTGTGCGCGGGCAGGGTGCGTGCGAGCCAGCCGGCGACGAGGGCGACCGCGCCGACGCTCCAGCCGCCGGTGGCGTAGTGGGAGGAGGCCAGTTGGCGGCAGGTCCACACGGCCTCGGCGGGGGAGACCCAGTGCACTTCGGAGAAGTTCTCGTACGCGACGTTGCGGGGGTAGATGCTGGAGCCGAGGCCGCGCATCAGCCGGCTGCGGGCGGGCTGCCCGAAGATCGTGGAGCCGACGGTGTCCACGCCGACCAGCCGCAGCCCGGGATAGAGCTGTCGCAGTACGCGGGAGACGCCGGCGGAGTGGCCGCCCGTGCCGACGCTGCACACCAGGACGTCGATGTGGCCCAGCTGGGCGGCCAGTTCGAGCGCGAGCGGGGTGTAGGCGGCGACGTTGTCGGGGTTGTTGTACTGGTCCGGCACCCACGCGCCGGGGTGCTGCTCGCGCAGGCGGTCCACGCGGTCGCAGCGGGCCTGCTGCCAGCCGCCGGTCGGGTGGGGGTCGGAGACGACGTTGACCTGCGCCCCGTACGCGGTCAGCAGCCGGGTCATGGACGACTCCAGGCCGGGGTCGGTGACCAGCGTGACCGGGTGCCCGTAGACCATTCCGGCCAGGGCCAGGCCCAGTCCGAGCGTGCCGCTGGTGGACTCGATGATCATGCTGCCGGGAGCCAGATCGCCGCGGGCGCGGGCCCGCTCCACCATGTGCAGGGCCGGACGGTCCTTGATGCCGCCCGGGTTGAAGCCCTCCAGCTTGGCCCAGAAGCCGTGGCCGGCGGGGGCGAGGGGTTCGGACACGTGCAGGACCGGGGTGTCGCCGACGAGGCCGGAGATCCCGAAGGTGTTGGGGGCGGCAGGGGCGGCAGGGGCGGCAGGGGCGGTAGGGGCGGTAGGGACGTTGGGGGAGTTGTGAGCGGTGGGTGTGAGGGGTGTGAGGGGTGTGATGGGGGTGAGGGGGGCGGCAGAGGAGCTTGGGCGGGCGGAACCGGTGCCGTTGGTCGTCAGGGGGTCCATGGCTCGTTCGCCTTTCGGTCGGTCGGTGCGCCGGTGAGGGGGGGGCTCGTCTCGCGTGGTGGGTGAGCTGAGCTCCTATTTGCGCCACCGGCAGAGAAGGGCGAGCGTCTTCCGCCTCGACCGATCGGTGTCCGCCTTGCGGGGGTCCGGGGTGACGGACGTGTAGTGAGGAACGGGGGAGTTGCGCGGCACAGGCACTCCGTACGACGGCCACGTGGCCGGAATTCTCCGGGCAAGTGGAGGCGAGTCAGACGGGCGGCCGGATGGCGCCGAGGCAGGGCTCGGTAATTCCCCTCAGGAGAGCAAGGGAACAGAGGGAAATGGAGAAGCAGGCGCCAAGGCCGGGTGGGAGTGGAATCCGACCGGTTTCGGAACGTTCGGAGCATTCGGAGCGTTCGGAACGTTCGGAGTGTCTGACTTCTAGATTCGCAGGACGCGTGAAGCCGCTGAGTGTGCTGCTTCCGGCGCAGCGGGAGACGGCCGTCCGCCCGTCCAGGGCTGCGAGCTCAGTGCCGACAGCGCGTCGAACAGCGCCGAGCAACTGGGAGCGAAGAGGGCCGGGCCGTCCTGGGGCTTGGCGGACGTGCAGTTCTCGGCGCCGTGGGAGGACTCGTCCTCGTGGTGGTCGGCGGCGTGGACCTGCTCCGTGCCGGGGGCCGCGACCGGGGCCGGTTCACCATGGGCGTGGTGCTCGTCAACGGCGTGCGCAAAGGCGGACAACGCCACCGGCCTGCCGGTCGCGTGACTGACCGCGCTCTCCCCGCTGATGCCGTGGGTGTAGAGCACGCCGAACAGGAGCAGCAAGGCCGGCCACAGCAGACGCGACAGACCCGACACCGAAGGGCGGGTCCGTCGCATCCGGAATACGAGCTGGGCCGAGACCATGACGTGATCGTAGCGGAATACAGGGCTACTTATGTCAAGGGCGTCGCATCGAGGGCATGTAAATCGGCCAACGCGGGTGTTTTCTTGTGGAGGTTGCTTAATGGCACGGGTTCGCTATCCGTGCGCAAACGGAAACCGTTTTGCCTCGTCAGGGATATGTGCCGTGATTGTCCGTGACGTTGTTGTCCGTGATAGGGGCGTCCGTGGCCGGCTCAGCTCAGCTCAGCTCGTAGGCGAAGGTGTACGGGACGGAGGGTGCACCGTGCTCGGCGGTGAAGCTGCCGGTTCCCCGCAAACCGGTCAGCTCGCCCGTGCCTGATCCCGGCACGACCTCGAAGCTGCAGTACACCGTGCCGTCAGTCCCGAAGGAGCCGCGTTCCTCGACGACGAAGGTGCCTTCCCGCCCGTCGAGGCTGCCGGACAGGATCTCCATGCCGGTGAACGTGCCTGTCTTCTCCGTGATGTAGACGATGCTGTACTCGCAGGTGGTGCCGGTGGCCTCGATGCCGCCGGAGAAGGAGACTGAGCCCCGTACCTGACATCTCCTGTCAGGTACAGCGGGACAATGGCCGCATGCGCGCCGACCGTCTCCTCTCCCTGCTCCTCCTGCTCCAGAACCGCGGGCGCATGACCGCTCCCGAGCTCGCCGCGGAGCTGGAGGTCTCGGTCCGTACGGTCTACCGGGACATCGAGGCGCTCGGTGCGTCGGGCGTCCCGGTCTGCGCCGAGCGCGGCCCCGCCGGCGGCTACCGTCTGATGGACGGGTACCGCACCCGTCTGACCGGGCTCACCGACGCCGAGGCGGGCTCCCTCTTCCTGGCCGGAGCACCCGGGGCGGCGCGGGAGCTGGGCCTCGGCGCGGTACTGGCCACGGCGCAGCTGAAGCTTCAGGCCGCTCTCCCGGCCGAGCTCGCAGAACGCTCCCGGCGCATTCAGGACCGGTTCCATCTGGACGCACCGGCGTGGTTCCGGGACGCCGAACCGGTTCCGCACCTGGCATCCGTCGCGCGAGCGGTGTGGGAGCAGCACGTACTGCGCGTGCGCTACCGGCGGTGGAACGGCCAGGTGTACCCGGGGCCGGACGCCCGGGAGCCCGGCCGCCGCCTGTGCCCGCTCGGCATCGTCCTCAAAGGCGGCATCTGGTACCTGGTGGCAGTGGCGGCGGAGGAGGACGAGGACGAGGGCGAGGCTGCTGCACGCACCTTCGGTGCTTCCCGTACCTATCGGATAGCGCGGTTCCTGGCCGTCGAGACGTCGGGGGAGACGTTCGAGCGACCGGACGGATTCGATCTGGCCGCTTGCTGGGAGGAGTCCTCCCAGCGCCTGGAAGCCGCGCTCCACCAGGGAACCGCCCGGCTGCGGATCTCGCCCCGGGCGCAGCGGCTGCTGCCCATGCAGTTCGGTGCCGCGGGCACACGGGCCCTGGAGAGCGCAGGGCCGCCGGACCACGAGGGCTGGGTGCAGGTGGAGATGCCGGTCGAGGCACAGGCCGTCGCGGTCAGCGACCTGCTCAGGCTCGCTACGGAGGCGGAGGTACTCGGCCCGCCCGAGCTGCGGCGGGCCGTCGGCGAGGCGGTGGCCGTGCTGGCGGAGCGCTATGCCGCGGTGCCGTCGCCCTGATCGGGTAGTGCGGCTGCCACGCCTCCACGCTTCAGCACTTTGACCTTCAAGCTGCTTGAAACCCGAGAATCGCCGTCATGGAAGACATCGACATCGACATCGACACCGATATCCACGCCGGCACGTTGATGAGCATCGGCGCCTTCGCGCGCCGGGTGGGGCTGGCGCCGAGCGCTCTGCGGTTCTACGACGACTGTGACGTGCTGCGTCCCGCCCACGTCGACGATGCGACCGGATACCGCTACTACGCCCCGGAGCAGCAGGCCCGTGCAGTCCTCGTCCGGCGGCTTCGGGAGGCCGGGGTGCCGCTCACCGATGCCTCGGTGGTGCTGGACGGGACGGATGAGGAGGCCCGTGCCGTTCTGCAGGAGCACGCGACAAGGGCACGGGAAACGGCCGCCTCGGCGCAGGTGGTGATCGAGGAGATCCTCCGCGCTCTTCCCGGCGGAACGCCCTGGAGCACCGAGGCCAGGGCCAAGGTTTGCGTCGGTGGGGCGGAGCTGGCCAGCGCCGTGCGACAGGTCGCACCGGCGGTGGCGTCCGGCCCCGCAGGGGCCGAGTTCCCCGTACTCGGCCACATCCTGATAGAGATCGACGGGCAGGAAGTGCGCCTGGTGGCCACGGACCGCTACCGCTTGGCAGTCCGCACCCTGCGGGCCATCTCCCTGGAGGGCGGTCCTTGCCGCGTCTTGATCGCAGCCCCGGAAATGAAGGACGTGGCAGCCTGGGCCATGCGCATGCCGGACATCACCATCGAGGTGGACCGGGACGGCGCGCGCCTGCGCAGCGGAGCCCACTCACGGACTCTGCCGACCGCTGATGAGACAGTCCTTCCCTTCCCCGACTACCAGCTGGTCCTGGACAACTTCCCGATGACGCGGCACCGGGTCATCACGGACCGCGCAGCTCTGCGCACAGCACTCGCTGTGGCCGAATGCGGCGATGCGCCGATCATCCTCCGGGCAGGCGAACAACAGCTCGCCCTCACGCCCGGGGACCCGGACCCGGGCTCGGACGGGCTCACGCTCCCCGCCATCTGCACAGGGCCGCCCCTGCGCATCGCCTTCGACCCGCAAGTGCTCCTCGCGGCGATCGAGGCCGGCGTCGGCCCTGACGTGCTGCTGGAGATATCGTCCCCGGACCGGCCTGTCGTGGTCCGCTCCGCGGATCAGGGCAGTTTCACGACGCTGGTCATGCCGGTCCACGACGCGGCGGCTGACAAGTGACCTTCCGCTGCCCCCGCCAGGCAGACCGCCAGATCCCCCGGGCCGCGCCCGGCGGCGGCAAGGAACGTCAACGTCACGGCCCACTCGAAGGGCAGCCGATCACGCCCCCGTGCGTGAGAGGTGAGTGGGTGGCGCCGCAGCCGCCCCGCGATGCCTGATGTTGACGGCCGAAGCCTTGGCCACTGCCACGGGGTTCAAGAATCGCAGCGGACCGATCAGGCGGGATCCGAACCGGTGCATGTGCCGTGCCATCGCTTCATCGCGCGCTGCCGCCGAGAACATCAGCCGCTCCAGGGGATTGAACGGGCGAGCCTTGGCGAAGTCGGCGGCCAGGTACTGGTGGCCGCGCAGCCGGCGCCGGTGTCTGTGGGCGTACACCGCGAGCGATCTGTCGAGGTCGCCCCGGCCGGCTGCGGCCGAGGCGACCGCTTCTGCCAGCCATTGCGCGGACTGCAGGGCCCACCCGCATCCCACTCCCCACAGCGGGTCGCTGGTCAGGGCGGCGTCGCCGATGAGTGCGACGCCCGGAGCGGTCGGCTTGCGGCTGTGGAGCGAGTAGTTGACAGTGCCGATGAACTTCGAAACGCGCTCCGCGGAGTCGATGGGCGGCGCCTCCGGTAAGGCGCGGAAGAAGGCGAAGAAGCTGCCCTCCAGGTCTTCCCGGAAGGCCGGCAGCCGCTTCTTGTCCGGGAGCACGGCGAGCACCGTCACCCCGTCCTCGTTGGGAAACGCGTACGCCATGTCGGGTTCGAGAAACCAGGTCTGACTGATCCCGCCGTGCAGCGGAAGGTCGCGGAAGTAGGCGAGATAGCCGAACCGCGCGTTCTCGTACGACCGGGCAGGCACCGCGGCGGACTTCGCTACGGCCGAGTGATTACCGTCGGCGCCGACCACCAGGCGGGCCCGGATCTCACGCTCGCCCTGGGGCGTCGACGCGCGCACCCCCGAGGTTCGCCCGGCTTCCCGGACCAGCCCGGTCACGTGGTGACCGAGGAGCAGATCGACGCCGGGGGTCTCCGCCGCACGGGACCTGATCAACGGGTCGAGGGTGCTGCGCCGGACGTTGTACGCGTACGGCAGCTCGGGGCCCGCCGGCGCCGCCCTCGGCTCGATCCATCCCCAGCGGGTGTAATAGCGGGCCGTGCTGCGGACGGCTCCCGCCGCCTCGAGATCGGGTACGAGGCCGAGTTCCTCCAGCACGGGGTAGGCGCAGGCCTGGAGGGAATGGCTGCACAGCACCTTGTACGCTTCGGGATCCGCGCGGCGTTCCAGCAGGGCGACGCGGACACCGCGTCGAGCGAGCAGGACGGCCGCGGCGCTGCCGGCGAGGCCGGATCCGCTGATGACGACGTCGTAGTCGTATCCCGCGCTCTCAGATCTGGTCATGGGTTGATCGCTCCCTTCGGGGTGTGGTGCCGTTCGGGGGAGTGGTGCAGTGCCACTGCTGTCAGGTGCATGAACAGTTGTCAAGGGTTGTGGATCGAGAGCGGTTGATCGTCTTCGAGTCCACCGAGGCCGGTTGGTAGGTGGTGGCCGGCACGGAGACGGTGACCTGGTCGGGCAGGAATCCGGTACCGTCCAGGCCCGCAGGGCTCAGGTGACGTGCGCTCGGGGTCATCCCGATCAGGTCGAGGGCCTCCGGCCTGGTCAGGGACGTCACGTACTCGACCTGCCCGGTACGGGTGGCTTCGAAGAAGGGAGCCGGCGCCTGGTGCAGGCGCTGCTCCAAGACGTCCCAGGTCGCCGCGGCGGCCCGCTCGTGGACCCGGGCCGCCGAGCGCAGCGCGCGCACCGAGGCGTCCAGGCCCAGGCCACGGGCGCCCGGCAGTTGGTCGAGCAGGCCGGCCAGGTAGTAGCCCGTGCCGCACCCGACGTCCACGACCGTGCCCTGCGCGGGCACGGCGCCGGCCGCCGGTCGGGCCACGGCCCGGCGGATGGGCCCGTACTTGCCGGTGGCCAGGAACCGGTCCCGGGCCCGGACCATGGCGGCATCGTCGCCGCTGGTGGCGCGGGTGCCCGTCAGGAGGCCGGCATATCCGTGGCGGGCGATATCGAAGGTGTGGCGCGCCGGGCCGCGCAGCGCGCCCCGGTCGGGACGGGCCCGGCGTCCGGCCACCTCGATACGGGCAGCGCCGGGGAACGTGGTTCACGCAGCAGGCGCACCAAGGAGGGCGACGCCGCCCGGTCAGGAGACCTGTCATACAACGCCCACCCGCCTCATCCTGTTAGGCGTCGTCAGTCGGCTCCTCGAAATCATCGATCTCCGGAGTTCCGCGCACCACGAAGAAAGGAAGGAAGCTCCCCTCCACCAAGTGCTCGCGGGGCAGGGAGAGGCCGAAGTGTCTCTCGATGACGCCGAAGGTGCGGCGATCACGGTCCTTGTAGTGCTCATCGTTCTGACGCGCGCGGTCGTGGCCGCCGGGGAGCAGGACGCTCTGCTCGATCAGTTCCGTCAGGAGGAGATCGGGCTCGGTGCCCCAGCGCCAATGCTCCTCACCGATACCGAAGCTGCAGATGAGTTGCCCACCCCGGGCGTAGTTGAACACCTTCGGGGGATGTTCCGGCATCGGGTCCAGACGGACGGCCTCGGCCCCGTCGCGCGACACGTCCAGGAGGCGGTCACGGCCCGTGGAGTCGCCGTATTCCAGGGCGAAGGACCAGTCGCCGTTCCTCCCGACGCGGATCAGGCCGTCCCCGTCCTCACCCGGACGGTACTGACCGTCGAAGACCGCGTCCCATGCCTCCAGGTCGTTGATCAGCCGGCGCTCGGCAGGCGGGGTGTCGCCTCCCATCCGAGCGGCCAGTTCGTCCGGGCCCATGCCGCGGGCGAAGATGATGCTCGAATCCCAGAAGTGCAGGTCGATCAGCCACTGAATGCCGTCGCGCAGACCGTCGCGCAGGTCGTCACACATGCCGTCGCGCATTTCGCCGTTCCTTTGCGTCCGTCGCTGTACGGGGCAAGGCCTGTCCTTCCCCGCCCCGCACACTAGGTGGCCCCACTGACAGGAGGATGTGTGTCAGTGGGGCCTCCGGCGGCGCCGTGAGCCGGGTGTGAAATCTAGGACGCTATCGCCCACTTCAGCTGGGCCGGGGCCGACGCGGGGGTTCCCGTGTACTTCGTCGTGTACGCGGGGGCCTTGCCGTAGTTGTCGCCGCCCGAGCCCAGGTACCAGCCGTTTCCTTCGTTCTTGACGAGTTTGGTGCTCGCGTCGTAGGACCACTTCAGCTGTGGGGGAGCGGCCGCGGGGTCCCCGGTGTATTTCGTGGTGTACGCGGGGGCCTTGTCGGAGGAGGAGTCGCCGCCGCTGCCGAGGTACCAGCCGTGCGCCTCGTTCTTGATGAGTTTGGTAGCGGGGTCGTAGGACCACTTCAGGTTGCCGGGCGCCGACGCGGGCTCTCCCGTGTATTTGGCGGTGAACGTGGGGGCCTTGGCGGCGGAGGTTTCACCGCCGCTGTCGAGGTACCACCCCGCCCCCTCGTTCTTGATGGGTGCCGGGGAGGAGGCGGCGGTGTGGCCCACGCCGGGGGCCAGGACCACCATGGTTGCGGCGGCCGCAAGGATCGCGGAGCGCCGGGCGAGCGGGTGCACGAGCGGGTGCACGGGCATGGCTTTCCTGCCGTTTCTGCGCGTGGTTCCGAGAAGGCGAACGGTTCGCCCCAGAACCGCGCTGTCCGCAATGAGCATGAGCCAGCACCCTTTTGCGCACCCACCGGAACCGTTCCCCACCACCGGTTCGTGCATGGGCATACGGCTCGGACGAGTGCGCAGCGGCGGCGCCGCGCGTTCGGGGGCGCCCGGCGTACGCGCGCTCGGGCCGCCGCGCAATCCGCGACGGCTCCGTCTGCGTGGCGGGGTTTCGACACGTGGCCGGGGGACACGCGGACCGGCGGCGGCCATGTGCCCGTATCGGCCGGACGCACGGAGAATCAGCCGTGGGCGGGCGGATACCCTCCCTCGCCCCTGACCGTGATCCCGATCCTGACCGCGCCCCGATCCCGACCGCGCCCCGACCTCGACCTCAGCAGCCGGAGGCTCCATGAACCGCTCCGCGAACAGCCCCCAGAGCACCACGATGAACCGGCAGACCGGCCCGGAACGCCCGTACGACGTCGTGCTCTTCGGGGCGACGGGGTACGTCGGGGAGCTCACGGCCGAGTACCTGCTGGAGCACGCGCCGGACGGGTGCCGGTGCGCGCTCGCCGGGCGCAGTCGCGCGAAGCTGGAGAAGCTGCGGGACCGGCTGGCGGCGCTCGACTCCGTACGCGCGGCGGATGTGGCTCTGGTGACCGCGGATGCGGGCGACAAGGCCGCGATGCGCACGCTGGCCGAGTCCGCGCACGTCGTCGCCTCCACCGTCGGCCCGTACATCTGGTACGGCCAGGAACTGGTGGCCGCGTGCGCGGAAGCAGGCACCGACTACACGGACCTCACCGGTGAGCCGGAGTTCGTGGACCTGACGTACGTGCGCCACGACGCGCAGGCCCGCAAGTCGGGCGCGCGCATCGTCCACGCGTGCGGCTTCGACTCGGTGCCGCACGACCTCCTCGCGTACTTCACCGTGCAGCAGCTGCCGGAAGGGGTGCCGCTGACGGTCGACGGGTTCGTGCGCGCGTCGGGGATCATCTCCGGCGGCACGCTGGCCTCGTCCCTGGCGATCGCCTCGCGGCAGCGCCAGGCGAAGGCGGCGGCGGAGGAGCGGAGCCGGTACGAGCCGCAGCCGGCCGGGCGCCGGGTCCGGGCTCCGCTGGGGGCGCCGCGGTTCAGCAAGGAGACCGGCACCTGGGCGCTGCCGCTGCCCACGCTCGACCCCCAGGTCGTACGCCGCTCGGCGGCCGCCCTGGAGCGGTACGGGCCCGATTTCCGCTACCGCCACTACGCGTCGGTGAAGAGGCTGCCCGTCGCCCTGGCCGGGCCGGTCGGCCTGGGGGCGGTGTGGGCGGCTGCGCAGGTGTCCCCCGTGCGGACGTGGCTGATGAGCTGCTACGAGCCGGGGAGGGGGCCGAGCGCGGAGCAGCGGGCGCGCGCCCGGTTCTGGGTGCGGGCCGTCGGCGAAGGGGGCGGTCAGCGTGTGTTCACCGAGGTCACGGGCGGTGACCCGGGCTACGGGGAGACGGCGAAAATGCTGGCCGAAGCGTCGCTGTGTCTCGCTCTGGACGACCTGCCGGCGACCGCCGGGCAGGTCACGACGGCTACGGCCATGGGCGATGCGCTGATCGGGCGGCTGCGGGACGCCGGCATGCCGTTCCGGCTCTGTCACGCCGACTGACGAGGCGCGCTGCGCCGAACGCCGTCCACTCGGCACACCCCGCCGGCGGCCGTCAGGCTGCGGGCGGGGCATTGGGCACGGTCAAGAGGCCAGCGCTGTCAGCACTGGGGCCGCTTGCCGTGATTGGCCGCCTTGCTACGGCGGGCCCTCTTCTTACGGCGCCGCTTCGAGGACATGAGGTCTCCTCTCCCGTAGATCTTCGATCAATTTATACCGTTATGGTGTGATCTGCTGGGTGAGGATGGCTGTCGGCTGTCGGCTGTCGGCTGTCGGCTGTCGGCTGTCGGAGCTCGGCTCGGCTCGGCTCCGCCCAGCTCGGCTCGGCTCACCTCAGTAATCGAGGCCCGCGAACCAGTCGCCGCGGCCCTGCGGGGTGAGGTCGAGCAGGTGCCAGACAGGGGCCAGGAGGTCGATGCCGCGCTGGTCGATGTCGTCGGCCATGCGGGGGTGGGCGGAGTAGAAGTGGCGGATCGTGCCGTCACCGTCGCGCGTGAAGACGGAGACGGTGGAGTCCTGCACTCCGTCCTTGTCCTCACTCCCCAGGTCGTACTTGAACGTGCTGTCGCCGCAGCTCAGGAGCCGGAGCCCATGCCAGCCGCGGTTGCGGGCGTGCTGCCGGAGGGCGGGCAGGTCGGCGGCCGCGGCGATGGCGAAGTCGGCGTTGCGGGCGATGTGGCGGGCGATGCCGTTGAAGCCGTCGATCCACAGGGTGCACATCGAGCAGGGGGTGGTCTGCGACTTGCCGTACATCAAGTGGTAGACGATCAGAGGGCGGTCCGGGGCGGTGAACAGCCCGCTCAGGGTGACCTCGCTGACCGGTGTGTCGCCGGCGTTCAGGTCGGCGGGGCCTTCGACGAAGACGTAGTCGTCGACGGGCGGGCCCTGCGGGAGCGCCCGCCGCCGGGCCGCGACCTGCTCCCGTCGGCGCATGAGCTCGATCTCGGCCAGGCGCAGCTCTTCGCGGGCGGCGAGGTAGTCCGCTGATTCCCCGGCCAGTCTGGTCTGCCGCAACATCGCGTCCTCCTAGGGTGGCCCCCCGGTGGATGAGGATCTCCGGACAATCCTGGCCCGCGGCCGGGGCCGCGGCATCCTCGCAGGGTGCCGCGGCCCCGGACTCCTGGGGCAGGGCGAGGCTAACGCCGCCGGCCCGTGGCGGAGGCGAAGCCGAGCCAGGTGTGGCGGTTGCCCCACCAGCACCAGCCGACCTTCGGGGCGTTGCGCCGCTCGCGGCCGTCCCGCCCGGTGCCGTTGCTGATCCAGATCGCCGGGGTACGGGCGTCCAGGGCGCCGTTCGCCTTGCGCAGCCGGGAGCCGATGGTCATGAAGCAGCGGTTGCGCTCCAGGATCGCCGACTGCTGGAGCACCCAGTGGATGCCCTCGGTGAGCAGCAGCGGGGTGCGGCCCTGCCCGGCGAGGGCGGGCAGGGCCTCCTCCGGGCTCCAGTCGGCCATGTGGTCGCCACGGTCGAGGTCGGTGACGAGGTAGAGAGGGGCGTCGGGCAGCTCCACGGTGCAGGGGGCGAAGTCGTCGACGTCGGCCATGTCGGTGACGACGAAGCCGGGCTTGCCGTCGTGCCGGAGCAGTGGTGCGAGCGCGGAGGCGGGGGCGTGGTCCGGGTGGACGGCGAGCAGGGCGCCGCCGTCCTCGTCACCGGCGTTCGCGGCGAAGGCGCGCAGCTCATCGGCGGGTATCCCGGCGAGCTCGTGCACCCCGAGCTCGATCAGACGTTCTGCCTGGGCGGCGAGGGAGGGGAGAGCGGTCACGGTGCCGGAAGGCGAGGTCTCGGGCAAGATACTCCTCGGTTCGCGATCAAGGTTGGTCGACCCGAGGTCAAACGAGGTGCCCTGCCGGAATGTTCCCGGCGCCGACGGTACAAGCCCTTTTCCGGTACGAGCCCGTCCCTGGGTACGGGCTCGTACCGGTACGGCCCGCTCCTGCCGATCGCCTCATCGCCCGCCGCAAGTCATTGTTCCGGGGAAGGGTCCGCAGCGGCGGCAGCAGGATCCTCGACGCCGAGCAGGCGTTCCGTCTCGGTGACGATGATCGTGGGTTCGTCGGTGGGGACCATGTGATCGGCCTGCTGTGCGAGGACGTGCCGGCCGTGTGGCGACTGCCGTGCGCGGTACGCGTGGGAGGCGTTCACGGACTGGCGGGCCTCTGCGCTCATGCCGGGGGTGGGGCGGGTCGCGGAGATGACCGTGACGGGGATGTCGCCGAGTTTCGGCGGGTGGTCGAGCAGAGTGCGCAGGTCGGCTTCGACGGAGGCCTGTTCTGCGCCCATCGTGTGCACCGCAGCGAGGGTGAATGCCTCCGCACGCATGTCGGCGGCGGCGTCGGGCGGCAGGGCGTTGGTCACCTTGCGGAAGAAGAGGCCGAACAGCTTGAGGCGGGCGAGGAGCACGGATATGCGGTAGCGGTTCTTCTCCAGCTTGCGGATGGAGGGTTCGAGGAGCAGGTCGCAGGCCTCGTCCGTGGGGTCGACCAGCACGAGGCCGGCGATCCGCTCGGGCCGGGCCGCCGCGGCGACGCGCACGATCAGGCCGCCCCAGCTGTGTCCCACCAGGACGAAGGGCCCCGGCCCGAGGTGGTCGAGCAGGTCGCCCAGGTCGTCGGCGAGCCGGTTGAGGTTGCGCAGGCCCGACGGGTCGGGGGCGCTGCGGCCGAGGCCGCTGCGGTCGTAGACCACCGTCCGGGCCGAACCCGTCACGGCCTGCTGGACGGGCGCCCAGTACGAGCGGGTCGAGGCCAGGCCTCCCTCGAACACCACGGTCGCGCCACCGCCTCCTGCCGGCCCCGGCTGTTCCATGAAGAACAGCTCGCGGCCGTCACGGGTCCGTGCGGTGCCGGGTGTTCCCTGGCTGTGCTGTCGCTGCATGGTGACCGTCCTCAGAGCGGATCCGGGCAAGCCGTTCCTTCGACCGACCGAAGGTGGAGTTAGGTTAGCCTAAGTAGTCGGTGGGGCGGTCCATGACAATCCAAGTAATCTTGCCGCCGTGACTGGTACTGACGCCGCGCTCAAGACCCGCTTCCTCGTCCTCCACGACTACGGCATGGGGGGCGCGTGGTGGTGGGTCCTCGCGCGGTCGGAACGGGAGATCCTCGAGACGTTCGCATGGGCGGAGGTCGTCACGGACCCGGAGACCCTGGCATGGCGCGAAGGCGACGACGACATACCGGAAGTCGACATCGACGCACCGCAGATGCCTCCGGGCCTGGACGGCATGCGGGCCGAACGTGACGCCCAGCGCGGCCGCCCGGGCTTCGGCGCACTCGCGGACAAGGACGTCGTGTACCTGCGCCGCCGATGGGACGAGGGCAATGACGAGGGCGACGACGAGGGCGACGACGAGCACCTGACCGTCTATCTGATGGAGGTCGGGCCCGACGGGCGCCGCATGCGGGAGGTGGAGCTGGCCGAGGACGGGACCGCCGCCTTCAAGAGCGGTCCCGACGACTGGCCCTTCAACACGCCGGTCGTGGACCTCTTCGCCCCGGAGGTGGTGGCGCAGGAGATCAGCCGCGAAGAGTTCGAGGAGCAGTGGGCTCAGGCTCGCCAGGTGGAACCCGACGCGGACACGGACCTCTGAGGAAGTCGCCCGGCAACATCAGTGGCCGTGTTCGGCGAACGCCGCGGCCACCTCGTCCCGCCCCGCACCCGCCGCCAGCAGCAGCCGCAGCAGCACCCTGGCCTTGTACGGGTCAAGCAACCCGCCGTTGACCAGCCCGCGTTGCTGCAGGTCGGTCTCCGAGCCGGGCGCGGTGTAGGTGTGCCGCAGCACCGGGCCGCTGCCCGTACGGGAGGTCAGGACGACCGGGATGCGGTCGGCGAGCGCACCCAGCACGGGGGCGAGGGAAGCGGGCACGTGCCCGACGCCGAAGCCGGCCACGACCAGGCCGCCGTACGTCTCGGCCAGCCCTTCGAGCTGAGCCCCGTCGTCGTCGAGCGTGACGCAGTGCAGGGCCACGCGGGCGCCGTCGATCCGTGCGCTGTCGCAGCCGGCCGGCAGGACGGTGGAGCGGCGCGGCGGGGCGGCCAGGATCCGCACCTCGCCCTCGATGACGTGACCCACCGGACCGGCGTTCGGCGACGCGAACGTCGCCGTGCTCGTGCTGTGGGACTTGCGGACCCAGCGCGCCGCGTGCAGTTCGTCGTTGAAGGCCACCAGCGCGCCGAGCCCGCGCGCCGCGGGCGAGGCGGCGACGCGGGCGGCCGCGAGCACGTTGGCCGGCCCGTCGGCGCCGGCCATGCCCGGCTGCCGCATCGCGCCCGTCAGCACGAACGGCGCCTCGTGCTCCCAGACCAGATCGACGAGGAACGCGGTCTCCTCCAGCGTGTCGGTGCCCTGCGTGACGACGACACCGACCGCCCCTTCGGCCACGGCCCGCGAGGCGGCCTCGACGACGCCGAGCACCTGCGCGAAGGTCAGGCTCCCGCTCGGCACGGCGTGGACGTCCTGCACGTCCAGCGCCGTCCCGAGCCCGTCGAGCCCGGGCACGGCGGCGGTGATCTCGGCGCCGGTCAGCCGCTCACCCTTGGCGCGCCCGGACACCGAAATCGTGCCCCCGAGCGCGAACAGCGCGATGCTCACGTTCCCCCCTCGTCACCACCGTCAACAGGCGCCAGAGTACGGGCTCCTGTTGACACCCCTGCTCCCGCCCCCGCCACCCGTTTCCGGGCTCCGGCGCCTGCTCGCGGCCCGGGCCTCAGCCCTCGGCTGGGTGAACCGGATGCGGTTGCCGAACGGGTCGCGCAGGCCGCAGTCGGTTCCGTACGGGCGGTCGGTGGGCTCCTCGGTGAACTCGACGCCCCGGGCCAGCAGCGTCTCGTACGTCTTGCGGCAGTCGTCCGTGGTGAAGATGAGCCAGCCGCCCATCGCCCCCTTGGTCACCAGTTCGCGGACCTGCTGCGCCGTCTCCTCCGACATCGCCGGGGAGCCCGGCTTCTCGAGAAGGATCTGACGCTCCGGGTGGCCGGGGATGCGGACGGTCAGCCAGCGCATGAAGCCCATGTCGACGTCGGCGGCGACCTCCAGGCCGAGCTTGCCGACGTAGAAGTCGAGGGCCTCGTCCTGGTCGAGAACGTATATCTGCGATTGCGTGATGGCGTTGAACATGTGCATCACGCTACTGGGCGGGACGGACGGAAACTTATCCAAAACTGCTCAGTCAGCGACTACTGAGTCGGTGACCACTGAGTCAGCAACTGCTCAGTCGGCCGGCGCCCCCCGGCTGGTCAGGCGCTCGGCCGCGTCCACGCCATCGTGAAGCACGTCGGTACGCCTGCGGCCGCGGACGCCGTTTCCTTGCGGTACGTCCTCGGCGACCGGCCGACGATGTCGCGGAAGGTACGGCTGAAGGTTCCGGGGCTGCCGAAGCCGACCTCGAAGCAGATGTCCGTCACGCTGCGGTCGGTCTCGCGCAGCAGGAACATCGCCCGCTCCACGCGCCGCCGCTGCAGATAGCGGTGCGGCGTCTCGCCGAACGCGGCCCGGAAGGTGCGCGTGAAGTGGGCCTCCGACACATGGGCGATCCGGGCCAGGGCCGGGACGTCCAGCGGCTGCGCGTAGGCCCGGTCCATCGCGTCCCGGGCCCTGAGCATGCGGCGGTTGGTGTCTTCAGTGGCGGTGCGGTTCACTGCACCATCACATCACGGCCGCCTTCGGGCCCGGTCACCCGTGAGGGCGCGCCTGCGGGGCCGGGCGCGGGCCCGCCAGGGATTCGGCCAGCTGGACGAACTGCGGGAGCCACTCCTCGTGAGAGACGCCGCGCGTGGACTCCAGTGCCGCTTCCGCCTCCTTGCCGATCACCGTGTGGAGCGGGGTGGCGGGGTTCTCCACGGCGGCGACGATCGCCTCCGCCGCCTCGCGGCTGTCTCCGGCGCCCTCGCCCATGCGGGCGAGGAAGCGCGCCAGCCAGGTCTCGTCCGCTGCGTACGGGTCGTCGCCGGAGGGCTCCCGCTTGGCGGCGTTCTCGTGGATCCGGGAGACGAAGGCGCCCGGTTCGGCGCACACCACGCGGATGCCGAACGGCCGCACCTCCGCCGCCAGCGCCTCGCTCGCGGCCCCGAGCGCCGCCTTGCTGGAGGTGTAGAACCCTCCGTAGGGCACCGCGAACATCCGGGCCGCCAGGGAACTGACGTTGACGATCACACCGCCGCGCCGGGCCCGCATGGCGGGCAGGACGGCGCGGATGGTGCGCAGCGCGCCCCAGTAGTTGGTCTCCATCACGGCGCGCGCCTGCTCCAGGGACGCGGCTTCGACGGCGCTGGTGTAGTCGACGCCCGCGTTGTTCACGAGGACGTCGACCGCGCCGTGGCGCTCCTCGACCGCTCGGACGGCGGTGGTCACGGACGCGTCGTCGGTGACGTCGAGGGGCAGCACCTCGATGTCCAGCCCCTCGGCACGCGCGCGCTCGCGGAGCCCGTCCGCCTTGGCCGGATTCCGCATCGAGGCGTGGACGCGGTCCCCTCTGCGCGCGAACGCCAGCGCCGTCTCCAGGCCGATGCCGCTGCTGCAACCGGTGATGAGGACTACCGCCACGGCTGATCGCCCGCCTTCCGTCGATGACGCCGAGGTTGATGACGCCGAGGTTCCGGATCCGTCGGCAGACTACGGGCGGACCGGGAGCGGCTTCAGCCCCTACACCCCCCTATGCCGGATCCAAGGTCAGGTGTGTGCGGCACGTACGTGACTGAGGACACGTACCGTCTTCGACGGGCTTCGAGGGCCGCCTGGGAAACGCCGCCCCGGTCCTCAGCCTTGTTCCCCGTCCTCGGCGTCCCGGATGACTTCCTCCACCACGATGTCGATGATCCTGTCCCGCTCCTCCGGAGTGGTCCGGCCGTCGGCCGGCAGCTCGATCCGTACGCGACGGGCGATCACCGGCCGCGACGGGGACGGCGTCCTCGTGCGCAGGTCCTGGTAGACCGTCCACGCCAGGGAGGCCACGCTGACGATCAGCGAGCCGAGCGCGACCGGATCGGCGTCGAGATACTGCCCCGCCCGGGCACCGGCTCCGGCCCCCTGCGCGTGCAGCGCCGCCTCGACCCGGGCCTCCAGCTGCGCGCCGTGGGTGCCCGCCATCCGCCGTGCCGCCGCCCGCGCTCCCCGCCCGGCGGGGTTCTCCGTCGCTGCCGTCCGCTCGCTCATCGTCTCTCCTCCGAGCCGTGTGTCTCGATCCACTGACGTACGTCAGCGGGCAGTGGGGTGCCGGTGACGCGCGCCCAGCACTGTTCCAGCGCCGCCATGCCCAGCCGTCCGGTCAGACGGGCCAGGTCGCGGGGGCGCGAGCCGGCCGACGGGTGCGGGAAGCGGCCGAAGAGGGTCGCCGACCGGACCGCCCACTCCAGGGCATCTCCGGGCCTGCCGCGGGACGCCGCCAGCCCGCTCATCTCGTGGTACGTGAGTGAGAGGGAGCGTTTGTCGCCCAGCGCCTCCTCGATGGTCAGGCACCGCAAGTACCACTGCTCGGCCTCGTCCAGCCGTCCCTTCGCGTGCGCCACCCGGCCGAGGTCGCTGCAGGTGCCGGCCATCGCGGACCGGTCGCCCAGCTGCTCCTCGATGGCGAGGGCCTCGCGGTACCACTGCGCGGCTTCGTCCCACAGGACTCCGCCCATCGCCAGCAGGCCGAGCTTGTGGCACAGGTGGGCCCTGCGGCGCGGGTGTTCCGCCGCCTCCCCCTCCTTGGCGGCGCGGAGCCGGTGGTACCACTGCTCCGCATCGTTGCCCCGGCCCCGCAGCACCGCGACGACGCCGAGGTCGCTGAAGAGGTCCGCCATGCCGCGGTGGTCACCCGCCTCCTCCGTGACGGCGAGGGCCCGGCGCAACCATTGGTCGGCCTCCTCCCACTGCTTCCGCTCCTGCGCCGCGAGACCGAGCTTGCGGTACGCCTCGGCCTCGCCGGACGGGTTGCCCGAGCCCTTCCTGAGGGCGAGGGCCCGGCCGAACCACTGCTCGGCCTCGTCCGGCCGGTCCCGCACCTGGGCCAGCTTGCCCAGCTCGTCGTAGGCGGTCGCGAGCTGTTCCCGGGGCGGCTCCGGGTGCGCCCCGAGCAGGGTGAGGATCTCGGTGTAGACGGTCTCCGCGGCGTCGAACCGGGCCTGGATCTGCAGCCTGCCCGCCTGCGCCCGCGCGACCAGCAGCCACAGTTCTCCACCGGGTTCGCTGAGCAGGGGCGGGGTGCCGTCCGGCCCTTCGAGGGCCAGCCTGGCGCGGTCGCTCCACGCGAGGATCTCCTCGTTCAGCCCGCTGCGCTGCCAGTAGAGGTACAGGGGCCGGATCAGGTACCTGGCGCTGAGCCACGACCGTCCGGCCAAGGCGTGCCCCAGCAGATGGCCCAGCGTGCGCAGGTGCAGCCCGAGCGTGCGATAGGCCTGCGAGGCGCCGTCGGCGTGCAGCTCCCGGCGCAGCCACTCCGCGAAGCCGGTGACCGCGAACAGCATCGCCTCCTCGGCGTCCGCGCGCTGCGCCGCGTAGGCGGCAGGGTCGTCGGCGCGCCACCGTTCGGCGAGGTAGGCGGGCAGCGCGGGGTGGGTGCGGTACATGCCCCGGCCCAGGCCGGTGAGCAGGCCCACCTGGGCCGCCCGGTTCAGCACCGCGTCCCACCCGCGGCCGTCGACGTCGCGGAAGCGCCGCGGGGTCCGCTCGTGGCGGGAGAACTCGGCCAGCACCCGGGCGTCGGCGACACCCTGGAACAGGCATACGGCCGCCAGCAGCCGGCGCTCCACGGGGTCGAGGTGGGCGAGGGAGTAGCTGATACTGGCCGGCAGGGACGTGGTGCGGTCGCCGCCGGGCGGGGCGGGCAGGGTGGTGCCGCCCTGCAGGCCGGACAGGAGCGCGGCGGGGTCGGTGGTGTCCAGGTGGGGCAGGATCAGCCGCATGCTCAACGGGTGGCCGTCGAGCCATTCCAGCAGGTCGGCGAAGGCGCGGTCCGCGCGGCGCGGTGCCGCGGCGGGGAACGGCTGCAGCACGTGGTCGGCGTACTCGACGGCTTCGTCGTGCGAGAGGCCGCCGACGGTGACGCGGCGCAGGTCCCCCAGCCAGTGCTCGGGCGTGCGGCTGGTCACCAGGACGACGCTGCGGCCGCCGGCCGCGACCTCGGCGAGGAAGTCCCTGAGCTCGCCGCGCGCGGCGTCGTCCAGCGGGGGAGTGGCGCCGTCGGGGTCGGGCATGGACGCGACCGACTCGAAGTTGTCCCAGACCACCAGCAGCCGGTGCTCGCGCAGCAGGTCGCGTACGAGCTCGCGGCGCGTGTCCGTGTTCTGCCGGGCGAAGTCCGCGCCGTACGCGCGCAGGCCGATCGCCGAGACCACGCCGTCCAGGCCGAACGAGGCGACGCCGGGCTCGAAGGAGTGCCAGATCACCCACTCGGGCCGGCCGACGCCGCCGGTGTCGCGCCACCAGCGGCCGAACGCCTTGGCCAGCTCGGTCTTCCCGGTTCCGCCGGGGCCGTGCAGGACGACCACGCGCCGGTTGCGGGCCGCGGCCTCCAGGGTGTGGAACAGCGTGTCGCGGCCGACGAACTCGCCTTCGGGGGCCAGCGGATCGAACCGCTCGCCGGGGCCGCGCTCGCGCAGCCGGTCCAGGGCCGCCTCCAGGGACAGCTCCGGCCGGGCGGAGGCGGGCGCGGACCGCAGCTCGGGGAAGCGGACCTCGCGGCGAAGGTAGTGCACCGGGACCGCCCAGTCCTCCAGCGGCAGCTCCCCTTTCGGGCTCGGCCGCCCCGGGCGCCGGGCCATCTGCGCCCGCCCCGCGCGCACCGCTTCGCCGATGGTGTCACCGGCGAACAGCCGCTCGTAGAAGGCCGTCATGAACTCGGCCGCCGCCACGGCGTACACGCTGTACGACATGGCCACCACCGCCGAGGCGCCGCCCGCCAGCAGCCGGGTGGCCACGGCCGCCTCCAGCTGCTTGCCCACCGCCCCGGACTGGCAGGCGTTGAGCACCACGACCGGCACGCGGGCGTCCGCCAGGATGCGGGCGATGCGGTCGGCCCCTACGTGGTCCGCGCCGCCGCCGGGCTTCTCGAAGACGAGCACGCCCTCGTCCGTCAGCGCGCCGTGCCCGTCGAAGTGCACGATCTGGAACGGCGTTCCGGCCTCGCGGGCCGTCCGCAGCCGCTCGGCCAGCGCCTCCAGCGTCGGCGGCCGCAGCACCTCCACCTCGACGCGGCCGCGCACCGCCTCCAGCCGGCGCAGCAGCGGGCGGGCGATCATCCGGTAGCCGACGTCGCGGGCGCCGTCGGGCCGGGAGATCACCATCAGGACGCGCAACTGCCGCCCGCCGACGTCGAATGCGTTGCCGAGGTTCGCCGCGGGCAGGCCGCGGCTCAGCCCCACCCCGTCCAGCGCCAGCGGAGTGGGCAGGCGCGGGTCGCACAGCAGCTCCCACGGCAGCCCCAGCCAGGCCGGCGCGGCCGAGCGCAGCACGATCTCGGTGGAGCCGGGGTGGGCGGCCCGGGTGCGCACCTGGACGTAGGCGTCGCGGGCCGGTCCCGCGCCGAAGAGGGCGGTGAACATGGCCCGGCCCCACACGGGCAGCCGGCCGGCTATCCGGCTGCCCCGGTCCTCGTACACGCCGAAGGGCGCGCGCAGGTAGTCCTCCAGGTACCAGCGCAGGTCCTCCAGCTCGTCGGAGGTCAGCGGCCAGTTCAGCGCCGCCGGCTCGCCCACGGGGCCCGGGAGGTCCCCGTCCAGCCACGCCGACACCGACGCGCGCCCCGACGCGTCGAGATCAACCAGCAACCGGTCCGCCACTGCGCATCAGAGCCCCTCTCGAACCTCTGGTCTCACAACTCTGCCGGACGTGAACTTACCGATGGCGGAGGGTGGATGGCGCGGCAGCGGGCGGATCGGGGGTGTGAGGTGGGAGACCCGGCTACGGAACGGACGCTCCCACCACTTCCTGGCCGGGCTCGCGCCGCGTCGCGTCCAGGCGGTCGAGGAACACCGCGGTGATGGACGCGAGCGGTTCGGCGTCCGTGCGCCGCACTTCGAAAGCGCAGCCCTCGGCGTCGCCCGCCGCGGCCGAGGCGCGCTGGGCCGCGGCGTGCGGCACGCCGGTGTACCCGGACAGGGCCGCGGCGATCACGTCGCCGGAGTACAGGCACAGTTCGGGCGCGTCGGCGGCGGCCCGCCCGTCCCCGACCACCCGCTGCGTCGCGCAGAAACAGCTCCCGGGGTCCGTCCGCACCAGCGCGGTGCCCCCGTCCGTGACGCGGGCGTCGCGGACGAGGGCGGGCACGTCCATGCGCCGTCCCGTCGCGAGCAGGGCCCGGCTGTGGGCGGCCAGGCGGTCCGCCGCCTCGGCGAGCGGCACCTCGCCGCCCCGCCCCCGGCGCAGGCCGCCTTCCTCGAAGTAGCGCGGCCACAGCGCCATGGCCTGGGTGACGGCCCACGCCCAGTACATCTCCTCGGGCGAGACCTCTCCGTTCCCGAAGGCGAAGTTGAACTGGTCGAAGAGGGCCGGTTCGGTGAGGCTGTCGATGAGCCCGGACGTCAGGCAGGTCCGGTAGTCCGCGGAACCGGGGATCGGGTAGAAGGGGTTGGTGTAGAACCGCACTCCGGCCAGTGCGCAGTTCACGGAGTCCTGGGCCATGTCGGCGAGGGTCTGGCCCGGCAGGCCGACGATGAGGGAGCCGTTGACGTCGAGGCCGTGCCGACGGAAGAGCGAGGCCCCGGCGGCCACCTTGGGGAGCGAGGTGAATCCCTTGCGCATGCGACGGAGCCGGACGGCGTCGGTCGTCTCCAGGCCGAAGAAGAGGCTTTCGAAACCGGCGCCGACCATGTCCGCCACGAGTTCGTCGGAGAGTTTCAGCACGGTGATTCCATTGGGCAGCCGAAGTTTCACCTCGAGCTGCCGCTCCCGGATGATCCGGCATATCGAGCGGACCCGGTCCATGTCGAAGGTGAAGTTGTCGTCCTCGATAAGGAACCGGTGCACTCCGTATCGGTTGACATAATGCTCGATTTCGTCGACGACGTTTTCCGGGGAGCGTGCCCGGAACTCCTTTCCCACGGTGGCGTGCACGGTGCAGAACGTACAGCTGAAGGGGCAGCCGCGGCTGGTGATGAGCGTGGTCGTCCCGTCGTAGCGGGCGAAGTCGAGCTGGTCGGCGGCGGGCGGTGGAAGGGCGTCGAGATCGGCGGCGAACGGAGTCCGCGGCCGGATGTGCGGAGCGCGGCCCGGCTCCGTACATCCGCAGAAGCCTTCCCCGCACCGGAAGGCGATCCCCGGCAGCCGGTCCAGACGGCGGGCGCCCGCCAGCTCCGCGACGAGCGGGCCGACCGTCGCCTCGGCCTCGCCGAGCACCACGACATCGATCTCCGGGACCTGCAGGGCGTGCGGGAAGCTCACCGTGCCGTGCTGGCCGCCCAGCAGGACGACCGCCTGCGGGTGGATGCGTTTGGCCAGCCGCGCCAGGTCGTAGGCGGCCTCGTAGAAGGGCGTGAACATGCAGGAGATGCCGATGACATCCGGCCGGTGGCTGCGTAACGCCTCCTCCGTCCGCTCCCGGCGGGCGCCCCAGTGCAGGATGTGGCGCCAGCGCGGATGGTGCCGGAGTTTTTCCTGCTCCTTCGCGGTGAGTTCGCTCTCGGGCACGACGTGGTTGTCCTCGACGAAGGAGAGGGCGTCGAAGATCGCCGTCCGGTGTCCGGCCTCCCGCAGCGCGGACGACAGATAGGCGAGACCGATCGGCACGTGCCGGCCGACCTCCACCATGCAGGCCCGGATCGGCGGCTTCATCAGCAGAATGCGCATGGCTCCTCCTCGGGGGATCGCACGGCACCCCTGACCGCATGCGCACGCTCACGCTCCCGGAAGGGTGCCTGAAACTCGCGGGTCGATCCGCCCCATTCTGTGCCATAATTCCGGCTCGGAACAGGCGGTTTTACGCCCCATGGCACCGGCGGGGAAATTCGCTCAGGAAAGGGGTGCGGGAATGGGGTGCTGGACGCCGCCCGGAATCCGTCCCGGACGCCCCCGCGAATCCGCGGAGTTACGCAGGTTACGCAGAGGGCTCTATGTCTTTTCCGCGCTGAACGACTTCGTCCCCCTCGTTCCCGTGGTCGCCCTGCGCTTCTCGGACGCGGGCCTGGGCTCCGTCGAAGTCTCCTCGCTGTTCGGGCTGCTGGCCGTTTCGGCGCTGCTCCTGGAAGTGCCCTCGGGAGCCTGGGCGGACGTCGCCTCGCGCCGCATGCTGCTCGCGCTCGGCGCCGTCCTGCGCGCCGCCTGCTTCGTCCTGTGGGTGCTCGTGCCCTCCTACCCGGCCTTCGTCGCCGGGGTGCTGCTCTGGGGCGCCTGCCACGCCCTCACCTCGGGAACGCTGGAAGCCCTGGTCTACGACGAACTCTCCGCCGAGGACTCGGCCGCGAGTTATCCACGGCTGCTGGGACGCTCCCGTGTCGGCGCCCTGGCCTCCAACGTACTCGCCACGCTCGTGGCCACCCCGCTGCTCGCGGTGGGGCACTACGCCCTGGTGGAAGCCCTCAGTGCGGCGGTCTGCGCGGCCACGGCCGGGGCGGCGCTGTATCTGCCGCGCCGCGCATCGAAGGGGCGTGTCACCGAGCAGGGCCCGTTCGCCGACGGCCGGGCAGCCGCCGATGCCCGTCCCGCCGAACCCGCCGTCGCACGCTACCTCGCGATGCTCCGCGCGGGGCTGGCCGAGGTTCGCGGCGACCCGGAGGTGCGCCGGGCTGCCGCGGTGGCCGCCGTCCTCCCCGCGGTCCTCGTCATCGACGAGTACCTTCCCCTGCTGGTGCGTTCGACGGGCATCTCCACGGCCTTCGTGCCGCTGCTGGTGATCCTCGCCGTGGTGGGCAAGGCGCTCGGCGGCTGGCTCGCCGGACCGCTGGCCGGGCTGGGCGCCTCGCGGCTGGCCGCCGCCCTGACCGTGGCCGCGGTGCTACTCGCGGCGGGCTCCCTGGGGCAGCACCCGCTGGGCATCCTGCCCGTGGCCCTGTGCCTGGGAACCGTCCAACTGGCCATCGTGCTGTCGCAGGCCCGCCTCCAGGACGCGGTCCGCTCCGACGCGCGCGCCACGGTCACGTCGCTGGCGGGGCTGGGCACCGACGCCGTGGCCATCGCCTTCTACGTCGCCTACGGCGTGGGCTCGTTGTGGGGGAACGTCTCCGTGGTCATCGCCGGATTCGCCGCCGTCCCCCTGCTGCTGGCCCTGGTCGTGCCGCGCTGGCTCCCCGGGCCGCGCGCCGCGCCGGCTCCCGGGCCGGGGCGCCGTGGCGGGCCCGGGGCTTCCCAATGGTCTATTTAGACCATAGTCTTCGGTCATGCCGCGCCGCGTCCTCGACAACCCGATCGTGCTCGCCGTGCTGGGACTCCTGCTGGAGCAGCCCTCGCACCCGTACCAGATGCTCGCCGAGCTGCGCACCCGCAGCGACAACCACGCAGCCGCCGTCAACCGGGGCTCGCTCTACAACGTCGTCGCCGCCCTGACCGAAGCCGGCTGGGCGACCGTGCAAGGGCAGCAACGCTCCGGCAACCGCCCGGAGAAGACCGTCTACGCCCTCACTCAGGCCGGCCACGAGGAACTCGTACGGCGCCTGGACTCCCACATCCGCCACCCGGAACGGGAGTTCTCCCAGTTCCTGGGCGCGGTCGCCTACCTCGGCGCCCTCGGCCCGGGCGGCGCCGTGGACGCCCTCTCGGAACGGGCCCGGCGCCTGCGCGAGCGCACGGCAGCCGACGCGGAACGCCTCGCGGAAGCCCGCAAGGCCGGCGTGCCCCGGCTGCACGTCATCGAAGCCGAATACGCGATCGGCCTCGCCCGCTCCGAGACGGCGTGGATCGAGGCCGTCATCGACGACATCCGCACCGGCGCCCTGACATGGCCCGCCGAGAGCGAAGGGAACCGCACCACCGATGCCCACGAAAACGCGTGACGGACTCGTCTTCGGGATCTACCCGGGCGGAGTCGCCGGTGACGACACCGGGCACCTGGCCGACGGCCCGCCCGACGACCCGGCCCGCATAGCCACCGCACTCGACCTCCTCCAAGGCCGCCCCGGCCGACCCTTCCTGGTGCGCGCCTACACCGCCTTCGACGACACCACCCGCCCCGGCGGGCCGCACGCGACGGCGACGCCGGCCGCCGCCGAGCAGTACGCGGTACGGGGCCGCCGCCTGGACCTGGTGGCGCAGTACCGGTCCGCGGCCGGAAACGTCGACGGCTACTGCGCGTTCCTGCGCGAACTGGTCGACCAGTACGGCGCGATCACGGACACCCTGCAGGTGACGGAAGAGCCGAACGTCACCACGATCCCCACGCTCGACGGCTTCTACCCCCGGGTGAACGAGGCGATCGCCCGCGGAGTCTCCGCCGCCAAGGCGCGCGTACGGGAACTCGGGCACACCCACCTGCGCGTCGGCTTCAACACCACCCCCCTCTTCGGCCCCGCCGCCTCCTTCGTCGCCGACCTGACCGGCCACGGGAAGGCGGACTTCGTCGGCGACCTGGACTACGTGGGCCTGGACTTCTTCCCCGACGTCTTCCGGCCCGTCGCCGCCGACCTCGCCGCCGCCACCGAGGGACTGCTGCGCCACCACCGGGACGCCGTACTGGCACCCGCCGGCCTGGCGCACCTGCCCCTGCACATCACCGAGCACGGCTGGCCCACCGGGCCCGACCGCCCCGAGCACCGTCAGGCCGACGTGGTCGAGACCGTCGTACGCACCGTCGCGGCCCACGCGCAGGACCTGCGGATCGGCGCCTACGCCCACTTCGCGCTGCGCGACGCCGACAGTGCCGACCCCGGCCTGTTCCATCAATTCGGCCTCACCACCGACGACTACACCCCCAAACCGGCCTTCGACACGATGCGGGCACTCGTTGCGGAGCTGAGCGCACCTGCATAGGCATCGCACCTGGTCACCGGACGTATGACGGTTGTAGCCGCAATCGGATCAGCGTGCCATCGTGGGTGCCATGGACGGGAACCGGCACCGGCATGAGCACGGGCACGGGCACGGGTACGGGGAGGGCCGTGGGGAGGGGCAAGGGCATGGACATGGGCGCGGACATGGGCATGGACATGGACAGGGACATGGGCTCGGGCACTTCCTCACCCCGCACCGGCACGAGGCCGCGGACAAGGTCGACGCGGCGATGGAGGCCTCCCGGGAGGGCATGCGCACGCTGTGGCTGTCGCTCGGGATCCTGGGCGCGACGACGCTCGTCCAAGCGGTGGTCACCGCGCTCTCCGGGTCGGTGGCACTGCTCGGCGACACCCTCCACAACGCCGCCGACGCACTGACCGCCGTACCGCTGGGCATCGCCTTCGTACTCGGGCGACGGGCCGCCAACCGCCGCTACACCTACGGATACGGCCGCGCCGAGGACCTCGCGGGCGTCGCGGTGCTCGCGACCATGGCGGCCTCGTGCGCACTCGCGGCGTACGAGGCCGTCGACCGGCTCCTGTACCCCCGCGACGTCACGCACCTGTGGGCCGTGACCCTGGCCGCGCTGGCCGGCTTCATCGGCAACGAGTGCGTGGCCCGCTACCGCATCCGCACCGGCCGGCGGATCGGCTCCGCGGCCCTGGTCGCCGACGGCCTGCACGCCCGCACCGACGGCTTCACCTCCCTGGCCGTCCTCCTCGGCGCCGGCGGCGCCGCCCTCGGCTGGCGCCTCGCCGACCCCCTCGTCGGCCTGCTCATCACCGCCGCGATCCTCCTCGTCCTCAAGGACGCCGCCCGGGAGGTCGGCCACCGCCTGATGGACTCCGTCGAACCGGAACTCCTCGACAGCGCCGAGAACGCCCTGCGCGGCGTGGACGGCGTGCGCGACCTCGGGCAGGTGCGCATCCGCTGGATCGGGCACTCCCTGCGAGCCGAGGCCGACATCGTCGTCGACCCGCACCTGACCGTCGTCCAGGCCCACCGCCTGGCCGTCGCGGCCGAACACGCCCTGATCCACGCCGTACCCCGGCTGACCGCCGTGACCGTGCACACCGACCACACCCCCGTCGGCGGCGACCCGCACGCGCCGCTCGCTCACCACGGTGTGTGAAGGGCGGTTGAACGGCGTTCGACAGGATCGATGCCCAGGGTTCGACAGGATTTCGATGCCCAGGGTTCGTCAGGCTCGATGCCTGACGAGGCGGCCGCTCACAGCGTGATCAGCCGGGTGGCGTTCTCGTCGAGGATCGCGGTCGCCTGGGCGTCGGGCAGGCCCGAGTACCGGATGTAGCCCGTGGCGGCCAGGAACTGCTCGCCGGCCTGGTACGGGAAGTCGGTGCCCAGGACCAGCCGGTCGGCGCCCAGCGACTCCACGGCCGCCCACAGCGCCGGCACGTGTCCGTGTCCCACCGTGTCGTACCACATGCGGCGCGCCGCGAGGCTCGGCTTCTCCGGGATGTCCGGCGCCTCCCAGAGGTACTGGTTGTCCGCCCGGGCCAGCACCATGGGCAGCGCTCCGCCCAGGTGCGAGATCACGACCTTCAGACGGGGGTACCGGCTGGGGACGCCGGCCAGGATCAGGTGCATCACCGCGACGGTGTCCTCGACGGGGGCGCCGATCGTCCACGTCAGACGGTGGCCGGCGATCAGCGGCGACTCGGCTCCGGTCCCCGCGGGGTGTACGTAGAGGACGCTGCCGCGCCGGTCCAGTTCCGCGAAGACCGGCTCGAACGCCGGGTCCGCCACCGAGCGGCCCAGGACCGACGTCGTCGTGCACGCACCCGCCATGTTCAGCTCGTCGAGCGCTCGCGCCAGTTCCTCCAGGGCGGCGTCCGTGTGCGGGAACGGGAGTGCGGCGAACGCCCGGAACCGGTCCGGCCAGCGCTGCACCACGTCCGCGTAGAGGTCGTTGGCCGTGCGGGCGGCCCGGACGGCGTGTTCACGGTCGGTGAAGTGCGGTGACTGAGGCGTGACCGACAACACCTGGAGCGTGATGCCCGCCGCGTCCATCAGCTCGAAGCGCGCCTCCATGTCCGCGTCCGAGACGCCCGCACCGAGGCCGCGCTGCGTCGCGGTGTCGGTCTTGCCGTACCCCTGGAGCAGATCGAGGTAGGCATCCGTCCATGCGTGCGCGTGGATGTCGATCGCCATGGCGGCCCTCTCATGCCACTCAAGAAGCCCCTGGCCCCACCTGTCCACCGTAGGTGCAATCCGCTTGAACGGCGATCGGGCGCAGCTTTCCCCGCTTTCCCCGCTTTCCCCGCTTCTCCCGCTTCTCCCGCTTCTCCTGGCTCCCCCGTTTCCCCCGCAGGGCCAGTACGGCACAGACGACGGCCGTCGGGGCGGCCATCAGGAGGGTGACCGATGTGACCTCCAGGCCCGCGCCCTCGGACAGGAGGATGCCCGAGACGAGGGAGAGGACCATGTTGTTCCCGGCGTGGGCGAGGCTGACGACCCAGACGCTCTTGCTGCGTACGTACAGCCACACCAGGAGCGCCTCCTGGAACTGGAAGGAAACCGTCCAGGCCAGCAGGCCGATGAGGACGTCGGGGAATTCGATGTAGCCGACGAAGGCCAGCGGGTAGTGCCAGGACGCCCAGATGAGACCCGTGAGGACGGTGGCTTTCGCGGACCGGCCGGGGGAGAGGCGGGGACGCAGATAGCTGGTCCAGCCGAATTCCTCGCCGCCGTAGATCGGCGTCAGGAGCGGCAGGACGAGCATGAGCACGACGACGAACACCCACGCGGGCATGCCACCCGCGAAGTCGCGGAGCGGGGTGAGGTCCGGGGTCCACAGCCCCAGTGCCGCCGCCAGCGCCATGGTGGCGGCCGTCAGCGCCAAGGGGCCGAGCCAGGCCACGAGGTAATAGGGCCACGCGCTCCGCAGCCGCAGGCGCAGGCCGGAATCGGCGAAGCCCTCTTTGGTGACCCAGCGGCGCACCACGGTCGCCGCTATGGCCGGCATGAAGCCGAAAGGCAGCTGCACCAGCGGATTCACCAGCGACAGGCCGCATGCGAAACGGGCCGTGAAGACGTAGGCCCAGCTGGCCCCGAAACAGATGACGAGGAACGCCGCCACCCCTTTCCTTCTCGTCCTGCTCGTCCTGCCGGATTCCGGCAGCGACTCCTTCGATGCCATGAACGCACCCACGCTTTCCCGATGTTGCGATGTCGTCCGCGCCGTTCGTCGCGTCCGGCAACCTTCGCGGGGCAGGGGCGGCCGGCACATCCCGGTAGCGGGGGAATCCGCATCTGGCTCTTGCGGGGGAGGTTTCCGGCAGGAGGCCGGTGCGATACTCCGCGGCGTGCGCACGCTCATACCTCCGCGTTTCGCCGCGGATTCCCGAAAAGGCCGGCTCTTCAGCCGGTTCTCCAGTGGGTTCTCCAGCGGGATCTCCAGTCGGCTCGCCGACTGGTTCTCCGACTGGTTCTCCGGCTGGTTCTCCAGTTGGCTCTACGCGTTTCTCGGCGCCGCAGTCGCCGGTCTGCTGCCGCTCGTGGTGGCGGTAGCGGTGGTCGCCGTGACGCCGGCCGGCGGGCCGGGACCCGTCCGCGCGGTTCTCCTCCTGGCGCTCTGGGCGGCGCTGTGCGCGGCCGCGGGCCGTTCACGTCTCGCCCGGTCCGCGTCCGTCCGGCTCGCCAACCACCTGCTGGGCACGGCTCTTCCGGCACCCGGTTCCGAAGGCTCCGGCCGGTCGCACCGCTTGCGTACAGGAGCGTGGCTCGTCCTGCATGCGTTGCTGGGCGGGGCGTCCGTCGCCGCCTCCGGCCTCCTCCTGATGGCGGCCGTCGCCCTGCCCGCCGTATGGCTCAGGGGCGGGGACCGGATCGTTTTCTTCCTGCCCGTGGACGTGGCCGGGGGCGGGCCAGGAGCGTGGACGCTGCCGGCCGCCGCCCTGCTCCTGGCTCTCGCCTACTGCATCGGCGAGGGCATGAGTGCCCTCCTCAGACGGCTGGCCCCGCCTCTGCTCGGCCCGCTGCCGGCCGAACGGCTCGCCGCCCTCGAAGGGCAGGTGCGCGTCCTGGCCCAGCGGAACAGGCTCGCCCAGGAGTTGCACGACTCGATCGGTCACGCCCTGACCGCCTCCACCATCCAAGCCGCGGTGGCCAAGGAGCTCGTGGACACCGACCCGGCCGCCGCCCGCCGCGCCCTCACCGGCCTGGAGGAGGCTTCCCGCGCGGCCATGGACGACCTCGACCACGTCCTGGGCATCCTCCGCGAGGGCCGGGCCCCGACGTCGCCGCAGTTCTCCCTGACCGACCTGCACGCCCTGGTGGACCGGGTGCGCCGGACCGGGACGGACGTCGACGCCGACATCACCGGCGACCTGGCGGCCGTACCGGCGACCGTGTCCAGGGAGGCGTACCGGATCGTCCAGGAGGGCCTCACCAACGCGCTGCGCCACGGCGGGCGGTCGGCGCCGATCAGCCTGCGGGTGGCGGCCACGGGAGCGTGGCTGGAGATGGAGGTCGCCAACCGGATCAACCGGGCCGCCCATCCGGTGACTCACGCGCTCGCCGACCGCGCCCGCCGCCGTAGGAGGGGAGGCCAGGGCGTCACCGGTATCACCGACCGCGTGCACCTGCTCCGCGGCGGGATCTCCGTAGGCCCCGACGCCTCCGGCACCGGCTGGCTGCTCGCTGTCCGCATCCCACTACGGTCGACGTCATGACCATGATCACGACTGCGGCTGCGGCCGCGACGGCCGGAGACACCGCCGTCGGCGCTACTGCGATCTCTGCCGTCACCGTCCTCGTCGCCGACGACGAGGAACTCACCCGCACCGGCCTGCGCGCCCTGCTGTCCGCCCGGCCTGGCCTCGACGTGATCGGCGAGGCCGCCGACGGCACCCGGGCCGTGTCCCTCGCCACCGAACTCCGGCCCGATGTCGTGCTGATGGACGTACGCATGCCCGGGATCGACGGGATCGAGGCGACCCGCCGGCTGCAGGCCGTCCTCCCCGAGCCTCCCAAGGTCGTGGTGATCACCACCTTCGAGAACGACGAGTACGTCTACGACGCCTTGCGCGCCGGTGCGAGCGGCTTCGTCCTCAAGCGGGCGCCTTCGGAGCAGATCGCCCACGCCATACGTCTGGTCGCCACGACCGACTCCGTCCTCTTCCCGGACGCCGTCCGCAGGCTCGTCGCGGCGCGGCCCGCGCCCCCGGCCCGCCCCGCGCGCGGCGTCCCCGGGCTGACGGCCCGCGAGGTCGAGATCCTCCGCCTCATGGCGACGGGCCTGTCCAACCCCGACATCGCCGGCCGCCTCGTCGTCAGCCTGGAGACCGTCAAGACCCACGTGAGCAACCTGCTGGCCAAGCTGGGCGCGCGGAACCGTACGCAGGCCGTGATCCTCGCCTACGAGTACGGGTTCGTGGTCCCCGGGGCGGGAATCCCCTGGGCCTGACTCGGACTCGGACTCAGGCTCGGACTCAGACTCAGACTCAGACTCGGACTCAGACCAATTCGGGCTGAGGTTCCGGTTCCGGTTCCGATTTCGGTTGCCGCGCCGGTGCGGCCTTCGGCTCTCGGTCCCACATTCCGGTGGTCCGCACGTAGCCGTAGATCACTGAAGTCAGCGCCAGGACGAGAAGCGGTCCGAACACCCACGGATGCTCGGCCATCTCCACCGGCAGGTAGCGATAGGTCAGCAAGAGCGCAGCGAAGACCGTCGCGCCGTAGGCGACCAGCTGGATTCCTGCCCGGTCCCAGCCGCGCACCTGCGAGCGCAGCGCCGCCTCGATCGTGAGCGCGAACACCACGCCGGCAACGAGGTCCACGCCGTAGTGATAGCCGAATCCCAGCGTCGCGCTGAGCGTGGCGATCAGCCAGAACGCGCCGGCGAACCGCAGGATCAGCGGGCCCTTGCGGGAATGAATGAAGATCGCGGTGGCCCACGCCGTGTGGAGGCTGGGCATGCAGTTGCGCGGGGTGATCGCGTCGTACGGCACGGGGTGCGGGGTGGCGATCGACACCGGCGTGTGCGGCCAGAGGTTGGCCACCGCCCACTCCACGCCGCCGGTGCCGGAGGTGCCCGGGCCGTAGGCGAAGATCGGTCCGACCACCGGGAAGACCATGTAGACGGCCGGCCCGAGGAGGCCGATCACCAGAAAGGTGCGCACCAGGTGATGGCGCGGGAAGCGGCGCTCGGTCGCCACGTTGCGCAGCTGGTACAGGGCGACGACGACCGCGGCCACCGCGAGCTGCGCGTAGACCAGGTCGAGAACGTGGGTGCCGATCGGGCCGGTGGCCTCAAGGATCCGGCCTGCCACCCACGAGGGGTTGCCCAGGGCGTGATCGGCGGTCGCCAGGTACGGGTCGAGCACTTCGTGCCGGGTCTTCGCCGTGATCAGCAGCCAGGTGTCGCCGGTCTTGCGCCCGGCCACCAGGAGCAGGCCCAGGCCGACGGCCTGCAGCAGCACGATGCGTTCCCGGCCGGTGCGGCGCGTGACGGCGATGACCGCACAGCCCAGCATCACCCACAACGCGCCGTTGCCGAAGAAATGCCCCTCGGGCACCTCGGCGTCGATCGCCCACCGCACGAGCACGAAGACGGCGTCGATGCCGATCGCGGCACCGGCCGCGATGAATCTCTGCCGCCAGGTGAGCGCCACCATCATCAGTGCCAGACCGCCGTACAGCGGTCCCGGTTTGGGGGCGAATATCACCTCTCTCACCTGAGTGGTCATCGGCCCCGGCCGGCCGGTGTAGTGACGCGCGGCGATCTCCAGCGTGATGAGAAACCCGAGGGTCACCACACCCGCCGTGGCCCACAGGATCACCCGTGGTTGACGCCACGCGGCGAACGGAATTCTGCTGCTTATTCGCGAAAACACCCCGCGATACTATAGGTGTCGATCGTTTGAGCGATTTGCTGGGGTTTTGTGCCGTTGGTCAGGTGCTGAGGAGACCGTCGGGAAAGCGGAAACTCGATTGCCGCTCCGATTGCGCCGTGGGTAGCGTCACCGCCCGTGACTCCGAACCCGAAGCCGAACCCGAACCCGGCACCGATACAGGCACCGACAGAGCCGTCGACACAGGCGTCGGCGCCGACGCCGACGCCGACGCTGCGCACCGAGCGCCTCGTCCTGGCCCCTTATACCCCAGAGGACGAAGAGGCCTTCCTCGCCCTCTTCCAGGACCCGCAGGTGTCGCGCTGGATGGGTGACGGCCCCTCCAGCGAGGAGGACGACCGGGCCCTCTTCGGGCGGATCTTCACCAACGTCTACGCCCGGAACCTGTTCGACGTCTGGTCCGTGCGCCGTCCGGACGGTCGCTTGATCGGGCACGCGGAGATCAAGCCGACCGAAGAGGTCCGGGGTCACGAGATCATTTACGCCCTTGCGCCCGAGGCGTGGGGTTCCGGCCTCGGGACCGAGCTGGCGGAGGCGATCGTCGCCTACGGCTTCGACACGCTCGGACTGGCCGAGGTGCACGCCACCGTCGCCGAACCGAACAAGGCCTCGCTGGCCGTACTGGAGCGGCTCGGTTTCGAGCACGTGCGGGACATCACGGAGGACGACGGCAGCACCACGTGCGTGCTGACGCGGTGCGCCGGTGGGGTGACAATGCGCGCCGGACGGTGATCGTCGGCCGACCCTGAGGTCATGTCCTTCCGCAAGACCCCGTCAGGTGGCCGGCCCGATGACGTTCCCCGGCCTGGTGCGACCGCCGAGGCAAGCCCTCCGGGTACTCCGGGCCCTCCGGGCCCCAAGAGGCGCTACGAGCAAGCGCACGCCTGGGCCGGGACGCTGGCGGGCGTGGTGGCCCTCGGGCTCTCGATCCACAATTTCGTCGCTCTCCAGCGGGAGCCTTCCGTCGACGTCGCCCTGCCGCACATCGCCCGCGTCGCCCAGGGGAAGGACACCTGGCTCTACTTCCAGCCGACACTGTCGACGCGGGTCAAGACGGAGCGCGCCGAGGTGATCAGCCAGGTCGAACTCCACCTGCGGCCGACCGCTTCCGGCGCCGGGGAACCGGCCTTCTTCTGGGACGAGACCGGATCGTTCTCCTACGACGCCGCAGCCCACAACCTCACCTACCAGCGCGTCGCGGACCCGAGTCCCTTGCTGGTCAGCCAGAGCACCCCGCAGCAACCGCTGCTCCTCTTCAACGCGGTCGGCTGGGGCTTCGGCGAGGGCAGGTACGAGGGCACCTTGGTGCTGCGGCGGGCGAGCGGGGAGGGGCCGCTCACAAAGAGCTTTTGCATGGTCGTGTCCAAGGCCGCCGCCACGACCATGCGAAGCGCCGGGCAATACAAATTCAACGACTTCCGGGATGACGTGCCCGGGAGCGACACCCACAGGCCGGAGTCCAGGGGCTGCTACGTCTTGTCCCCGGTGTAGCCGGGATGCGACCCGAGGGCGGGGCGGGCCCGCCGCGGCTGCACGGTCAAGCACGCGGAGCTGCCGCCGGTGCCGAAGCGCTGATCCCGTCGTTGCCCGTTACTCGACGACGAGTTCGACGGGGATGTTGCCGCGGGTGGCCTTGGAGTACGGGCAGACCTGGTGGGCCTGCTCGACCAGGCGGGTTCCCGTCTCGCCGGCGAGGCTGTCCGGGAGCTCGACGCGGAGGACGACGGAGAGGCCGAAGCCGGAGTCGTCCTTGCCGATGGAGACCTCGGCGGCGACCGAGACGTCCTTCGTGTCGACCTTCGCCTCGCGGCCGACCAGGCCGAGGGCGCTGGCGAAGCAGGCCGCGTAGCCGGCGGCGAAGAGCTGCTCGGGGTTGGTGCCATTGCCGTTGCCGCCGAGCGGGGCCGGCATGGCCAGCGCGAGGTCGAGCTGCCCGTCCGAGCTCACGGCACGGCCTTCGCGGCCGTTGGCGGTGGCGACGGCGGTGTACAGCGCATTCATGGGGGTCCCCTTCGATTGGGTTCGGGCGGGTGCGGCGCCGGTTCCCCGGCCTCCGCACACGAGTAATGATTGCACACAACTAAGTTGCGCACAATTAAATGGGGGTGCGGGATACCCTGGGGGCATGACCACTCCGCCGCCCTTTCCCCTCCCGGACGACGCGGAGCTGCTCCGCCTCGATCACCAGATCTGCTTCTCGCTGAACGCCGCGGCGCGCGCCTTCGGCGGCGTCTACCGCGACGCCCTCAAGGACCTCGGTCTGACCTACCCGCAGTACCTGGCCATGCTCGTCCTCTGGGAGGAGCCCGACCCCCAGCCCGTCAAAGCCATCGGCGAACGGCTGCGGCTCGACTCCGGCACGCTCTCCCCGCTGCTCAAGCGGCTGGAGGGGGCCGGCCTGGTCGCGCGCGAGCGCAGCGCGGAGGACGAGCGCTCGGTCGTGGTCCGCCTCACGGAGGCCGGCGAAGCCCTGCGCGAGCAGGCGCTGCCCGTGCCCCGCCGGATCGTCACCGCGACCGGCCTCTCCCTCGAGGAGGCCCTCACCCTGAGGGCCCTACTGGAACGGCTCACCGGAAACCTCGACGCGGCGCAGGGCGGGGGCTGAGGGCATGGGTGGCAACGAGAGCGCGGGTTTCGTGGTTCTCGGGCGCGAGCAGCTTGTTGCACCGCTCTTCGGTGTGGACACTCCCGTGCTCACCAAGGGGGAGTGGCGCGAGGTCCGTCACTACGGCATCACCGCGCTGGGCGGTCTGCCGTTCAACGCATGGGACTGACGGGCGGCGACGTGCCATCGGCTCCCGGTGCGCCGGGCGGCAAAGCCTCGACGCCTTTCACGCGGTGAATGCGGGACGGCTCGATCAGGACGACGACGCGCTGTTCGCCCGGGACGCCCCACTCGAATCGATCGGTTCCCACGTAACGACGCGCCAGCCGGTCCATGTTCCGGTCCGCTTCCGGGCCTTCTACGAAGCGGACGGCGCGGCCGCGGATCTGTACGCGGTCGTAGGGGTCCGCCGGGTCCGCGTGGGAGAGGCACACGCGCGGCTCGCGGCGGAGGTTGCGTTCCTTGATCCGCCCGATGGACGTGTTGAACAGCAGCAAGTCCCCTTCGAGCCCCAGCCACATGGGGCTCACGTGCGGCGAGCCGTCAGGGTTGACGGTGGCGACGTACCAGATGTGCGGCGCCTCGATCCGCGTGCGGATGTCGTTCGGTATCGCGACCATGGGGTGGTAGTGCCCCGGCGTGGGGCAGGTGATGCTTCCTGTGGCTCGCCTGCGCGCTCACCCGTTGAGGTCGAGGATGTAGTTGTTGGTGATGAGGAAGGTGGTCACCATCCCCGTGCCGAAGGTGCCGGTGCCGGACTCGGTCTCCCTGGCGCCGCCGAAGGGGCCGCCACCGACGACCGTGCCGGTGCCCTGCTCCGTGGCGTTGCCGGACGCCGCGTCCGAGAGCCGCTCCAGCCGCCTGTTCACCGCGAGGTCGATGATCTCGCCGCTGCTGCCGCTGAAGATGCTGAGCCGGTCGGACGTTCTGGCCTGGTAGACCCGCCCGCTGACGGTCGCGGTTCCCGACAGCGTCAGCTGCCCGTCGTAGGACGTGGTGGGCGTCGCGCAGCGGAGGTCGCCTTTGCCGTCGACGGCTCCGTTGCTGGTGACGTTCACACGGATCGAGCCGGCGCAGTTCAGGGTCGCGGCAAGGGCGCTGCCGGTGCGGGCGGAGACGGCCGGAACGGGAGCGGCTGCCACGAGGGGGAGCGCCCCGGCGACGGCGGCCGCGGCGGCGATCAGACTGCGGGCACGGAACGGGAACATGGCAGGCCCTCCTCCGGTCTTCATGAACGTCGGAGGTGCGTACCCTCCACCCGGAAGTGTGCTCTTGCCTTGCCCTCAGGCGGAATCACTCGTTCAGGTGATGGCCGGGGTGCCCCCGCGTGCACACCATCCGCAGTGGCAGAGGCGGCGGAGACGACCGAACCGGTCAGGCGTACCCCCTCGCCACGAGGTATACGAGGAGGATCAGGACGGCCAGGACCAGGGTGGGGGCGGCGATGATTTTGGCCGTCCGTGTGAGGACTCCGGTGGCGTGGGCCGGGCCTTCCGTGTAGTGCGTTGCCGATGCCGCCGAGGAGCCCAGGCTGTTCCGGGCGATCGATACGACCACCAGCGCCAGTATCGCCGTGATCAGGGAGACGACGAGCGGACCCGTCAATCCCGTACGGCCGGCCTCGTCTTCGAGGGTCGTCCTCGGGTCGTACACCCGCGCCTCCACCGCCTGGATCGCCGCAATCGCGGCCAGGACGAGCGTGATCAGCGAGGCCACGGACAGGCCCAGGGAGACGGCCGCCAGGGCGGGGGCGCGTTGGGGGCGGGTCGGGGGCGAGGGGTGGTGTGACGGCGGCGGTCGTGGGGTGGGGCGCTGCGTGCGGCGGGGCGTTGCCCGTGAGGCGGGGCGTGCGGCGGGGGCTGCCGCGGGTCCGGCCTTGGGGGGCGTGGCCGGTTTGTGCGGGCCGGGTTTGTGAGCGTGCGGCTTCTGTCTGCCCGGCGGCTGTGCGACCGGAGTGCGCGCCGGCGTCGGCCGGTGGGCCGCAGGCGGTGGCGGGACCGGTGGTCGCGCGCGGGCGGGTGGCGGCTTGCCCGCCGTCGGCGCCCTCGGCGCAGCCGGTACCACCGCCGTCGGACTCTCCGGGGACACCGGCGCCGGCAGCACCTCCGCCTCCACGTGGACCAGCTCTTCCCCGACGGCGCCCTTCAGCACGACGTCGCCGCTGAGCCGTCCCGGCCCCGCGGAGGTGTCGACGCTGATGTCGATCCCGTCGGGGGTCGCCGCGGCCCGGAGCCAGTCCGCCTTGGGGTGCGCGGCGCAACTGCGGGCCAGCGGCGGGCCGAGGAGCCGCACTTGCTGGTGCGGCGGCGGCGCGCCCCGCGGCACCGGGCCGAAGTCCAGCCGGGTCGGGTACGGGTTGACGGTCACCTCGCTCAGGGCGCGGCCGGCCTCGTCGGCCACGGCCCGGATGTCCTTGCGCGCCATTTCCGCCAGGGCCTCGCGGGCTCCGACGGCGACGGACAGGTCCGCGTTCTCCATGCGGGCCCGCAGTTCGGCGATGGCTCCGCGGCGGGTGTAGATGTCGGGGCTGCGCATCGCGGCGTGCACGTCGTCCGGCACGGGGGAGGGGGCGATCCGGCGCCGGTGGCTGCGCGCCAGGTACAGGTCTCCCTGCATGTCGACGCTGCGGCTGGGGGTCTGGTGGGGGTTCTCCTGCCGTACGCGGTCGAAGACGTACTCGTACAGCTCGTCGAGGGAGATCCGGCCGTCCTCGTCCAGGTCGGCCTCTCCGGTGGCGAGGCCGGAGACGAGCGCGCTGGTGAACACCGAGGGCCGCGGGACGGCCGCCGTCTGCGTGAGCTCGGAGCCCTCGAAGGCGTACTCCATGGAGTTGGAGGCGGTGATGACGGCCCAGCCGCGGCCGCCGCCGAGCTTCTCGCCCGCGAAGGACTCCAGGACGTTGACGTCGCCGGCGGCGCGGGCGACCGCGCCCTGGGGGAAGGCGCCGCCGTAGCAGCAGTCCAGGAAGAGGGCGATGCTGCGGGCGCGGGTACAGGACATGCAGCGGCGTACGAAGTCGGCCGGCACGGCGGTGGAGGCCAGGCGCCGTGGCAGCGTGTTGCTGGCCGCGAAGTACAGTTCGCCGGACTCGCTCTTGAGGCCGTGGCAGGAGAAGTGGACGACGAGGGTGTCGCCCGGCCGCCGGTCGGCGAAGAAGTCGTCGAGCCGCATGCTGATGGCGTGCGAGGGCTCGTTCCGCACGATCTGGACGTCGAATCCGCCGATCCGCGGATCGCCCAGGACGCCCGCCAGCGCCTCGGCGTCCTGCGCCGGCGACATCAGCTGTCTGAGCCCTTGGTCCTGGTAGCTGTCGTTGGCGATGATCAGCGCGTACCGGGACTCCGCCGTGTCCGTCATGGCGGGGCCTCGCCGATCGGTGCCTCGCCGGCCGGGTGCGCCCTACCGGCCGGCGCCGCGCCGGGCGACGCTTCTCCGGACGGCCCCGCGCCGGGGGAGTGGCGCCGGACGAAGAGGTCGAAGGCCTCAGTGACCTGCTCGGGTGTCGCCTCGGAGAGCTCCAGGACGTCGTCGTCGAGCGTCAGCCGCATCGACGGCCGGGAATCCCGGCAACGGCCCCACCACTCCCTCACGACGTTGACGACCTCGCGCAGCGCCGTGGCGGACGTTCCCAGAGTGACCAGCAGCGCTCCCACCTGGGTGACGTCCACGGCCCGGGCGCCCGGTGGCACCTCTGCGTCGGCCGGGAGGGACGTCACGTCGTCCACGTCGAGCTGGAGCAGCTCCCGGCGGAGGTAGCCGGTCAGCTTCTCGACGTGCTCGGCTTCCGTTCCCTCCTCGGACAGGAGGATCTGCAGTCGGTTTTCCACCGTATTCGCCCCTTCGCGCCCAGTCGCAACCCAACAGTCACGCTTCCTCGCGCTCACGGCTCACAGGGGCGACGCGGAGTCGGACCGCAGTGGCTCCACGTGCCTCACTTCCAGTCTGTGATCCCTCCTACCCCGCCGCAACCAGGGTCCGTGGCCGGGCCCGCACACGGCGCACGGCACACGCCGACGTGGCCCTCACGCGCTGATCCGTGGCCCCATTTCCCGTGCCAGCGCCAGGGCCAGCGCACGGAAGATCTGTACCTCGGGGTTGCGGTCCCGGGCGCGGACGGCCAGGTAGCTGCTCTCGTGAGGAGCGTCGAGCACCGGGACGAAGACCGCGCCCGGCCACGCGTAATAGCGGGCGAACGACTTCAGGCCGGAGCCGGCCGCGCGCCCGGTGACCACGCCGGTGAGGACTTCCTGCGGCGTCAGCGCCACGTGCGGGCTGCGGCGCCGGGCCGCGCAGTCGAAGTACAGGTAGTCGGTGAAGGTGCGGGGTGTGTGCCCGGGGACCGTGAAGAACGGCAGGTCGGCGATGTCCGCGAGCAGGGCGCCGGTGTCGCGGGCGTCCGCCAGCGGCGACGACTCCGGTACCGCCACGATGCGCTGCTCGGTCGTCATGGCGTCCGCGGTGATCCGTTCGTCCGCCGGGGTGGGGCGGACGAAGGCCACGTCCACGCGGTCCTCGACGAGCGCCGAGACGTGCTCGGTGAAGTCGAGCTGCCGCAGCTCGACGGGGACGTGGGGACGGGCCCGCCGGAAGGCGTTGACCGACGCGGGAGTCAGCTCCGCCGAGCCGTGGCCCATGATGCCTACGCGGAGCGGTCGTTCGGCGGCGGGCGGGGCCTGGGCGGCCTCGGCCACGTCGTCGAGCGCGGCGTTCGCGGCGGCGAGCAGCGTACGGGCGTGACCGGCCAGCCGCTCGCCGGCGGGTGTGGGGGAGACGGGGTTGCGGTGGAGCAGGCGGGTGCCGAGGTCGCTCTCCAGCCGCCGGACGTGCTGGGTGACGGCGGGCGGGGAGAGGAAGAGCCGCGCGGCTGCCCGCGCGAAGTGTCCTTCCTCGACCACCGCCAAGAAGGACGCCAGCAGACGGAGATCCATGACGGCCACGATAGACACTCCGGCCGCCCGGTTCGCATGTGCATTCACAAATCGTGAATGCGGGCGGCGGGGGTGGGGCGGAGGCCCGTAGGACTGGCGGACGTGAGTATTCCTGTCGAGCACACCGGCCCTGGTGCTTGTGGCACCTCTGCCTCCTCTGCTACCTCTGGCGCCTCTGCCACCTCTGGCTCACGGACGCGGTCCGGTTGGATACGGACGGGCTGGATGATGACGGCCTCCGGCTGGAGCGCCAACCAGTTCTCCGCCCTGCTGGGTGCCTATCGCTCCGAGCTCGGCCTGTCCGAGTCCGCGGTCACCGGCCTGTTCGCGCTGTACGTCGTCGGACTGGTCCCGGGCTTGCTGATCGGCGGGCCGCTGGCCGACCGGCGCGGCCGCCGGCCGGTGGCGCTGACCGCCCTCGCCGTCAACCTGTTCTCCACCGGCCTCCTGATGGCTGGCTCGGCCGCCACGGTGTGGCTGCTGCCCGGCCGCTTCCTGACCGGCGTCAGCGCCGGCGCCCTGCTGGCCGCCGGAAGCGCCTGGATCAAGGAGCTCTCCTGCCCGCCCTACGTTCCGGAAGGGGCGGCCGGGGTGGCGGCCCGCCGCCCGGGCCTGTTCGTCTCGGCGGGCTTCGCCTCGGGCGGCCTGGTGGCCGCCTTGATCGCCCAATGGCTGCCGCATCCGATGGCGACGGCCTACGTTCCCCATGTCGTCCTGGCGGTACTCGCCTGGGTGCTCGCATACCGGGCACCGGAGACCCGCCGGCCGGCTGAGCGGGATGCGCGGGCTGCCGCGGGTGGTGACGGGGCTGCGGTTGACGCTGATGGTGTCGCTGCTGTCACCGCCGTCGACTGGCCCCGCTTGCGCCGCGCCGTACTGCCCCTGGCCCCCTGGGTCTTCGCCGCCCCGGCCATCGGCTTCGCCACCCTGCCCGGGCTGGTCGACGGCGGACTGACGGGCTGGCGCACCGTCTACGCAGGCCTCGCGACCGCCGTCGTCCCCGGCTGCGGCCTGCTGGTCCAGCCCCTGGCCCGCCGCCTGGCCGTACGGAACCGCTTCGCCACCGCGTCGGCCGGGCTCGGCGCGATCACCGTAGGGCTCGCCCTCGCCGTTCCCGCGGCGGCGGCAGCGCAGCCGGCGCTCGCCCTCGTCGCGGCGGCCGTCCTGGGGGCCGGTTACGGTTTCGCGCTGTCCTTCGGCCTGACCGAGGCGGCCGCGGCCGCACCGCCGACGCGGCTGGCCATGGTGACCTCGCTGTTCTGGACGGCGGCCTACCTCGGCATGCTCGTCCCGTACGCACTCACCCTGCTCTCCCGCTGGTGGAGCATGCCCGTACTCCTCGCTGCGGGAGCCGTACTGGCGGCACTGACCTGTGGCGGGTTCGCGGCCGCCGGCGCCGTAGGGCCGTCTCCTGAGCGGCGACCCGCTTGCCCGGGATCAAGCCGGGGTGATGTGTATCCCGCCCCGGCCAGTAAGTTCAGGACTTCGGCGAACAGGTCGTAGGGGCGCGGTCCGTGACGTGCCGGCGCCGCCGAGGTCGCCCCGTGGTGGGCTTCATGCCGGGGCCTGCGGGAGGCGTTCGAGGGCCATGACGGCGACGTCGTCGGTCATCGTGCCTCCCGCGTACGCGATCAGGTCGCGGTGGAGGAGCTGGACGAGGCGGTCCGGGTCGGTCTCCTGCCAGGTGGCGACGCGGTCGGCGAGGGGGTAGAAGCCTCCGTCGGCGTCCCGGGTCTCGATGACGCCGTCGGTGTAGAGCAGGAGGACGTCCCCCGCGCGGTAGGGGAACGACTCCGACTCGTAGTCGTCCTCCGTCAGGCCGCCCGCCAGGCCGAGCGGCAGCGCGGGGTCGGCCACGGTCAGGGTGGTGACCTTGCCGTCGCTCAGTACGAGCGGGGGAGGGTGCCCGCAGTTGATCAGCCGGAGCACCGGCTGGCCGTCCGGGATGTCCAGGACGGCGGCGGTGATGAAGCCCTCTCCGGGCGTCCGGTCGTCGACGGGCTCCGCCATGTCCCAGTACGTGGCGTTCTGCAGGTGCGCGACCAGCCGCGGCAGCGGGGGGTCGCGGTGGGCCGCCGCGCGGAAGGCCCCGAGCAGGGAGGCGGCGTCCCCGATGGTCGGGATGCCCTTGCCGCGGGACCGGCCGCAGCAGTACGCGCTGGGCCACCTCCGCCGTGGTTCGGCGTCTCCAGGCCGCCGTGGAAGATGCCGATCACGACCTGGGCCGTCACGGCGAGGGCCCCGATGACGGCCGTGAGCACGGGTCCGCCGATGGCCGCGCTGATCGCCGGCGCGGCGACCAGGAGGGGGCCGAGGTGGATGTCAGGGGGTGTCAGGAGGTCGACGACCATCACCAGAGCGATGAGCCCCAGCGGCACGGCGACCAGGGACCGGCTGGTGGTGTGCCACCACCGGCCGAATCCGGGCACACTGCGCTGAACGGGCATGAGTACTGCTTACCTTCTCGGTGCCCTCCCTGCACGGCTGCCACATCGGTGGCGTCGCCCGGCCGCGGCGGCGTTCGGGGTGCGTGTGTGGACGGCTCAGTTCTCCTTGGTGGCCGGGTTGCGGCGGTTGTTGCTGCTGTTGCTGTGGTTGCTTTTGCTCACGCTGCCGCCTTCCGGTTCGTCCGCCGGGTGGACGGTCTCGGCAGGCGGGTCGGCGGTGCGCCGGGCCCAGGGCAAGTAGACGGCCGCGGTGAAGACCAGTCCGACGATCCAGGAGACGTCCGCACCGCCGAGCCGGTCCGTCAGCGGACCGGTGTAGAGCTTCTGGGCCAGGAAGGGGATCTGGGCGAGCACACCGAGGGCGTAGCTGCTCAGCGCGGGGACGTTCCACCGGCCGTAGCGGCCGTCCGGGTCGTACAGCGCGGGAATGTCGACGCGCTCGCGCGAAACCAGGTAGTAGTCGGTCAGGTTGATGGCGCTCCAGGGCGTGAACACCATGAGCAGCAGCAGGACGAAGTTCTTGAAGTTGTCGAGGAAGTCCGCGCTCGCCGCGACCGCGACGACGGTGGCCGCCGCCGTGAAGGCGGTGATGTACAGCGCGCGGGCGGCCGGCGTGATCCTGGACCGGCCGTCGAACGCGGTCACCGTCGTCAGGATCGACATGAAACCGCCGTACGCGTTGAGGCAGTTGACGGTGAGCTTGCCCACCAGCACCACCAGGTAGATCAGGAAGCCGACGGCCGCCGGCCCCGCCAGCTCGCCGACGAACCCGACCTGGTCGGACAGGAAGGCCTCGCCGGCCACGGCGGCGATCAGGGCTCCCAGGCTCATGGCCCACTGCGCCCCGAGGACGCTGCCCGAGAAGGTGGACCAGAAGGCCGCCCGGGCGCTGGTGCTACGGGGCAGGTAGCGCGAATAGTCGGCCACGTAGGGGCCGAAGGTGAGCTGCCAGCCGGCGCCGAGCGAGACGGCGAGCAGGAACGTCACGGCGTCGAAGGACTGCCGTCCGACGTGCGCGCCGACGTCGTACCGGGCGAAGACGGCGACGAGGAGGTAGCCGAGACCGATGCCGCCGACGACGGTCGCCACCCGGCCCGCGAGGTGGATGAGGCGGTATCCGGCCAGGGCGACGACGGCGGTCAGCACGCCGAAGACGAGGATTCCGGGGGTCGTGCCGGGCAGGTGCAGGATCCTGCGGACGGCCTGCCCGGCCAGTACGGAGCCCGTCGCCGCGAAGCCCAGGTACATGAGGATCACCATCACGAGCGGCACCACCGCGCCGAAGACGCCGAACTGTGCGCGGCTCGAAATCATCTGGGGCACCCCGAGCCGCGGCCCCTGGGCGGAGTGCAGAGCCATCACCACCCCGCCGAGGACGTTGCCCACGAGCAGCGCCGGGATCGCCCACAGCGCGTCGGCGCCGAAGACGACCGCCAAGGCGCCGTCGACGACGGCGGTGATCTGCATGCTCGCGCCGAACCAGAGGGTGAACTGACCGTGCGGGGCGCCGTGCCGCTCGGCGTCCGGGATCACCTCGATCGTCCGGCGTTCCAGGGCGAGGGGGGATCGGGAAGGGGGTCGTGAGGGGGATCGGGAGGGGGATCGGGGCGTGGGTGGGGACGACGGCTGCTCGGACGACGACATGGGTGCCACACTCCCGGCTCGGCTCCGGCTCGCGTGATGTTGCGCAGAATCTGGCACGGGCGAAAACCGGAGTCAACGGGGCGGTCGCCGTCGTGTAATATTGCCGATGTCGCCGGGGAAACCGGGCGGAAAGCAGAACAGCAGAACAAGGGGCTATAGCTCAGTTGGTAGAGCGCCTGCATGGCATGCAGGAGGTCAGGAGTTCAATTCTCCTTAGCTCCACAGTGAACGAGAGGGAGGCCACCCGGGTCGGGTGGCCTCCCTCTTCGTCGTGCGCTCCCCGATGGAGGGAGTTTGTGCACCCGTCCGGGTGACGGGCGTTTCTCGGATCATCAGACGGCCAAGATCCTTCATGACAGCGGCACGCTGCCCTTGTCCAGTCCTACCAGCCGCGGACTGGGCAAGGGCGAGGACGGCCGGCCGAGGCGGCGGCGGGAAATCTCCAGCAAATGGGACATCGCCGTCAATCTGCGAAGCTTTCCGTATGAACTCTCGGCTCCACTTCCTTGCCGCGCGCTGGCCCGCCCTCGTGCCGGCGCTCGCCGCCGTCGTCCTGGCCCTGACCTGGGGGCGGTCACTGTCCGCCGGAACGGTGGCCCTGGTGAGCTGCTGCCTGGCCGGCGCCGTGCTCGCCGCCGTGCACCACGCGGAGGTGATCGCGCACCGGGTCGGCGAACCCTTCGGATCGCTCGTCCTCGCCGTCGCGGTGACCGTCATCGAAGTGGCCCTCATCGTCACGCTCATGGCCGACGGAGGAGACAAGAGCGCCTCCCTGGCCCGCGACACCGTCTTCGCCGCCGTCATGATCACCTGCAACGGCATCGTCGGGCTCTCCCTCCTCGTGTGCGCCCTCCGGCGCCGCGTCGCCGTCTTCAACGCGGAAGGCACCGGCGCCGCCTTCGCCACCGTGGCGACGCTCGCCGGCCTGAGCCTGGCCCTGCCGACCTTCACCACCAGCACCCCCGGCCCGCAGTTCTCCCCGGCCCAGCTCGTCTTCGCCGCCGTAGCCTCGCTCCTCCTCTACGGCCTGTTCGTGGCGACCCAGACCGTGCGGCACCGCGACTACTTCCTCCCGGTGACCGCCCAGGGCGAAGTCATCGACACCGACGACCACGCCGACCCACCCACGGCCCGGACCGCCCTGACCAGCCTCGGCCTGCTCGCCGTCGCCCTGGTATCGGTCGTCGGCCTCGCCAAGGGCGTCTCCCCGACCATCGAGTCCGGCGTGGCCGCCGCCGGCCTCCCCGCCTCCGTCGTCGGCGTCGTCATCGCCCTGCTCGTGCTGCTCCCCGAGACCATCGCCGCCCTGCGCGCCGCCCGCCGCGACCGCGTCCAGACCAGCCTCAACCTCGGCCTCGGCTCGGCCATGGCCAGCATCGGCCTCACCATCCCCGCCGTCGCGGTGGCCTCGATCTGGCTGGACGGCCCCCTCCTCCTCGGCCTCGGCGCGACGCACATGGTGCTGCTCGCCCTCACCGTCGCCGTCGGCACCCTGACGGTGATCCCGGGCCGCGCCACCCCGCTCCAGGGCGGCGTACACCTCTCGCTCCTGGCGGCTTATGTGGTGCTGGCGGTGAGTCCCTGATCCGCGGATGCGGACGCGGATGCGGGTGTGTCTGCGTCTGCGGCTGAGGGAGCGGGGACGGGGGCAGGGGCACGGCGAGGACGGCGGCCGGTCGGCGCGAATTCGATTCCAACCGGGGACGTGTCGCGCCCATCCCCGGTAATCTCATGCAGGAACGCTTCCGCATTCAGCGGCCACCGTCGGCAGAGCCGTTCGGAAATCGGCCCCTGCAGCCACGCGACTGCAGGGGCCGACCTGTCGTCCCGACGGTTCCGCATAAGGCGGAAAGAGCCGGGGAGTGAGATCCCTGCAGCCGTGCTACTGCGCACGACCACGGAGAATGCGTGCTACAAGCGCCGGTGGCGTACGCCTTGGTGAAGCCGCACCGTATTCGCGAGAATGTGTGCAGGCGCCCACGGCGTTTCCGGGGGGAACCCGTGCTTCTGCGCCTGCTGTTCTCCGACGCGCTCTGATCCTCACGGCCGGTCCCACGGAACCCCAGACGGAGGACGACATGCGGGTGCGCACCTACAAATCTCCGTACGCGGCGCGCGTTGCGGACGAAATCCTTCCGACGTGGCTGTCGTACCCGAGCGGCTGGTTCTGCTTGGGGTTCTCCCGGCAGTGGAAACCCGGAGATGTCCACACGCGCCCCTTCATGGGAACCGATGTCCCCGTCCACCGCACACGTGAGGGGAAGCTGCGGGCCGACCCGCTTCCCGTCAGGGAGGCCCATGGCATCGTGTGGGTAGGGCACACCCGGGACCGTACGCCGCCGGGGTGGGAAATCCCGTCCTTCCCCGAATCCTTCGTCAGCCCCCACACCTACTGCGCCGTCGAGATGGCAGGCCATCCTCAGGACGTGATGGAGAACTTCATCGACCACCGGCACATCATCGAGCTGCACGGTGTCGATTTTCTCGATGTCCTGACCGAGGCCAAGGCGGACGGGCCGTTCTTCTCCGTCACGTACCGGGTCGGGCGCAGCCTCCCCTTCTGCTCCACCGTCCAGGACATCCGCGTGCAGTTCATCGGGCTCGGAGCCGCGCTCATGACGATCGAGCTGTCGCGCTACCGCCTGACTGCCGCCCAGTGGCTGCTCGTGACCCCCGTCGGACCAGGACGTATCCGGTACTGGGGCGCAGCCAGCGCGACCGTCGCCCCTTCCTTCCGATTGCCGTCGCTGCCGCGTCACGGCATCGAACGTCTGGTCGGCTTTGGGATGAATCGATGGTCCCTTCGTGACAGCCGCGCCGACTGGCCCATCTATCACCACAAGGCGTACCTGCCCCACCCCCGGCTGAACAGTGAAGACGGTCCGATCGGTGCTTTCCGGCACTGGGCTCGCCAGTTCTCTTCGGATGGTTCTGATCGGTAGAGGAGAGGGCCGTGCCTGCACGCGTCATTCACTTCCCGCAGGTCAGGACCCGCCTCCCCATCTACATCAATCCCTTGGTGGAGGAAGTAGAGACCCGGCTGGCCGAGTACGTCGCCGGACATCCTGTTCTGCAGTGCCACGAGGCGAAGATTCTCCAGGACCAAGCGGCGCGCCTGGTCTGCCTGTGGGCTCCTCAGTCGGTCGACGTGGAGCGGATACTGACCGCGGCGAAGTACGTGGCCATCACATATCTGGTCGACGACCTGCTGGACGAAGGCTGGCAGGGAATCGGGACCAGGGAATCGGTGACCGCCCTGAAGCGGGTCATCGCCCGGGAGAAGGAGCCCGAGACCGCCGTGGAAGCGACGCTGGCGAGCATCACCAACCCCTTCCTGGACGGGCTGGGGAACACCTTTCGCAGCAGGATCAACACGGCACTCGGCAACTGGATCGACTCCGGTATGGACAGTTCCGTCCCTCGTCGGCTTCACCTCATGCGTGACGAGGAGTTCCTGGCCTGGCGGGTGGCTGACGTGGGGTACGAAGCGAACGTCGCGATCGCCGAATACTCCGTCGGCTGCGACGCGTCCGGATATGAGGACGTGCTTCGGCCGCTCAAGGTGAAGGCCGTTGAACACGTACTGATCGTCAACGACGTGTACTCGTACCGCAGGGAGCGGGCCCAGAACGGTGTCGCCGCCAATATTCTGACCCTCTGGACGCGACGGGACGGCATCTCGCTCCAGCAAGCGGTTTACCGGGCGTGCGACCTGGTCTACGACATCGAGAGGGAATACGTGGCGCTGGAGCGTGACATCGTCCTGAGGGAACCAGGGACGGCGCCCTACGCGGAAGCGCTGAGGATGCTGTTCCAGGGCAACCGTGCCATCCACGCATGCGGGACCCGCTACAACGGTGCCGGTTTCCGGGGGAATCTGCTGCGGGGGGCGTGGGTCCGCCTGGACTCCGATCTCTCTCACGTCCTCGCCTACGACGCCGGATCCGAAGGCGTCGGAGAGCCGGTATCGCTGAGGCTCGATGCCGTACCGGCCGCCCTCTCCGTGGGATAGAACTGGCGCGACCATTGCCGGTAGGCGTCGTCGCTCCGGCCGTCTGCGGGCTCGTCCCGCCGGCTCGGGAGGGGCACCGCGCGGTGAGAGCCCGGACGGCCGGTGCGGGCGCCGTGCAGCGTCCAGTGGTTCACGCCGCGGCCGAGAGCGCGCTCGACGCCCCGGCGGAGAGGCGCCGGGAGCCGGGTGGGGGGAAGAAGCATCGCCGCGCCACTGGCCACCCGGTACCGCACATGACCGGGATCCACGGGGGTGACGAGGACCCAGTGGGCGCCGTCCAGGCGGCGATGCGCCGACTCGGTCAGGAACAGTGCCGCGCCGAGGCCGAGGATGCGCAGGGTCACGTCCTGGAATACGGAGAAGCACGGCAGGCCGAGGCCGAGGCTGAGACGGAAAGCCGTGGAATAGACCGGGCCGCCGGTCACGGGCTCCGACAGAACATCGATGGCGTCGACGCCGTGGAGTGCCGTGAAGTGCCTGTGGCCGGCTACGTCCCTCATCAGTTCCTGGGGACGGCCGGGCCGGTCGACCACGTGGGACGCACTGGGGCTGATCACAGGCCGGGGCAGGAGAGGAAGTTCCCACGACGGCGGGGAACCGCCAGGAGAGTGCCACACCCACACGATTCCGTAGGCCTCCCGCGAAGGCAGCACGGTGAGTGATGCCTTGGGAGGCACTCCGTACGGCGTCCGCGCACAGGAACCGTCCACGGCGAATGCGAACTTGTGGAAAGGGCACACCAAGTACTCGCCGTCGACGGTGCCGCCCGCGCCCAGGTGCGCACCCAAGTGCGGGCAGTAAGGCAGGGTGGCTCGCAGCAGGCCACGCCGAGTACGGAAGACGACGATGTCGCCGCCCATGAAACGCACGGCCCTGACGTCTCCGGGCTTCCACTCCGGGGAGAACCCCACGCAGAACCAGCCGCTGGGGTACGGCAGCGGGAGAGCCGGGAGCCTGTCTGCGGGCCGGGCCGAGTGCCCGTGCCTGAAGGTCCGCATGAGCACGGCGGCCCTCCTCATCTGTCAAGGCGATGCCCGGGTCATCGCGTTGGGGCGCAGGGGACACACAGGGACGCGTAGGGACGCCACCAGCATGTTGTCCACCCTGCACGGCTCGTCAATCCCCGGTCGTGCGGTGCACGGGAGCACATCCGGCGGACTGAAAAGGCGGAGGTGCGCCGCGCACTTCCCGTGCGCGGCGCCGCAGCGAAACGGAGGAGGAACCGGGACGGTGGTGACAACCGGCAGTGTTCAGGCCCCGGGTTTGGTCCAGACCTATTGACGGTTCAACGGGGCGGTTTTAGCGTGCGACACCTTCAGTGACCTGTGGCGGGCAGCCACGGCCCGGAGGGAGCCGAGCATGATCGGTCGGATGGTGCGTCTGCTGGCGGGGGCGGCCGGGGTCTGCCTGGGGGCGGCGTTCGCAGGGCCCGTGCCCCTGCAGACGGTGCAGGTTCAGGCGCAGGTGCGGACGGAGACGCCGGTGCCGGCGGTGCGCGCGGCTGCCGCCGCGGCGAGCGGGCCGAGAGCGGACACCTGTCCCGTGCAGTCGAAACCCCCGGGCAAGGTGCTCCAGGGCTACTGGGAGAACTGGGACGGCGCGGCGAACGGCGTCCACCCGCCGTTCGGCTGGGTGCCGATCACCGACGCGCGCATCGGTGAGCACGGCTACAACGTGATCAACGCGGCGTTCCCCGTCATCCGTTCGGACGGCACCGTTCTGTGGGAGGACGGGATGGACGCGACCGTGAAGGTCGCGACGCCGGCCGAGATGTGCCGGGCCAAGGCGGCCGGGGCCACGATCCTCATGTCGATCGGCGGCGCGGCGGCGGGCATCGACCTCGGTTCCAGCACGGTCGCCGACCGGTTCGTCGAGACCGTCGTGCCGATCCTCAAGACCTACAACTTCGACGGCATAGACATCGACATCGAGACCGGTCTCACCGGCAGCGGCAACATCAACACCCTGTCCGCCTCGCAGGCCAACCTCATCCGCATCATCGACGGCGTACTCGCCCGGATGCCCTCGAACTTCGGCCTCACGATGGCGCCCGAGACGGCCTACGTCACGGGCGGCAGCGTCACGTACGGCTCGATCTGGGGCGCGTACCTGCCGATCGTGAAGAAGTACGCCGACAACGGCCGACTGTGGTGGCTGAACATGCAGTACTACAACGGCAGCATGTTCGGCTGCTCGGGGGACTCGTATTCCGCGGGGACGGTGAAGGGGTTCACGGCGCAGACGGACTGCCTGAACAAGGGGCTGGTGGTTCAGGGCACGACCATCAGGGTTCCCTACGACAAGCAGGTGCCGGGGTTGCCGGCTCAGCCTGGTGCCGGGGGCGGATACATGTCACCGGGGCTGGTGGCACAGGCGTGGAACACCTACGGCGGCGGGCTCAAGGGCCTCATGACGTGGTCCCTCAACTGGGACGGGTCGAAGGGGTGGACCTTCGGGGACAACGTCAGAAGGCTGCAGGGTCGCTGAGCCGCAGCCGCTGCGCTGCTGCGGGGTGGTCAATGACCGCGCTCGCGCCCCGGGCACAAGTCGAGGGGGTCGCACAGCAGGATCACCTGGTAGGCGTCCGGCTCGGACCCGGTGCCGTGCTCATGGTCGGCATGCGGCACGAACCGCCACTGCGAGGCCTTGACGTGCCGTGTCCGGTCCGCCCTCTCGACACGCGTGTGGAGCGTGCGGGTTCCCGGGTCGTTGGTCTCCACCAGAACCTCGTCCGTGGCGAGCGGGAAGTGATCGTGCAGGAGGCACAGGCCGAAACGGTTCAGGTTTCCGTGCTTCTCCAACACCGCCACCAGATCCCGGACGAACTCCGCGTCCCCGGGTCCCAGCCCTTCGGCTTCCTCAAATCGGGGAAGCGGCCTCTTACGGGTGGCACTCTTGGCTTCGGTCATGGCTTCTCCGTAAAGTCACCGGTGATCAGGTCATGGGAATCCATCATCAGTCGCCGATTGTTCTGCCGCCATTCGGGCAGCTCGGCCGAAGGAGTGGAGTCCTCGGCTGCTCGCTGCACGTCTGTGCATGACACGCAGAACTGACGCCTAACCTCTCCGGGGTATTCCCGTGCCGGGCCGGAGGACATGTTGAGGTGTTGATGCCAATACGGTGGTGGCGGCTGCTGCTGACACTGGCGGCCGTGGCCATGATGTGGTGCGGGTCTTCCCCTGCCGAGGCCCGGCAGGCTGCTCCTGATATCTGCCGGGCGGACCGACTGGGGGCCCGCGTCACCCATGCCGACATTCGATTCCGCCTGCACGGCCGCACCTTTGTCGAGGTGGAATCGGACATGACGGTCAAGGTGCCGACCGAAAAGTGGCCGCTTGCCCATGATTTGACACTCAGTGAGGAATCATCCAGGTATCGGACGGCGATGCGCTGTCTGCTGCGCGGACAGGACAAGAGTACCCGGAGCCAGGAATGGCGTTTCCATGAGCCACAAGTAACCGCTCGGCGTGCCTGGGTTACGGTGCAGTACGATGCGCTCGCCTGGATCGATAATGTCGGGACCGTCCGGCTCGGTCCTTGGGATATCCACGTGGATGCGAAAGAGAATTGGAAGATTCTCCTTCGGCCACCGACGACCCTGCAGAGAGCTCGTTGGGAGCACATCGGGATCGGGCTGGGCGGCCTCGATGCCGAACACATCTCTGAACCGGCATCGTCCACCGACGGGAACAGTCTGGTGTGGACCGAGAAGCCGGCCCGCGGTGTGGAGGTCGACGTGGATCCACCGTGGCAGCGCGCTTTGGCCCTTCGCAACAAGCAGTCGCTCTGGAGTACGGCAGGCATCGCCTCGTGGTGGGTGTGTGCCTCGGTCGTGATCGCACTGGCCGCGCTCCGCGTCCCGCGGCCGAATTCGCCCGGTGTGCCGGGCGGGCCGGGGGAGCACAGCAGGAGAGGGCTCGGTGGGTGCGTCGACAGCCCCACGCAGGTCGTTCTGCAATGGGCCGTGCTCAGCGCGGCAGTCGCGCTGACTGTGCTTCTGCTCATCTCGCGGCCGGTCATCCCCATCGAGCCGGAATTGCGCGCCCACATCAGCCTTGCGACGGGCCTGGCCCTGGTCCTCGTCGCCCGCCCGTGGTGTTGCACCGCGTTGTCCGCCGGCCCCGAAGGCGTCCACCGCCGGCAGGCTCGCACGGTCATCGTCGCGACTGCTTCACTGGTGGCCGCGATCGGCTCGCTGGTGGTCTTGACCTCTCAGTTCTTCGACCCGTGGGTAAGCCTGAAGACGGAGGCGCCGCCCACCGCCACCGGTCTGGTCGGGCTTGCGCTGCTGGGCCTGGCGACGCTGTGGTTGTGGCTGGCCGCGATGGTCTCATGGGCATGGCGATTCGCGAGGGAAGGAGGACTGGAGGGCAGGAAGTGGAAGAAGAAGTGGGCCAATGCGCCGGTCCGTTGTGTCGCAGTCGTCGGAGCTCTGCAGGCAGTGGCCGCCGGGGCCATGCTCGCTTGTTTCTGGTGGGCAAACGAACGTCAATGGAAACGTGCCACCTGGCTCATTGATCCATCCCATACATCTGCTCACGACATCAACGTCAGCAAGTTCCTGACGACGTTCCCGCTGACCGGTCTCACATGGCTCTATGCCTACACCTGGATGCTGACCGGCATCGCACTGGTCGCGCTGCTGCGCTATCGAGTCAAGGGGCCGAAGACTCACTCCGACCGCCGGCAGTACGAGCTCTCTCTGGGGCCGGACAAGGCGGATCTCCTGCTGACAGCAGCGGTATTTGCGTTCGTCGTGGGGTTGCGAAACGTCTCTTTCGCAGGATCGAGTGCACTGTATGGCGTCTGGCTTCCCCTGAACATTCTGTCGCTGTATGCGGTCCTTTACGTGGGGCGACGGTGGTCGGTGCTGGGTGAGGCAGAGGATCGCTTCCGCATCGAGAGGATGAACACGGAGAAGCATCGGCGTGTATTGCTGAAAAAAGCCCACAAGTACCGCAACCTGCACCACCAGCTGTACTTGGTGGACCATGGGCGCGCCGAAGGCGTCAAGCGTGAGGATTTGGAGGATCAGCTGAGCGAGCTGCGCCAGTGGCTGGTTTCCGAATACGAAGAGAGTTCTCTGCCCGACCAGATTTCCGTACTGGATGTCGCCCTGGCTTGGGGGCCGGAAGGGTACTGGTGGCGAAACGCACGGCACGCCGCGAGCCTGGCGTTCTGCTTCGGGATTCCGGCCAGCGCCGCCCTCGTCTGGCTTCTCCACCTGAAGGACTACCGGAAGTGGACACTCACACTCCATGACCCTATCGGGTTCCCGGAGATCGTGGCGAATTTCATCACCTATCAAGTGGCCTGGGCCGGTGCCGGGTTCGTCCTCGGCGCGCTGTGGCGTCTGCTGCCCGGGCGTCGCGGGCCTGTGCGCGCATTGAGCCTGACAGTCGCCTACGCCATCCCCGTCTGTCTCGGTGCGCTGCTCAGCCACATCACGGATACAGAACTCGGCTACACATTCCTGAATGTCTTGCTCATCCTCACCATCCTGACGCTCACCAGCCTTTGGATGGACACGGGGACCTTCAGTGAGGAGAGGCAGTTCTGGCCCACTCGTTTCGGTTTGCTGCTCTCGGTCTACCAGTTGAGAGGTCTCTCCGCGCAGGTCGCCTACCTTCTTGCCCAAGTCACGGTTGCCATCGGAATCTGGGTGCACTTGGCCGGGAGCGAGTCCCTGCCGCGGTAGTGCGCGGGGCGCTGTGCGCACGGGGCATCGGCGCCGGCGGTACGGCTCGCCCGTACTGGTCGGGCGTCATCCCCTTTGAGTCCGCGACGTCGTCGGCCGGTCCCGGCGTGATCTGCCCTGCCTGCCTGCCTGCATGTGTGCGTGCGGGCTGCGTGCGTGCAGCATGGCGTTCACTTTCATTCCATTGCAACGCGCAGACGGTGATCGTTGCGTTAATCGTGAGGGGCATTGCAACGAAATTTCGCCTCTGACCTGCAGTGATGATCTTTTCTCGCAACGGGCCAGTTGAAGACATCCTGAACGCAACGTAGCTTTCAGGTCATCGGAAACAATGAGTTGCAGGAGAACGCTGTGCAGAAGTTCACCACCCCCGCCCACGGCAACATCACCGCCCGCAGCCTCTGACCCCGCAGCCGACGACAGTTCCAATCCCAAGGGAAGAAGAAGATGAGTACCACTCAGGGCTACCAGGCCGCCGAACAGCTCCTCCGTCGTCCCGCCCGCCCCGGCGAGCTCGTCGTCGGTGACAAGGTCCGGCCGCAGTGGATCGATGGCGGCGCCCGGTTCTGGTACGCGGTGAGCAATGGCGTCGGCAGGCGGTTCGTGCTGGTGGACCCGGCGGCGGGTACCCGTGAGCCGGCCTTCGATCACGTCCTGCTCGCCGCCGCGCTGGCCGCCGCCTCCGGGCAGCAGGTCGACCCCGAGGCCCTGCCGTTCATAGCCGTCGAACTGGCCGGAAACACCGTGGAGTTCCACGCGTTCGGCGAGTACTGGCGCTGCCGCCTGGACGGCTACGTCTGCGAGCGGGCCGAGTTCACGCCGCCGGGCAACCCGCTGGACGTGCCGTCGCCCGACAAGAAGGTCGCGGTGTCCCAGCGGGGGCACGACCTGTGGGCGCGCTCGCTGTCCGACGGCCGCGAGTGGGCGCTGACCACCGACGGCGAGCCCGGCTACCGGTACGGATCCGGCCCGGACTGCACGAGCAACGGCACCCTGCTGCGCAAGTTCGGCCTGCCGCACCTGCCGCCCGCGGTGGCCTGGTCGCCCGACTCGACGAAGGTGCTGGCGCACCGGACCGACGAGCGCGGCGTCCGGCAGACGCACCTCGTGGAGGCCCGGCCCGCCGACGGCGGCGCCCCCCTCCTGCACACCCAGCGGTTCGCGTACCCGGGGGACGAGCAGGTGCCCCGCGCGGAGCTGGTCGTGCTGGACGTGCAGACGGGCACCGTCGTCCGCGCGCAGGCCGAGCCGCTGCTCATGCCGATGATGTCGCCGATCACGGCCAAGTGGGCGTGGTGGGCCCCGGACGGTTCGGCGGTGTACTACCTCGGCCGGCCCCGCGACCTGCGCACGCTCACGCTGTACCGGATGGATCCGGTCACCGGCGAGGTCACCACCGTGCTCAGCGAGACGGGGGACACCCGCGTGGAGCCCAACCCCTGGATGTACGAGGCGCCGATCGTACGGGTGCTGGCCGACGAGGTGCTGTGGTACTCGCAGCGGGACGGCTGGGGCCACCTGTACCGCTACGACCTGCGCACCGGCGCGCTGCTCGGGCAGGTCACCTCCGGGCAGTGGACGGTGCGGCAGATCCTGCGCGTCGACGAGGCCGAGCGGGTGGTGTACTTCACCGCCACCGGGCTGGTCGGCGAGGACCCGTACCGGCGCACGGTGTGCCGGGCCGGCCTGGACGGCTCCGGCTTCACCGAGGTCGCCGGGGTCGCGAAGGTCACGGACGACGACCTGGACCACGTCGTCACCCTGCCGGACAACCAGCAGTACTTCATCGACTCCGCGTCCACGGTCGACACCCCGCCGGTGACGACGGTCCGCGACTGGACCGGGCGCGTCCTGGTGGAGCTGGAGCGCGCCGACATCAGCAAGCTCACGGCCACCGGCTGGACGCCGCCGGAGCGGTTCCGCGTCAAGGCGGCCGACGGGGTGACGGACATCTACGGGGTGCTGTACCGGCCGCGGGGGTTCGACCCCGCCCGGCGCTACCCGGTGGTGGACAACGTCTACCCCGGTCCGCAGGTCAACCGGGTCGCCCCGTGCTTCGACCCCGGCGGGATGGGTCTCGACGCGGAACCCCTCGCGGCGCTGGGCTTCGTGGTGGTGGCGTTGGACGGGCGAGGCACCCCGGGCCGGAGCAAGTCCTTCCACGACGCCTCCTACGGTCGCTTGGCCGACGCGGGCTGCCTGGCCGACCATGCCGCGGCGCTGCGGCAGCTGGCCGGGACCCGGCCGTGGATGGACCTGGACCGGGCGGGCGTGTTCGGCCACTCCGGAGGCGGGTTCGCCGCGGCGCGGGCGATGCTGGACTTCCCCGACGTGTACAAGGCGGGAGTAGCCCTCTCCGGCTCGCACGACGCCCGCCACTTCAACGCCGGCTTCGTGGAGACCTACGACGGCGCGGACAACCCCGAGGCGTGGGCCCGTTCCTCCAGCCCGGACCTCGCGGACCGGCTGGCGGGCAAGCTCCTGCTCGTCCACGGCGACATGGACGACCAGGTCCACCCCGGCCAGACGCTGCGGCTGGCCGACCGGCTCATCGCCGCCGACAAGGACTTCGAGCTGCTCATCGTGCCGGGGGCCGAGCACACGTTCATCGACTGCCTCGCCTACGTCCGCAAGCGCTGCTGGGACTTCCTGGTGCGCGAACTGATGGGCACGCAGCCGCCCGCTTACCGTCCCGCCCCCATCGCCGTCGGCCCCGAGCTGCTGGGCGAGCTCTTCGCCTGAGCGCGGCACCCGCCGTGGCCGGGGAGGCCCGCCCCCGCCGCGGCGCGAAACCGTAAGCGGAAGATCTCGCCCCGAGCAGCGCCTATGGTTGTCGGATTCGCCGATGTTCGAATCTTGCACAGCTGAAGGGCGGTCATGCGGTGGTGCTCGCGCGTGTCGAGTTCAAGGTGCTGGGACCCCTCGCGGCCGTCGCCGACGGCCGCGTTCTCCCGCTCGGAGGGCCGAAGCAGCGGACCCTGCTCGCCATGCTGCTCGTCAACGCCAACACCGCCGTCTCCGCGGACCGGCTGTGCGACGCCGTCTGGGGCGAGGCCCCTCCGGCCTCGGCCCAGGCCAACCTCCGCAGCTACGCCGCCGTCCTGCGCAAAGTGCTCAGCCCCGCTTCCGGCCCTGCTTCCGGCCCCGCCTCCGGCCCGGGCGGCGGCACCGACCCAGGCGCCCCCGCCCCCGCCCCCGCCCCCGCGACCGCCAGCGGCGAGGACCGGCTGAGCCAGGGCAACGGCGGCTACTGCCTGCGCGTGTTCCCCGGCGAGGTGGACCTGCACCGGTTCGAGGTCCTCGTCGCCCGCGGCCGCGCCGCCCTCGGAGCGGGCGAGCACCGGCCGGCGGCCGACGCCCTGCAGGAGGCGCTGGACCTGTGGCACGGCAGCCCGTTCGAAGGGGTGGCGCACCACGACGTCCTGCTCGGCGAGGTCGCCCGGCTCGAAGAGTCACGGCTGGCCGCCTTCGAGGACTATGCCGAAGCCCGCCTCGCACTCGGCGAGCCCCGGGAGGTGGTCGGCCTCCTGAAGGCGGAGACGGCCCGCCACCCGCTGCGCGAGTCGCTGTGGGCCAAGCTGATGACCGCGCAGTACCGCTCCCAGCACCCGGGCGACGCGCTGCAGTCCTACGCTCTCGCCCGCTCCGCCCTGCGCGACGAGCTCGGCATCGAACCCGGCGACGAACTCCGCAGACTGCACCACGCGGTCCTCACCAGGGACCCGGAACTGGGCGCGCCTCCGCCCCCCGCCCCCGCCCGCCCCGCGGACCTCTGGCAGCCGACCGTCCAAGTCCCCTCCGACGACTCGGACTTCGTAGGACGGAGCGGGCTGATCGAGCGCGTGGCCGGACTGCTCAGACCCGGGCCGGGACAGCCCCGCGCCACGCCCTGCGCCGTGCCCGTCGCGATCCTCACCGGCCTGCCCGGCGTCGGCAAGACCGCCCTGGCCACCCGCCTCGCCCACCACCTGCGCAACGAGTTCCCCGACGGCCGGCTGTTCCTGCACCTCGACGGAACCCGCGGCCCCCAGCGCCCGCCCGGCGTCATCCTCGCGGACCTGCTCCTCAGCCTGGGCGTCGCCGGGTCCTCCATCCCCGAGGCCACGGAGGACCGCGCGGCGCTCTACCGTTCGCTGCTGGCCGACCGCAAGGTGCTCGTGCTCCTCGACGACGCGCGCGACGAGGCCCAGATCCGTATGCTGCTCCCCGGCACCCCGGGCAGCGCGGCCCTCGTGACCAGCCGGGCACGGCTGGCCGGGCTGACGGACGCGCGCCTGATCGACGTCGACCCCTTCGACGACGAGGAGTCGCAGGACCTGCTGCGGCGCATCGTCGGCCCGCGGCGGCTCGCGGCGGAGCCGGAGGCCACCGGGCGGATCCTCGCCGCGTGCGCCGGGCTGCCCCTGGCGCTGCGCGTCGCGGCGGCGCGGCTCGCCAGCCGCCCGGACTGGCAGGTCCGCAGGCTCGCCGACCGCCTCGCCGACGAGCGCGGCGTGCTGGCCGAGCTCACCGTGGGGGACCTCGCCGTCCGCACCTGCGTCGCCGCCAGCTACCACGGCCTGGCGCCGGACGCCGCCCGCGCCTTCCGCGCCGTCGGGCTGCTCCCCTCACCCGAGTTCCCCGGCTGGGCGCTCGCCGCCCTGCTCGACGCCGACGGCTCCGCGGGCGGCTCCGAGGACGGCTCCTCGGCGGGCTCCTGCTCCTCCGCCGTCGTGGCGGCCGACCGTGCCACGGACGCGCTCATCGACGCCAACCTCGTACAGATCGAGTCGGTCGGCGCGCACGGGCAGCCGCGCTACCGCATGCACGACCTCCTGCACGCCTACGCGGCCGAGCGCGCCGGCGCCGACGAGCCCCGGTCGTGGCGCCGGGCCGCGGTCGCCCGGGTCCTGGACGGCTGGCTCGCGCGCGTGCGCACGGCAGGGGGCCAGCTCATCCGCAGGGGCACCGGCGGGCACCGGCCCGGCGAGGCCGGCGACCTCGTCGGATGGCTGGAGAGCGAGCGGACGAACCTCGTCACCGCCGTCGGGTTCGCCGCGGGCGCCGGATACGGCCCGCAGACCGCCGGGCTCGCCGCCGCTCTGGAGGACGTGTGCCACCTGCGGAACTGGTGGGACGAGTGGGAGCAGGTCGCCCGGGTCGCACTCGACCGTGCCACGGCCGACGGCGACCCCGTCGCCGCCGCGGTCGCCCTGGGCTCCCTCGCCCGGGCCCGCGCCGTACGGGGCCGGGTCGACGACGCGATGACCCGCTACGCTTCCGCCATCGAACAGCTGGACGCGCTGGGCGAGGAGCACCACGCCGCCCGCCTGCGGATCCACCGCAGCTTCGCGATCGCGGACCGGGGCATGGCCGGGCTCGCCCACGACGACGCTGCCTCCGCCGCGGCGGTGATGAACCGGCTGGGCGACAAGCACGGCCACGTCATGGCCCTGCGCAGCCTGGCGTTCGCGCTCGCCTGCCAGGAGCGCGAAGCCGAAGCCGTCGACGCCCTCGAACCGGCGGTCGCGACCGCGGAGCGCCTCGGGCACCCGCTCGCCCTCGCCGACGTCCTGCAGCTGCTCGCCTGGGCGGAGATCGGCCACGGCCGCGCCGAACGGGCCGCCCGCCACCTGCACCGGGCCCTGGCCGAGTATCGGGCGGTGCGCCACCGTCCCGGCGAGGCGTACGCGCTGCTGGCCCTGGGGCGGATGCACACCGAGCTCGGCGGCCCCGGCCAGGCCGCGTGGGCGCTCGCCCCGCTCGACGAGGCCGCCGCCATCTTCGCCGAACTCGGCGAACGCCGCGGCGAGGCGCTCACCGCCCTGTGGCTGGGCAGCACCCACGCCGCGCTGGGGGACCCCGGGCGGGCGGTGAGTCACCTGACCACCGCGCTGACCGGCTTCCGCAGCCTGCGCATGCCGTCCTGGGCCGAGCGCGCCCAGCAGGAACTCGCCGGCCTCACACGGGACGCCTGACCCGCCGAACCCGCCGGACACGGCGGCCGGCCTCTCCGGCAACGGCTCCGTCGAGGCCGTCGCTCCGGTGACCTGCGCCACGCCGTGACGGCGCGCGCCCCTGCCCGTCGCCCTGCGACGCCTCCCTTGTGCGCTTCTCATGCGCTTCTCATGCGCCCGCCCAGCACGGTGGTGCGCAGTCCACGAAGGGAGGCGCGGTGTCCGAACCGGCCGCACCCGATATCGAACTGGCCGCCGTAGAAGTCATCCGGGAGGTCCTGTCCCACCAGCGCAGAATGCGAGACGGCGGATGCGCCGGGCGGGTCTGCCTGCGCTGTGTCAGACATCACCTGGACGCGGTGCGCGGCGCCATGGAGGCCGGACGGCGGATCGAATTCGTTCTCCCGGCCTTCCCCACGAAGTCCCCGAACCCGGCCAAGGTGCTCGGCCCGCTGCCGGACCTGGCCGAGGAACTCGCCCTGCGCTTCCTGAACTCGCTGTGCGAGCGCATCGCCGAGGTCTACCCGCCGGGAGCCGCCATCCTCATCTGCTCCGACGGGCGGGTCTTCAACGACCTGCTCGGCGTGAGCGACGAGAACGTCACCGCCTACGCGCACGCACTCGACGCGATGATCAAAAGGATCGGTGCCACCCACCTCGAACAGTTCAGCCTCGACGACGTCTACCGCGGCGCCGGGCACGAGGACATGCGCAGCATGCTCTCCGCCGGCCACGCGCCGACGCTGGACGAACTCCGCGAGGAAGTACGCGCCGGGGGCGCCCCGCTCGCCATGTACCGGGGCATCACCCGCTTCATGCTGGAGGACCTGTCCGGCCCCGGCTACACGGGAACCCGCTCCGCCCTGCAGCGCAAGTGCCGCGACCTCGCGTACCGCGTCATCCAGCGCAGCCGGGCGTGGGGCAACGTGCTGGACCGGCTCTTCCCCACGGCGATCCGCCTGTCCATCCACCCGCAGCCGTGCAGCACGGGAAAGATCGGCATCCTGCTCGCCGACACCCCCGACACCTGGCTGACGCCCTGGCACAGCGTCGCGGTCGCGTCCGGCGGGCGCTTCACCCTCATGAAGCGCGCGGAGGCCGAGGAGGCCGGCGCCGAGCTCGTCCACACCGCGGGAAGTCCCAGCCACTACGTGCTGGAACCGGCCGTCGAGCCCGCCGTCCCCCGCTCCACCGCCGTGCCCGGGCCTCCGCCCGCGCACCGCGACCCCTGGAACCAGGCCTGCGCGTAACGGCCCGGCGTACGTCCGGCGCATCCCCCTCACCTTCCTCTCACCCCCACAGGAGAGCCCCCATGACTGCTGAGCACGTGACCGCTGAGCACGTAGCCGCTGAGCACGACGCACAGACGGCCCCCACGGCCCCGGCCGACGCAGCCTCAGCCGTGGACGACGTCCTCACCGACCTGCGCTACGCGGTCGCGCCGATCGAGCCCTTCGGCCTGGCGATACAGGCGCTGGAGCCGGGCCTGCACGTCCGCGACCTGCCCGTCGCACCGCTGCGCTCCCTCGTCCGCGAGCACCACCTCGTCCTGCTGCGCGACTTCGACTCCTTCGACGGCCCGGACGAGCTCTCCGCCTACTGCGAGCGCTGGGGCGAGCCCAGCGTGTGGCCCTTCGGCACCGTGCTCGAACTCGTCGAGCAGGAGAAGCCCCAGGACCACATCTTCGACTCCAGCTACATGCCGATGCACTGGGACGGCATGTACCGCGAACAGATCCCGGAGTTCCAGGTCTTCCAGTGCGTGAACGCCCCCGGGGCGGAGAACGGCGGCGAGACCACCTTCTCCCACACCACCGCCGTGCTGGAGCGCACCGACCCGCGGACCGTCGCCCAGTGGTCGCAGGTCACCGGCACCTACCACCGCGCGATGGAGTTCTACAACAGCGTCACCGTCTCGCCGATCGTGACCACGCACCCCGTCCACGGCGCCCCGGTCATCCGCTACAACGAGCCCACCGCCGCCGGCGACGCCGGGTTCGTCAACCACCCCGACCTGCAGTTCACGGGCCTGCCCGACGACGGGATCGCCGAGATGCACCGCAGCCTGCGAGCCGCGCTGTACGACCCGGCGCACTTCTACGCCCACAGCTGGCGGACGGGCGACGTGGTCTTCGCCGACAACTACACGCTGCTGCACGGCCGGAACGCCTTCACCAGCGGCGCCCCCCGCCACCTGCGCCGCGTCCAGGTGCTCGGCACCCCGGCGCTCGACAACCCGGGGCTGGTCCGATGACCGCCGCCGGCAGCCTGATGACGGGCGACGCGTACCTGGAGAGCCTGCGCGACGGCCGCCAGGTGTATCTGAACGGGGAGCGCGTCAAGGACGTCACCCGCCACCCCGCCTTCCGCAACTCCGCCCTGTCGGTGGCCCGTCTCTACGACGCCATGCACGACCCGGCCACCTCCGGCGTCCTCACCGGCGTCGACGAGGCCACGGGCATCCGTACGCACAAGTTCTTCAAGCCCAGCCGCTCGGCGGCCGAGCTGGTGGAGGCCCGTGAGGCCATCGCCACGTGGGCGAGGATGAGCTACGGCTTCCTCGGCCGCACCCCCGAGTACAAGGCCTCCTTCATGGCCGGCCTCGGCGTCAACGCCGACTACTACGGCCAGTTCGCCGCCAACGCCACCGCCTGGTACGACGAGTTCGCCCGCAAGGCGCTCTACCTCAACCACGTCATCATCAACCCGCCCGTGGACCGCAAGCGGGCGATCCACGACATGGAGGACGTGTTCGTGCGCGCCGTGCGCGAGACGGACGCGGGCGTCGTGGTCAGCGGGGCGAAGATGCTGGCGACGGGCTCGGCCATCACCAACGCGGGCTTCGTCGCCCCCGTCGGATCGGCGGCCCTCGCGCCCGGCAAGGCCGAGGCCTTCGCCCTGGTCTTCTTCGTCCGCATGGACAACCCGGGCGTGAAGCTCGTCTGCCGCACCCCCTACGCGCAGCACGCCACGAGCCCCTTCGACGCCCCGCTCAGCAGCCGCTTCGACGAGAACGACAGCGTCCTCCTGCTCGACGAGGCGCTGATCCCCTGGGAGGACGTCCTCGTCTACCGGGACGTCAAGCGCGCCACCGGCTTCTACGCCACCTCCGGCTTCCCGAACCTGTACAACTTCCAGTCCGGCATCCGCCTGAGCGTGAAGCTGGAGCTCATGGCCGGGCTGCTCGCCCGCGGCACCCGGGCCAACGGCACCGACGAGTTCCGCGGCGTCCAGGCCGCCGTGGGCGAGGTCATCACCATGCGGGACATGGTGTGGGCCCTGACCTCGGCCATGGCCCACGACCCCGAGCCGGGCAGTGGCGGCACGGTCGTGCCCCGCCTGGAGCACGCCTCCGCGATGCGGATGTACAACGCCCAGGTGTGGGACCGCGTCCACGAGCTGTTCGAGACCACGCTCGGCGGAGCGCCCCTCGCCGTGCCCTCCAGCGCCCGCGACCTGGCCGACCCCGAACTGCGGCCGCTCATCGACCGCTTCTACCGCGGCGCGGACACCTCCGCCCTCGACCGGATCAAACTCCTCAAGCTGGTGTGGGACGCGATCGGCACCGAGTTCGGCGGCCGGCACGAGCTGTACGAGCGCAACTACTCGGGCAACGGGGAGCAGGTCCGCCTCGACGCGCTCCGCTGGGCGACCGGGCGCGGCAGCCTCGCCCGCTACGAGGCGCTCGTCCAGGACTGCCTCGACGACTACGACCTCGACGGCTGGCGCCGGGGCCCCTGGCGCGACCCCGCCCACACCGACTGAGACCGCCCCCACCGACCGAGAACGGAGCACCACCATGTGCGGCATCACCGGCTGGGTCGCCTTCGGGCGCGACCTCACGGCCGAACGGCGGACCGTGGACGCCATGACCGACACCCTGGCCCCGCGCGGGCCGGACGCCCGCGGCGTGTGGCTGGACACCCACGCCGCCCTGGGACACCGGCGGCTCGCCGTCATCGACCTGGAGCACGGCACGCAGCCCATGCGCACCCCGGAGCCCGGCCCCGGCGGCGACCGGCCCCGCGCCGTCATCTCCTACGGCGGCGAGATCTACAACTTCCGCGAGCTGCGCGAGGAACTCGTCCTCCTCGGACACCGGTTCACCACCCGCAGCGACACGGAAGTGGCCCTGCGCGCCTACCTGCAGTGGGGCACGGACTTCGCCCGCCGCCTCAACGGCATGTACTCCATCGCCATCTGGGACACCGCCCGCGAGGAGCTGCTCCTCGTACGGGACCGGCTGGGCGTCAAGCCGCTCTTCTACCACCCCACGGCCGACGGCCTGCTCTTCGGCTCCGAGCCCAAGGCCGTCCTCGCCAACCCCCTCGCCGACGCCACCGCCGGAGCGGAGGAGCTGTGCGACGCGCTGCTGTTCCTGCGCACCCCCGGACGCGTGCCCTTCCGCGGCATGCGCGAGCTGAAGCCCGGCCACCTGCTGCGGGCCGGCCGCGACGGCATCACCGAGGAGCGCTACTGGGCCCTGGAGGCCCGCCCGCACACCGACGACCTGCCCACCACCGTGGCCACCGTCCGCGAACTGCTCGACGACATCGTCCCCCGGCAGATGGTCGCGGACGTGCCCCTGGTCTCCCTGCTGTCCGGAGGGCTCGACTCCAGCACCGTCACCGCCCTCGCGGCCCGGGCGCGCGCTGCCGACGGCGACCGCCTGTCCACCTTCTCCGTCGACTTCACCGGCCACACCGAGAACTTCCGGGCCGACGCCATCCGCCCCACCCCCGACGGGCCGTACGCCCTCGAAGTCGCCCGGCACGTCGGCAGCGACCACCACGCGATCGTCCTCGACCGCACCCGCCTGCTCGACCCGGCCGTCCGCCGCACCGTCCTCGGCGCCTGGGACCTGCCGTTCAACTTCGCCGACCTCGACGTCTCCCTGTACCTGCTCTTCGCCGCCGTCCGGCAGCACGCCACGGTGGCGCTCTCCGGAGAGGGCGCGGACGAGGTCTTCGGCGGCTACCTGTGGTTCTCCGACCCCGAGGCGCGGAAGGCCGAGACCTTCCCCTGGCTCAAGCTGGGCGCCCACCGCGGCCTCGACCCGCGGTCGCTGTTCCACCCCTGGTTCGTCGACGGGATCGACCTGGCGGAGTACGAGGCCGACCTCTACCGCACGGCGCTCGCCGAGGTCCCCGTCCTCGACGGCGAGAGCGCCCAGGACCGGCGCACCCGCGAACTGGGCCACCTGACCCTGACCCGCTGGCTGCCCATCCTCCTCGACAAGAAGGACCGCATGGGCATGGCCAGCGGCCTGGAAGGGCGGGTGCCGTTCTGCGACCACCGCCTCGTCGAGTACGTCTTCAACGTCCCCTGGGAGATGAAGACCTTCAACGGCCAGGAGAAGGCACTGCTGCGGGAAGCCGCCTCCGACCTCCTTCCGCAGTCCGTGCTGCGCCGCAAGAAGGCCGCCTACCCGTCCATCCAGGACCCCGCCTACGACCGCTCCCTCATCACCGGGCTCGCCGCCGCGGCGGGCGACGCGGACGCGCCGCTCAGCCCGTTCCTCGACGGCGACGCGGTACGGCGGATGACCGCCAGGACGACCACCGGCAGCCTGTCCGAGTTCGAACGGATCCTCGTGGAATCCACGGTCCGCATGGACGACTGGCTGCGCACGTACGACGTCGAACTGACCGATGTGAAGGGAACGCACTGATGCACGCGATCGAGATCCGCGAGACCGGCGGACCCGAAGTCCAGCTCTACGTGGAGAAGCCCGACCCCGGGCAGCCCGGCGAAGGACAGATCCTCGTCGAACTCGCCGCGGCCGGAGTCAACTTCATCGACCTCTACCGGCGCGAGGGCCGCTACCCGCTGCCCGTCCCCTGCGTGCCCGGCGAAGAGGGCTCCGGCACCGTCCGCGCCGTCGGCCCCGGCGTCACCCGCTTCGCCCCCGGCGACCGCGTCGCCTGGACGACCGTGCTCGGCAGCTACGCCGAACACGTCCTCGTACCCGAGGACAAGGCCATCGTCGTCCCCGACGCCATCGACCTGCGCACGGCCGGCGGCGTGCTCGTCCACGGCATGACCGCCCACTTCCTCGCCCACGACTCCTACCCGGCCCGGGAGGGCGAGACGGTCCTCGTCCACGCCGCCGCCGGCGGCGTCGGCCTGCTGCTCACCCAGATGCTCAAGCGGCGCGGCGTCCGCGTCATCGGCACCGTGTCCACGGAGGAGAAGGAACGCACCGCCCGCGCCAACGGCGCCGACGAGGTCCTCCGCTACACCGAGACCGACGACCTGGCCGCCGAGGTCCGCGCGCTCACCGGCGGGGAGGGCGTGCACGCGGTCTACGACGGCGTCGGCGCCGCCACCTTCGACGCGAGCCTGGCCTCGCTGCGCACCCGCGGCACCCTGGTCCTCTTCGGGGGCGCCAGCGGCGCCGTGCCGCCGGTCGACGTGATGCGGCTGCTGTGGGGCGGCTCACTGACCCTGACCCGGCCCTACCTGGAGCACTTCCGGGCCACCGTCGAGGAGTTCGAACGGCGGGCCGGCGAGGTGTTCCGGGGCATCGCCGACGGCACGCTGACGTTCACCGTCGCGGGCACCTACCCCCTCGCCGAGGCGCACCGGGCACACACCGACCTGGCCTCCCGCCGCACCTCCGGAAAGCTCCTCCTCGTCCCGTAAAGGAGACCGCCCATGGGCGACATCGCCGGTGCGGGCCTGCTCTCGCACGCACCCGTCATCATGTTCCCCGAGCCCGCCCGCATCGAGGCCAACGGCGGCCGCGACTTCACCCTCGCGACCGGCCTGGAGCAGCTCCGGCGCGAGCTGACCGACCCGGCGGGACACCCGCCGGAGTACGACACCGTGGTGGTCTTCGACTCCCACTGGGCGACGACCACCGAAGCCGTCATCACCGCCCACCCGCGCCGTACCGGCCTGTTCACCTCCGACGAGATGCCGGGCGCGATCAGCCGGCTCCCGTACGACCTCCCCGGCGACCCGGAACTGGCCCACGCGGTCGCCGCGCTGGCGGAGGAGCGGAAGGTGTGGATCGCCGCCAACGACGACCCGCACCTGCCGATCCACTACGCGACGCTCAACCTCTGGACGTACCTCGGACAGGGCGCCGGCGCGGGCACGGCGGGCGGCAGACCCTGGGTGTCCGTCTCCGTCTGCCAGACGGCGACCACCGAGGACTTCCTGAACATCGGCCGGATCGTGGGGGAGGCCGTCCGCGGCCTCGACCGCAAGGTGCTGCTGCTCGCCTCGGGCGGCCTCTCCCACCGCTTCTGGCCACTGGCCGAGCTGCGCAACCGCATGGCCGGGGACCCCGCCAACATCGTCACCGCCGAGGCACGGGCGGCGGACGAACAGCGCATCGCGTGGCTGGAGGCGGGCCGGCACGACCAGGTGATCCGGACCATGCCGGAATACCTGCGGTACGCGCCCGAGGCGCGGTTCGGCCACTACCTGATGCTGGCGGGCGCGCTGGGCGGCGAGGCGTGCGCGGCGCGCGGCCGCCGGTTCGGCGCGTACGAGAACGGGATCGGGACCGGCCAGGTCCACCTCTGGTTCGACCTGCCGGCCGGCCGCGGGGGAAGGTGACGGACCGGTGCTCACCGACGAACGGCTGCTGCGGACCTGCCTGGGGCACTTCGCCACCGGCGTCACGGTGGTGACGTGCGACGTCGACGGCGCCCCGCACGGGGCCACCGTCAACGCCTTCACGGCGGTCTCGCTCGACCCCGCGCTGGTGCTGGTCTCCCTCCACCGCCGCAGCAAGGCCGGCCGGTACCTCGCCGGCGGGCCCGAGGGCAGGCCGTTCACGGTGAACGTGCTCGGCGAGGACCAGAAGGACCTCGCCGAGCACTTCGCGGGCCGGCGGGCCGCGGCACCGCCCCGGTGGGCGCCCCGCACGCCCGACGGCCTCGCACCCCGCCTCGCGGGTACGCTCGCGACCCTCGCCTGCACGCCGTGGGCCGCGTACGACGGGGGAGACCACGTGCTCGTCGTGGGCCGGGTCGAGGAGGCCGGGTACCGGGAGGGCGGCCGGCCGCTGGTCTTCTACGAAGGGCAGCTCAGGGGGTTGTAGCAGGGGGCGCAGGGGCGCGGCTCCAGGGCGGTGTCAGACCCCCTTGGCACACTGAACGGAAGATCCACCGCGAAGCGCCGAGAGGTCCCATGCTCACCACTGTCGCCGTCGAGAACTACCGGTCCCTGCGCCGGCTGATCGTCCCCCTGGACCGGCTCAACGTGATCACCGGGGCGAACGCCACCGGGAAGTCCAGCCTCTACCGGGCCCTGCGGCTGCTCGCCGACTCGGCGCGCGGGGGTGCGGTCGCGGCACTGGCGCGCGAGGGCGGGCTCGCCTCGACGCTGTGGGCGGGGGAGCGGAAGGGCAGCGGGCGCTCCCCGGCCGCCAGCCTCCGGCTCGGGTTCGCCGGGGACGAATTCGGCTACGCCGTCGACTTCGGGCACCCGATACCGACCTCCGGCAGCACGGGCGCGCCGTCCATGTTCAACCTGGACCCCGAGATCAAGCGGGAGTGCACCTGGGCAGGCCCCGTGCTGCGCCCGGCCGCACTGCTCTCCGACCGCTCCGGGCCCGCCGTGCGCACCCGCACGGCCGACGGCAGCTGGCACGACTCGGTGACCGCCGTCCGCCCCTACGACAGCATGCTCAGCGAGCTCGCCGACCCGCAGCTCGCCCCCGACCTGCTGCGGCTGCGCGAGCACATGCGCTCCTGGCGGTTCTACGACCACGTGCGCACCGACGCGCACGCCCCCGCCCGCAACGCCCGGATCGGCACCCGCACCCCGGTGCTCGGCCACGACGGATCGGACGTGGCGGCCGCCCTGCAGACCATCCGCGAGATCGGCGACCACGAGGCCCTGGACGCCGCAGTGGACGCGGCGTTCCCCGGCAGCAGGGTGGAGATCGTCAGCGAGGGCGGCCGGTTCGAGCTCAAGCTGCACCAGCGCGGCCTGCTGCGCCCGCTCGGCGCGGCCGAGCTCTCCGACGGCACCCTGCGCTATCTGCTCTGGACGGCGGCGCTGCTCACCCCGCGCCCGCCCGCGCTGCTCGTCCTCAACGAGCCGGAGTCCAGCCTCCACCCCGACCTGCTGGCCCCGCTGGCCGACCTGATCCTCACCGCGACCCGGGACACCCAGATCGTGGTCGTCACCCACGCCCCGGAGCTTGCCGACGCCCTTCGCGCCGGTGCCCGGCGCCAGCGGCTGGACGTCAACTCGATCGCCCTGGTCAAGGACGCCCACGGCCAGACGGACGTCGCGGGCCGCGAGAGCCTGCTCGACGAGCCGCTGTGGCACTGGCCCAAGCGCTGACGCCCCGCCAGGACCCGTGAGGGGCCCGGGGGGAGCCTCCGGCCGGGGAGCGGCCGGTGTCAGTCCCCGCAGCTAGAATGCGGCGTTTGTTCGATTGGGTGGGCCGCGCCGTGCCGTGGTCCCTGAGCCGTGGGGGGTACCACGTGCGGGCGAGACTGAGAGAGACCGCGGAAGAGCTGGCCGGTCTGCTGTGGCGGGAGTACATCGTCTACCGCGACCGGTCCGGTGAGGTGGTGATCCGGGGCGAGCACGTCCAGCGCTGGATCAGCCTCGCCCCCGCGGCCGGCGCCGACGAGATACTCGTCCGCGCGGGCCGCATCCTGGACGGCGGCACCACCGCCCCGGCGCGCTCGGAGGCGGTCGTGGCGCTTTCGGCGGGCACGGGCGAACTCGCCGCCACCTGCCGCCGCCTCCTCGCCGACACCGCCGCCGCCCCCGCACCCGCATCCGCACCCCCGGAGCCGGGCAGGGCGAAGGGCCGCCGCCCCGCGAAGGCCCGCTCCGGCCGCGGGAGCCGCCGCCACACCGGCCTGGGCTCCTGGGTGGTGATCGCCTGCGTGCTCGGCGTACTCGGGCTCTGCGCCTACCGGGTCGTGGTGCCGTAGACCCGTGGGGCGCCGGTGACCGTGCTCGCGGCCGTCGTCGGCGCGGTGGCCCGGCCGAGGTGAGGGAGCGGCCGGGCGTCGCGGCGGGTGCGGCCGCCGCCCGCGCGGCCCGGGCCGTACGCGGAGCCGCCACGAGGAACCCGTAGGCACTCTGGCGTCGCTGCTGCCCCCGGCTCTACCGTGGCCCCGGTGGGCACATTCGGAACAGTGCTTGCCATGAGCGCTTGTCATGAACTTGCCAACTCAAGAGGTGAGCCGTGTTCCTGCGCCGCAGACGCGTCCGTCGACTGCGCCGACTCAGCGTCGTCGCCCTCCTCCTCGGCGTCGTGGCCGCCGTCGCCGCGGGCCCCGCCCGGGCGACGCCCGATGCCCGGTCCAGCAAGCCGCACCCCCTCGTCCAGCCGATCGATCCGCAGCACTGGCGCAACCCCGACGACATGACCTGGGCCGAGTACCGGTCGGTCCCCGGCACGAACTGGGCCGACCCCGACCGCAAGCCCACGCAGCGCAAGTTCAAGGGGGCCCTGGTCCTCCTGGACTACCCCGACGAGGAGTTCTCCGTCAGCAAGCCGGCCGGCGCCGCGCGGTTCGGCAACCCGCTGCCCGCCGCGTCCGGCATCCCCCGGGCGCAGGTCCCGAAGTTCTACGAGGACTTCCTCAACAAGCCCGGTGCGCTCAACCACGGCCACACCATCAACGAGTACTGGATGGAGGACTCCGGCGGCCGCATGGGCGTCGCGCTGACCTCCTTCGGCGTGTACCGCATGCCGTGGAAGTCCTACCAGTACGGCATCGAGCCCGGCATGAATCCCGGCGCGTGCCCCGTGGGCGACACCTGCGGCAAGGACATCCGCGCCGACGGCAAACGGGCCTGGACCGACGAGGTGGGCGCCGACAAGGCCGGCGAGTTCGACTTCGTCTTCTACCTCACCGCCGGCGTGGACGAGTCCTCCGCCTGGCAGGAGTTCGGGCAGATGAAGTTCCGCTCCGAACGGGACGTGCCGGCCGCCTGGGGGCCGCCGTCGCCCATCGCCTCCGGCCTCAACTCCGCCAGGACCCGCTACGTGCCCTGGACGTCCTGGCAGGCGGCCGCCCGCATCTGGCCCAACGCGGCGAACGGCTCCTCCACGCAGGCCGAGAGCTCCGGCATGGCCACGTTCGCCCATGAACTCAGCCACATCCTGGGCATCGGCGACAACTACAACAACCCCTACGGGACCCCGCTCAGCCGCGCCTACACCGGCATCTGGGGCATGCTCTCCCGCGGTTCGTTCAACGGCCCCGGCGGGCCGCACACCCGCTGGCAGATACCCGCCACCGCCGGTGGCTCCATGGGCGCCCAGCACGTCCTGCGGGACAAGATGAAGCTCGGCATCGTCGACGAGAAGAACGTCCTGCGCCTGGACCGCGACGCCCTCAAGGACTCCGGGCTCGTCGTCGCCCGCGTCACCGCACGCTCGGCCCCGCCCGGCGAGAAGGGCCTCACCGGCGTCAACATCACCATGGGCCGCGACCTGTCCCCGGCCTGCGACCGCACCACCGACCCCCTGTGCGACGGCGGCGGCTACGACAACTACACCGTCGAGGTCGTCGACCGCATGGGCATGGACTCCTTCACCCCGGACAGCGGCGTCCTGCTCAGCAAGACCAAGAACGCGGACCGGGCCCCGTTCGCCTGGGTCGTCGACGCGCACCCCGAGGACATCGGGCTGCTGGACTTCACCCGCCCCGACGGCACCCCGCAGAAGATCACCATCGGGGACTACCGGCAGCTCAGCGACGCGCTCTTCCACGCGGGCGCCGACTCCGGCAGCTCCTACGAGTACGTCGACGAGGCCAACCGGCTGCACTTCTACGTCCTGAACGTGCGGCGCGACGCCACCGGCGTGCTCTCCTACGACATCGGCGTCAAGTCCCTCGACGGCTCGGGGCCGCAGGCCCGCGGGCTCGCGCTCGGCCGCGGCACGGTCAAGAGCGACCCGGCCAAGGGACGGGCCGTGTGCACCTTCGCCCTCGCCAACACCGGCAAGGCCGCCCCGCAGAGCGATCCCACGCTGTCCTCCGACGTCTACCGGCTGTCCGCCACCGCCTCCGGGCGCGGCTGGTCCGCCTGGCTCCCCAACCGCCTGACCACGGCGGTCTCCGGCTCCTCGGTGCCCGTCGACGTCGCCGTCACGGCCGGCTCGGGCGCCGACCGGAAGGGCACCGTCACCCTCACCGCACGCTCGGAGAGCGACGCGAACAGGACGGCCAGGGCCACGTGCTCGCTGACGAAGCCGGGCAGGTCCACCTGATCAGGCGAAATCTCCCCTGAAAGGGGACCTGCCTGCCGGGCGCCCGGTCTACTGAAGCCGATCAACCGCACAGGAGCGTGCGGTGACTTCGGCAAGGGGAAGTGATGAGGAAGATTGCGACCGTGTTCGCCGCCCTGGCCTTCGGGTTCGTCGCGGCGACGCCCGCGAACGCGGCGGTGCACAGCCAGTGCGGCAAGTACATCTGTGTGATGACGGCACATCACAACCGCTTCGTCCAGGACATCACGGTGCGGACCAAGGACGGCCTGCCCGGGACGCTGCGGTCCTACTGGGGCAACTTCCACTCGCCGAAGGTCAACGCGGCATCCCACCGGTGGGAAGTGGGCTACGAGCAGGCGCAGTCGAAGCTCGTGTGCGGCGGGCTGGAGCGTGACGGCCGCAGCATCGAGGACGGCATCTGCGTGACGATCTGACCCTGCCCCTCAGCAGGCCGCGGCCGCGGACGACGGTGGCCCGCCCGGATCCGGTGCACGGAACCCGGGCGGGCCACCGGTGCGTGCAGCGGCGGCGGGGCCGTTCGGCCGGACGTCCGGGGACCGTTGGGCCCGCGCGGAGGCGGGGCGCGCGGAGAGAGGGTGGGTACGCGCCGCGGACAGCACGACGCCGGCGCCGGCCGATCCCGTACTCACCCGGAGGAAGCACGCCATGCCCCGTACCGTCATCGCCGGACTGGACGGCTCGCCCGAATCGCTCGCCGCCGCCGAGTGGGCCGCACGCGAGGCCCGGCTGCGCGGGCTGCCGCTGACGCTGCTGCACGCGCTGGAGGACTGGTCGCCCACCTACGGCCTCGCGGCGCTGAGCGGAGTGGAGTTCGACCCCGCGAGCTGGGCGGGCTCCCTCCTCACGGAGGTGTCCGGGCAGCTGGGCGGGGACCACCCCGGCCTGGAGATCCGCACGGAGCAGCTGGAGGGGAGGCCCGTCGAGCGGCTCGTGTCCGCCGCGAAGGATGCCGAGGTGCTGGTGCTCGGCTCCCGGGGGCTCGGCGCCCTGAGCGGCTTCCTGACGGGGTCGGTGTCGATGTCGGTCCTCGCCCGCGCCGAGCGGCCGGTCGTGCTCGTACGGGCGGGGGAGCGGGCAGGGCAAGAGCAGGAGGTGCACGGCCGGGAGGGGTACGGCGAGGAGGCGGGCGACGAGGAAGCGCACGGCGACGTGGTCCTCGGCGTGGACCTCGCCCGTCCGTGTGACGAGCTGTTCGCCTACGCCTTCGAGGCGGCCGCGGCCCGCGGTGCCCGCCTGCGGGTCGTGCACGGCTGGAGCCTGCCGCCCCTGTTCGGCTACGACCCGGCCGCGGTCGACCCGGGGCACATCGCCGGCCTGGCCACGCGCGAGTCGGCGGCACTCACCGACGCACTGCGGCCCTGGTGCGGCAAGTACCCCGGTGTCCCGGTCGACGAGCAGTGCGTGGTGGGCCGTCCCGGCGAGCACCTGACCGAGGCCTCCGCCACCGCCTGCCTGGTGGTCGTGGGCCGCCGCCCGCGCCGCTCGGTCATCGGCGCGCGCCTCGGCCCCGTCACGCACGCCGTGCTGCACCACGCCGCCGCCCCCGTCGCGGTCGTCCCGCACAACTGACGTGCAGGGATCCGCACAGGGCCGTGCTGTCCGGACGGAGTCACTCGTCCGTGTGGCCGCGGCCTCCGGTCCCTGCCACAGTGGCGGACAGGCCGGACAGTGGCCACAAGGAGAAACCGTCACCCGCCCCATGGAGGCCCTGTGTCCGGCGTGATCACCGTTGGCGTGGACGGAAGCGAGCACGGCAAAGCCGCCGCGGACTGGGCCGCCGCCGAGGCGGAGCGCCGGGGCATGGAGCTGCGCCTCGTCCACGCCTGGGTGTGGCAGCCGCTGGACCTGCCCGTCACCGCGGACACCGAGGTGCAGCAGCGCTGGGCCGAGACGCTGCTGCGCGAGGCCCGGGCCCGGGTGACCGCCCGGTCCCCCGGGGTGCCGGTGACGGCCCGGCTCCTGCCCGCCGACCCGGTCCCCGCCCTGGTCGCGGAGGCGACCGAGGCCGACATGCTCGTGCTCGGCTCGCGCGGGCACGGGGCGCTGATCGGCTATCTGATCGGGTCCATCGCCCTGCACGTGCTGCGGCAGGCCCGGGGGCCGGTCGTGCTCGTGCGCAGCCAGGGCGGCCCGGACGGCGACCGCGGGGAGCCGGTGGCCGGGCCCGGAGAGGCGGTCGCCGCTCCCGTTTCCGATGCGGACGAGGTCGTGGTGGGTGTGCCCGGGGCGGAGGAGGAGGCCGGGGCCGTCCTGGAGTTCGCCTTCGCGGCGGCGGCCGCGAGGGGCGCGAGCCTGCGCGCCGTTCGCGCCTGGTCGATTCCCCCGGTGTTCGCCTGGAGCCCGGCGTCCATGCGGCTGGCCGACGAGGCCGGCGGCCTCGAACCGCTGGAGAGGAAGCGGCTGGCCGACGCCCTCCAGCCGTGGCGCGAACGCCACCCGCAGGTCCCGGTCGTCGAGCACGTCGAACTGGGGAGCGCGGCCCAGGTACTGCTCTCCGCCTGCGGACGCGCCGCCCTCCTGGTCGTCGGGCGGCACGCCTCCGGGCCGCACGTCCCCCAGCGGATCGGCCATGTGGCCCATGCGGCCCTGCACCACGCCCCGTGCCCGGTGGCGGTCGTCCCGCAGCCCTGAGGCGGGTGCGGGACCATCCGGCCGGGCGTCAGGCGAGGACGGACGCCAGGAGCTCGGCGGCCTTGCGGACGAGCGCGTCGTCCCCCGCCGCCTTGGGCTCGTGCTTGGTCGTCAGGACGGAGACGACGACCGGCGCCTTCTCCGGGGTCCGGACGACGCCCACGTCGTTGCTGGTGCCGTAGCTCCCGGAGCCGGTCTTGTCCGCGACGGTCCAGCCCTTGAAGCCGGCGCGGAACTTCTGGTCACTGGTGGTGTTGGCGAGCAGCCATCCGGTCAGCCGCTTGCGGTCCGCCGCGTCCAGGGCGTTGCCGAGGACGAGCTGCGCGTAGGTCCGGCCGATGGCACGAGGGGTCGTGGTGTCGGTGATCCGGTCCGGCTCCGCCGAGTTCAGGTCCGGCTCCCACCGGTCGAGCCGGGTGGTGCCGTCGCCGACCGAGCGGCAGAAGCGGGTGACGGCGGTCGGGCCTCCCAGCTCGGTGAGCAGGAGGTTCGCCGCGGCGTTGTCGCTGTACGAGATGGCGGCGCCGCAGAGCTCCTCGACGGTCATGCCGTTGGCGACGTTCTTCGCCTCGCCGGTGATCTTGTCGTAGCCGGAGGCCTTGGCGTACTCGGCGGTGTAGTGGATGCGCTTGGCGAGGAACGTGCCGTCGTGGTCGAGGTCCCGCAGGACCGCCGCGACGGCGAGCGTCTTGAACGTCGAGCACATGGGGAAGCGCTCGTCGGGGCGGTGGACGACGGTCTTGCCGGTGACCATGTTGCGGGCGAACACCCCGAGGCGCGCGGAGTGCTCGCGCTCCAGCGCGCGCAGCTGACGGGAGATCCGGTCCCCGGCGGGCGTCGATGCGTAGGCCGTCCCGCCCGTGGCCATGGCGGCGGCGAGCGCCGTGCCGGCACCGAGGGAGAGAACCGTGCGGCGGGAGGGCTGTGCACCTATGCTCTTCAAGATCGTATTCTCCTTGTGTCCTGCATGGCGTGACTTGCACGGCCTGGTCGACAGTCAATACGCCACTGGTGGTGCGGTTGGTTCCACTTCCGTGTGATCCCACCTCATTGGTCTCGCTTGTACGCGCTTATGCGTACTTGTGCACACGGAGGAGCGCGCGGTGCGGCATTCTTGGAGCCGAGGGTTACGCGGTCTGCCCGTCGTCGCGGCGGCGCTGCTCGTCGCCGCGGGATCGTCGTCCACGAGCGGCGCCGCGGCCCGCGCCGTGCCCAGGCCCACGGGGCAGCAGGCCGCTCATTGCCGCGCGCTGCACGCGGAGCTGCCCACCACCCTGGCCGGGCTGGAGCGGGGAACACCCCGTCCCGTCTCGCAGTTCACCGCGGCCTGGGGCCACCCGGCGGTCCTGCTGCGCTGCGGGATACCGCGCCCCGAAGTCCTGACAGGTCCGGGCAGGCGCTCCTCGCCGAGCTGACTGTGGTCATCGGTGCGACCATCCCCGAAGGGTATGTCTAACCCTGGACTTGACGTCGAGGGCTATGGGGTGGCCGAGGCTTCAGAACCACGGAGCCGCCGCCTCCCGCAGCGCTCTGACCGCCTCTGCCAGCGACGCCGCCGAAGCCAGGGCCCCGCTCACCGCGTACACCGCCCGCTGGATCCGGCCCCGCGCCGGTTCGTCCGTCGCCGGCAGCGGCAGCGCGTCGTCCACCTCGTCCAGTGCGGACCGCGCCGCGTGCAGCGCGGGTGACGGCAGGGGCGCGCTGCCGGCGGGCAGGGACGCGAGCTGGGCGCGCAGGGCCTCCACGGCCTGCCGCAGCTCCCGTACCTCGGCCGGCTCCGCGTCCCGGCCACCGGACCCCGCCGCATGGTGGACGTACTCCGCCCGGGTGTGGTCGCCGGTCTGCGCGTTGCCGCTGAAGGTGCCGTGGATGACGATGCCGCGCGGGTGCTCCCGGGGCGCGTCCCCGTTGCCGTCCCGCTGAGTGGAGGTCATCGCGTCAACTCCCTGAAGAAGCGCCGCCGGGGCTCGGACCGACGTGCGGCTGGGGTGTGGTGACGGTCTGGTGCGTGGCGTTCGCGCCGTCACCCGTCTGGACGTTCCCGGTGACCGTTCCGTGCACGTGCACCGAGCGATCGAAGACGACGTTGGCGCGCGCGTCGTACTCGTCCGTGCGGTACCCCGCGTCCCGCAGGCTGCCGCGCACGGCCGTCAGCGTGCGGGTCTTGATGCTCTTGAGGAACCGCTGGGCGTCCATCTCCTGGAACAGCTGCTGGTATTCGGGCTCCGCGGCCAGCTCCCGGACCGAGTACCGGGGCCCGTGGTCGACCACGCGGTCGGTGCGGCACATCCGCCCGTACCAGGCCCGGCTCCGCGCGGTGCGCACGGCCGTCCGCGGGACGGCGACGAGGTCGCGCGGGGCGTCCCCGGCGAGCCGGAAGGCGGCCACCAGTGCGTCGCCCACCAGGGAGAGCCAGTCCGAGACGTCGGACGGTGGCATCACCTTGTCGATCCCGTGGTACGTGCGGGCGATCGGCGGCAGCAGGAAGGCCCGGGACTCCAGGAACAGCAGACCGCCCTGCAGCTGCACTCGGCTGAAGACGGTGAGGACGACCTCGTCCTCCCAGCTGCCCACCCGGGTCGTCAGGTAGTGCCGCAGCCGTTCCTCGGCGGCCAGGTCCAGGCTGTCCGGCCACCACGTCGGGGGAGCCGGCACGCCCGGCGCGAGCCGCAGCCGTTCGGCGGCCGCGCGCCGGGCGAACGGCGCCATGCGCGCGAACGCCGTGCCGGGCCCGGTGCCGCTCCAGTCCGCGGCCGGGCCCAGTCTCAGACCGCCCTTCATCACGTAGTCGTCCACGTGGATGCCGTGCAGCCGGTCGCCCGGGTAGTCCCCGCCCGCGCCGAGCCGCAGGAGTTCGGCCCGGATGCGCGCGTGCACCGCGGGGACGGTGAAACCGGCGGCGTCCGGCGCCGCACCGGGGCCCGCGGGCGCGGCCCCGGGCTGCGCGAAGCGGAGCGTGGGCACGGTCGCGTTCCTCCGGGGGATCAGCTCGATCGCGAAGGACCAGGAGTCCACCTCGACCCCCGCCCCCACGAAGGGCGCGTAGTCGCTGTAGATGACGTCGGGGTCGGCCTGCTGGCGCCGCAGCTGGGCGACGCGGGCCGCCGCGGAACCCTGCCCGTCGGGGTGTTCCGGGGCCCGGCCGGTGGCCAGGAGGTGCAGCAGGGACGTCCGGAGGTACGCGTCCACGGCCGCGATCAGCGTCCAGAGGGCGTAGACCAGGAGCACGGCCGGGAGATGGGGCCGCACGACGTCCTCCAGCACAGGGCCGATCCCGCTCAGGAGCCGGACGCCGAGGAACGCGACGACCGCCAGCACGATGAGCCCGGTCAGCAGGCGGGCGACCGGGCCGGACCGGTCGCGCCCGGCCGCGCCGGCGCCGCGCTCCGTGGCCCCCGCCATCGCGCGGGCCGCGAGCCGGAAGAGGCCCACGACCAGCACCAGGCCGACGCACAGGAACACGCCCGCCGCGTCGACCGGGAGCAGCAGCACCGGCACGGCGATCATCAGCGCCCCGCGGAGCGTGGCCCGGCGCCGTGCCACGAAGCACTCCTTGAGCACGGCCGCGAGGTCCACCCCGTAGGCGGGCGGAGGGACGCGGTAGGGGTTCTCGGCGAGCTCCGCGATCACCGCGTCGCGGAAGTCACGGTCGAGGTGGGCCGCGCCGCGCAGATAGGCGGTGGCATGCCCGGGACGGCTGCCCGCTTGCGCCTCGATGAGCTGGCGGAGCGGGCTCTGGGGATCCTGCTGGCTCATCGTCGGAAGAACCTTCCGTCAGGGCGGACAGTGAGGGAGGGCAAGGGGCGGACGCAGAGGGGCCGGTCGGACCGTCAGATACGGATGTGGTCGCGCACCGGCAGCCCGTACCGGACGGCGATCGGCGCCCACCTCCGCAGGAACTCCTGTTTGGCCTGCGTCGCGAGGCCGCTGCTCGCCACCCCGCGGTCGTAGTCGGAGCCGTGGGGGACGCGGCCGGGGGAGCAGCCCGCGGCGTCGTGCGCCCACCGGGCGAACGCGCGGTCGGCCTCCGCCGAGCGCCGCCAGGCGGTCCGCAGCTCCTCCGCCGCGGCGCGCCCGCCCCCGATCTCCTCCACGGCGATCCGGGACAGGTCCTCGACCAGCCCGTCGCGCCGGACAGCCGCCGCGTTCAGATCGGATCGCGCCGCTGCGACGGCCGCACCGGAGGCACACGATTCGACGGCGTTGACCGCGTCGGTGACCTTCTCGCGGTCCGCCGCGCTCTTCGTCAGCAGGGCATCCAGGGCCGCGGCCGGGGCCCGTCCCGTTGCGTACGGTTCCGATGAGGGCGATGAGGACTGCGGGCCCTCCGGCTGCGCCGCACTCTGCATCGCGCTCTGCGCCGCCGACGAGGCCGACGGGCGGCCGGGCGAGGACTCCTGGCCGGCCGGCGAGCCCGGGAAGAAGGCCTTGACCACGACCAGGGCGACCACCGCCGAGGTCACCGCCCCGACGGCGGCCAGCAGGACGAACCTCCGTGACGCGGAGGACCCGCGGGCACCCGGCGGCACAGGACCGCCGCCGTTCGCCGTGCCCCCGGCCCGGCCGGAACCCCCGGATGCCGGTACCCAACCGCCCGCGCCCCGGCGAGCCTCGCTGTCCCAGCGCATCGGTGCGCCGTCGTCGCCCTCGGCCATACCGTTCCCCCGTCGCTCTTCCGCACTGTCGTGCGGTCGGCGCACACTGTCAACTCCCGGGGAAACACGGCAGACCGGCCTCCGGAAACACGGCAGACCGGCCTCCTGTCGTCGTCCCGTCACCGCCGGCGCAGCACCGTTCCCAGGACGCGCTCCAGCGGGAAGTAGCCGACCTCCCGCGAGTCGAAGCTCACCCTGCCGTTGTCGCCGAGGAGGATCACCTTGCCCGGCGGCACGCGCTGCTCGGGCGCCGTGGCCAGGGCGGGGACGCAGTCGAGCGGGACGAGGTCGCCGGGGAGCGCGGCCACGCGTTTGATCAGCCAGTCGCGGCCGTGCACGCCGGCCGCGCCCGCCCCGGCGCCCACCGGAGGCCGGGGCCATGTGCCGCCGCCCGCCGGCCGCTCGGCCACCACGACCCGGCCCACGGCCGGCCGCGGGCCGCGCCGGACCAGGACGCGGTCGCCGTCCCGGAAGGCCGGCGCCATGCTCGTGCCGCGGACGGTGACCACGACCAGGCCGCGCGTCAGGCACACGGCTGCACCCAGCGCCGCGCCCAGCGCCGCGCCCGCCGCGACCGCGGCCGCACCGCGCAGCCGCCCCGACAGCACGGGCCCGGCCCTCACCGGGGCTCCCCGGTGAACGCGGGCTCGCTCCCGGCGCCGTCGGCGTCAGCGCCGGTGCCGCCGTCGGCATCGGCCCGGTAGCCGGCGGCCTGGAGGGCGAACAGGCGCGCGTAGCGGCCGCCGGAGCCGATCAGCTCGGCGTGCGGGCCCTGCTCCACGACGCGGCCGTCCTCCAGGACGGCGATGACGTCGGCGTCGCGCACCGCGCCCAGGCGGTGGGAGATGAGGAGGCTGGTCCGCTCGCCGCGGTGCCGCCGCAGCGCCGTGTGGATCTCGTGCTCCGCCTCGGCGTCGAGCCCCGCCGACGGCTCGTCGAGGATCATCAGGTCGCGCTGGTCCCGCAGGAACGCGCGCGCGAGCGCGAGCCGCTGCCGCTGGCCGCCGGAAAGGACCACACCCGTCTCCGGGTTGTCCTTGTCGGACTCCATGAAGAACCTCCGCGACAGCAGCGTGTCGTACCCGTACGGCAGGCCGGCGAGCTTGGCGTGGATGCCGGCGCGCTCCGCGGCCGCCTCGATCCGCGGGCGGTCGCCGAGCGCCGCGAGGTCGCCGAGGGCGATGTTCTCCGCCGCCGTCATGTCGTAGTGCATGTAGTCCTGGAAGACCGCGCCGATGCGCCGCCGCAGCTCCGCCACGTCGACCGTGCGGATGTCCACGCCGTCCCACAGGATCGCGCCGCGCTCGGGATCGTAGAACCGGCACAGCAGCTTCACCAGCGTGGACTTGCCGGCGCCGTTGAGCCCGACGAGGGCCAGCACCTCGCCCTGGCGCAGCCGCAGACTGGCGCCTTGCAGCACCCACGGGTGCTCCTCGGAGTACCGGAACCACACATCGCGCAGCTCGATGCCGTGGGTCAGCGGCGGCAGCGCGACCGGCTGCCGGGGCACGGGCAGGTCCGGGCCGGCCCCCGCGACCACGAGGTAGTGGTCGAACATCAGCAAGGCCTGGTGCGAACGGGCCACTTCGCTCGCCAGGGTGGCCAGCGCGCCCTGGATGCCCGCCACCGCGGCCACGAACATGACGACGTCGCCCGCCGACAGGGTGCCGGCGTGCGCGGCGGCCACCGCCCACAGCAGTCCGCCGCCGGAGACGAGCGCGGCCAGCAGCCCCAGCCCGGACTGGACGACGGCCTCCCGCCGGTCCACCGCGCGCTTGGCGGCGTCGGCCGTACGCCGGTCGGCCAGCATCCGCCCCCGCAGGAACGCGCCGATGCCGAAGAGCCGTATCTCCTTGGCCGCTTCGACGCTCGACAGCAGCTCGCTGTAGAACATCTGCCGGCGCTCGACCGGGCCGACGTCCCACAGCGTGCGCGCCTTGCGCCGCGCCATGGCGACCTCGGACACCAGCGTGGGCACAGCGGCACCCAGCACCAGGGCGGTCATCCACGGGCTCAGCAGGGAGAGGGAGCCCAGGAACCCGCCGATGGTGAGGGTGCTGCGGGCGATGCCGACGGCCCCGTCGACGGCCTGGTTGGGCGTGCCGCCGCCGGAGCTCTGCGCGAGCCGCAGCCGGTCCAGGAAGCGCGGGTCCTCGAAGCGCCCCAGGCCGGCGAAGCCCTCCACGGCCGTGAACAGCCGGTCGTCGGCGACCAGTCCGACCCTGCGGTCGAGCTCGCGCCTCAGGTACTGACTGATCTGCGGCACCACCGCGATGACCGTCCCGGCCGCGGCGAGCCCCGCGCCCAGGCCCACCAGCCTGCCGAGGGAGGCGTCCGAGCCCAGCCCGTCGAGCATCAGCTTGGTCAGCCAGGCGGTGACCACGGGGAGGGCGCCCGCCATCAGCGTCAGCACCAGGTAGCAGGCGAGGGCCGCGGGAGCCGCGCTCGCCACCAGGGCGGCGGCCGCGGCGATCCGCCGGGCGGTGGCCGGGAGGCCGCCGGAGGGCGCGGGCGGCGGGCCGGCGGCGCCGGCAGGGCCGGTGCCCGGGCCGGCCGGTGCCCCGGGGGAGGGTACGGGGCCCGGCCCAGGGCCCGGGCCGGGTGCGGAGCCCGGGCCCGGCCCGGGTGCCGCCCGCCGCCGGCCGTGGTCCTGCCCGTTCATGCGGCGACGACGGGGGAATCCAGGTTCACGTTGTTGCGCGCGATCACGGGCCTGCCTGCGCCGTCCGAGGCGACCTCGAGCAACGTCGGGAACCCCATGATCTGGAAGGCGTCGGTCAGGACGGGCTCGCTGCCCTGCACCACGACGCGGGCGACCGGGCTCAGCTCGGCGACCTGCCCCTTGGCCCGCTCGGGCGTGCCGACCACCACGGCCAGCACCTGCTTGCGGCCGCCGGGCACCGTCCGCGCGTACTGCGCGAACTTCGGCAGCATCTCGTGGCACGGGCCGCAGCTGGGGGAGAAGAACGCCACCAGGGTGTCGCCCGACAGCGACTCGCGGGTCAGCACCTCGCCGTCGACGGAGACGGCCCGGAACTCGCCCACCTCTTCGCCGACCTTGATGACGGGCGGTCTGCCGGGCGCGTTGCCGTCGGCCATCTTGGACAGCATCGCGGTGTGGTCCCGCAGCCGCTTGATCACCCCCAGGGTGAGGATCAGGTCCAGCGTACAGAGCAGTCCCACCAGGACCACCGCCGCGATCAGGACGGGCATGGAAGTCGTCTCCTCTGGGATCACTTGGAGTCGGTCCGGAGCCGGCTCGGAGCCGGTCGGGAGCCGGGCCGGGACCGGTTCGGAATCGGCCGGGAGTCAGCCGCAACCACCGGCCGCGGGGCGGGGCCCGGGGCCCCGCCGACGGGCCGGAACAGATCGAGGATGTCGTCGAGCGCGGCGACCAGCCCGCCCAGGAGCAGGCCGCCGAGCACCGCTACGGCGGTGCCGCCCGGGGCGGTCGCCCCGGGCGCGGCGACGGCCGCCGCGCCGGTGACCGCCGCGGCCGTGAGGGCGAGGTTGCGCACGATGTGTCCCGGCCCCAGCGGGCTCGCCGAGGCGCCGAAACACCGGCAGGGCGTGCGCACTCCCCGCCGTACGGAGACCGCGATGGCGGCCGTGAAGACCGTCAGCAGCCCCGCCGCGGTCACCAGTCCCGCCACCGTGGCGGCCGTCACCGGCACGGCGAGGCTCACGCACACCGCGCACTCGGCGGCCACCACGGCCCGGGCCACCGACCGGGCCCGGCGTGAGGGCATGATCCGCATGCCCTCCACCGAGACCACGAACCGGTCGAACGCTTTTCGCCCCGCTGACTTGCCGAGGGACGAGGCGAAGAAGACCACGCCGATCAGACAGTGGATTCCGATCGCCAGATAGCCCACCTGGTGTTCCTCCTCCGGCTGTCGTCGTGGCGTTCCCGGTCGGGGCGGTTCGTCATCGCCGGCCGGCTCTTTCAACCGGTCGGCAGGAGAATGCCGTTCTCAGCGCCGTTCCCGGCACTGGTCTCCTTGCTGTTCTCGGTGCAGTGCCGGCGGTCGTCAGCACTGACAGACGATCGTCGGGCAGCCGTTGGAGTTGCAGCAGGCCCAGCAGGGTGCGTTGTAGCCGCACTTGCCGCTGCACTGCCAGCAGGCGGGGTAGTTGCGGCAGGCCAGGAGCTCGGCCGCCGCGGCATCGATCTCGGGCACGAACTTCCCGAGCAGGCGACTGCCGAGCTCGGTGAGCTTTGCGTACATCGACACACTCCTCACGTGATCAGAACATGACCCGGCTTGACCGGGATCGATCGGATCGGGTGTGAACCGGGTTGGGGCCCGGTGCTTACGCCGGTCGAGTCTCATCGGGCCGTGGCGGGCCGGATAGTGCAGTTTCCGGCCGAGTGGGCGGGTCCGCCGGGAGGGCCGGGCCGACCGCCGGGTGGCGCGAAGCGGCTCTTGCGGGGTGAGGGAGTTGTGGCTTCGGCGTACGGGGCCGCCGGGCCGGGCGGGTGGCCGTGGCCGCCGCGCCCCTGCCCGGACCGGCGCATTCCTCTGCCGGGACTGAATCCGCGCCTCCGTACGGGCCGGGAGCGCGCGCACTGGCCAGGGTCGGTGCGCGCCGTGCATCTCCGCCACCGGCTGCCGGCGGACGGGAAAGCGGGAAGGGCGCCTTCCGGCCGACGGTCGCGCACCGGCGCACAACGGGCCGAGGAGGCGGTTCCACTTCCTTGCGGGGCGTGGTAGGCCCGGCGCCCAGGCTTCGTTCAGGACTTCATGACGGCCCTGGCGCCGCGTGCGCAGGCGCCGCGGCGGACGGCGTGTCGACGTCCGGCCCCCGTTCCTCGTAGTCCGTGCGGACGCACGTGCCGTTGTCATGTCCGGGCGCGGCGGTGTTCGTTCCCGGAATCGGATTCTGCCCGGCGGGCGCGGCCCCGGGTACGGCGGACCGGAGGGCGCCCGGCTGCGGTGTCCGCAGCTGTGGTGACGTCGCGTTCCGCCCGGCGGTGCGGGCCGGCGGGCGGCCGGTCGTGACAAGGCCGGTTCTGTCCGGCCCGGCGCCCGGGCCGTAGCGGGGGCGTATCCGCGGCGTGGTGCTCCCGTGCAGGGTGAGCGGAATGCGAACGCATGTGTGAAGTGGCCTGCGTGGGGTACGTGTTCGCTCATGGGGAGAGCCTTCCGGAGTGTCACTCGTGCTGCTGTCGCGCTCGCCGTCGCCTGCGCAGGGGCTCTGGCCGCCGCGCCCGCGGCACCCGCGGCGCAGACCGCCGCCGCGGTGGCGGGCGGCTGCAGCATGGACCTCGGTGCGCAGGGCAACGCCACCGGCACGTCCACCGGCCCGCTCTCCGTTCCCCGCGCCGACGGCCGCGTCGATCAGTTCCAGGTGTTCTACGACTCCACCGCCACGCAAGGCCTGCCGTTCGTGTGGCACCGCGGGCAGTCGGCGCCCGGGGGCCCCTACGGAGCCTGGGAGCGGGTCAGCGCGGGCATGGTCGGCCCCAAGGCGAGCTTCGTGACCGCCGTCGAGAACGCGACGGGCGGGCTGGAGGTGTTCTGGCTCGACCACGGAGGCTTCTGCCACTCCGTGCAGGGGCCGGCGGGCGGGCAGTGGTCCACCCCGGAGAACTTCGGCCTCCAGCCCTCCCCGTACCACGGCTTCCTGACGCTCTTCAAAAGGTCGGACGGCACGCTCATAGCCATGGCGTCCTCGGACAAGCCGGATCGCTCCATGGAGTCGCGCACCCAGCCGGGTGCCGACGGCGTCTGGCGCCCGGCGGCGGCCATGGGCAAGGTGCCCGAGACGGGCGTGGGTCTCGGACAGCCCGACACCGTCACCGAACTGCCTGACCAGCGGCTGAAGGTGACGGCCCGTGAGTGGAACCGCGACCGCTACTGGCAGATCACCGAAGTGGCTCCCGATGACGGGATACCCGGCGGGCGGTGGCCCGCGCAGTGGCAGCTCTGCGCCACCTCTCGGTGCGACTGAGGTGTGACGCAGGGTGCGGCTCCGACACTGCGCGACCCCGCCGATGTGATCTTTCCGGAGAACGAAGTCGATCACTTGCCCGATGCAGGTTAGGTTAGCCTAAGCTAAGTCCCGCTTCGGGTGTCGTCCTGCACTCCTCGAGACCGCCTTGCCCTGCACGGCGGTGGTAGTGCTGCGAGGAATCCGATGCCGGCTCGGCCTTTCTTCGGCAGGCGGATGTGTGTGCACCTGTGCTGCTCCGTCCTGCCCTGGCAATGAACGACGCAAGGACGGAACATGGTGCGCACAGCTGTGGCGGGCGCGAGTGGATACGCAGGCGGTGAGTTGCTGCGGCTGCTGCTGGGGCATCCCGGCGTCGAGATCGGCGCGGTGACGGCCGCCTCCAACGCCGGCCGGCCCGTGGGGGAGGTGCAGCCCCACCTCGCCCCGCTGGCCGGAAGGGACTTCGAGGAAACCACCCCCCAAGTCCTCGCCGGGCACGACGTCGTCTTCCTCGCCCTGCCGCACGGGCAGTCCGCGGCCGTCGCCGCCGAGCTCGGCGACGGGGCCCTGGTGATCGACTGCGGTGCGGACTTCCGGT
>NZ_JANIID010000016.1:0-165858 GCF_024519335.1 Streptomyces telluris
GCGCACCGTGCGCTACCGCACCGTCGGCGACATGTCCTGCACCGGCGCCGTCGACTCCCACGCGGCCACCATCGAGGAGGTCATCACCGAGATCACCGCCTCCCGCCTCACCGAACGCGGCGCCACCAGAGCCGACGACAGACTCTCCGAAGCCGCCATGGAGGACCGCAAACGCGAGGGGTACTTCTAGCCATGAGCACTGTGACCGACACAACCACGGCCGCGACCTCGCTGCTGCGCTTCGCCACCGCCGGATCCGTCGACGACGGCAAGTCGACGCTGGTCGGCCGCCTCCTGCACGACTCCAAGTCCGTCCTGGCCGACCAGCTGGAGGCCGTCGAGCACGCCTCCCGCAGCCGGGGCGCCGGCGCCCCGGACCTGGCGCTGCTGACGGACGGCCTGCGCGCCGAGCGTGAGCAGGGCATCACCATCGACGTCGCCTACCGCTATTTCGCCACGCCCCGGCGGCGCTTCATCCTCGCCGACACCCCCGGCCACGTGCAGTACACGCGCAACATGGTCACCGGCGCGTCCACCGCCCAGGCCGCCGTCGTCCTCGTCGACGCCCGCAACGGCGTCGTCGAGCAGACCCGCCGCCACGCCGCTGTCGCGGCGCTCCTGCGCGTCCCGCACGTCGTCCTCGCCGTCAACAAGATGGACCTCGCCGGCTACGCGGAGCCCGTCTTCGCCGCCATCGCCGAGGAGTTCACTGCCTACGCGAGCGGGCTGGGCGTCCCCGAGATCACGGCCATCCCCGTCTCCGCGCTCGCCGGGGACAACGTGGTGGCGCCCTCCGCGCACATGGACTGGTACGGCGGCCCCACCGTCCTGGAGTACCTGGAGACGGTGCCCGTCGTCACCGACCCCACCGCCGACCCCGCGCGCTTCCCCGTCCAGTACACGATCAGGCCGCAGACGGCCGAGCACCCCGACTACCGCGGCTACGCGGGGCGGATCGCCTCCGGGGTGCTGCGCGTCGGCGAGCCCGTCACCGTCCTGCCGTCGGGGCGCACGAGCACGATCGCCGCCATCGACGCGCTCGGCCAGAGCGTGGACGTGGCCTGGGCGCCGCAGTCGGTGACCGTGCGCCTCGCCGACGACCTCGACGTCTCCCGCGGCGACCTCATCGCCCCCACCGCCGGCGCGCCGCAGGTCACCCGGGACGTCGAGGCCACCGTCTGCCACCTGGCCGACCAGCCGCTGCTCCCCGGCGCCCGCGTCCTGCTCAAGCACACCACCCGCACCGTCCGCGCCATCGTCAAGGACATCCCCTCCCGCCTCACCCTCGACGACCTCTCCCAGCACCCCGCGCCGGGCCGCCTGGAGGCCAACGACATCGGGCGCGTCACGCTGCGCACCGCCGAGCCGCTCGCCCTCGACCCCTACGCCCGCTCCCGTCACACCGGCTCCTTCCTCCTCATCGACCCGGGCGACGGCACGACGCTGACCGCCGGCATGGCGGGCGAGGCGTTCGCCGCGGGCCCCGGAAACCAGGCCGACGACGAGGGATGGGACTTCTGAGATGACGGCAGCGATCGCGCACGGCTCGGCGGGCGGCATCGGCCGATGTGCGTGCTGACGCCCGTACCGACGGCGTCAGCACCCCGCCCCTTCCCCTACCCGTCATTCCCCTTACGCCCCACTGAAGCGCCGGGCGTCCCCTAGCCGTACCCCGGCCCGTCGAGAGGACCCCTCGTGCCCGCCGCCGCTCGCTCCGCCCGCCGCCGCGCACTCGCCGCCGTCGCCCTGCCCCTGCTGATCGGCGCCCTCGGCGCCTGCGGCTACGGATCGGAGAAGGACTCGGCCGCCGCCGGGTCCGGCTCCGCCGAGGGGAAGAACGCCGAGGGGAAGAAGCTGTCGGCGGACACCGTCCGGATCGGCTACTTCCCCAACATCACCCACGCCACGCCGCTCGTCGGCGAGCAGGAGGGGCTGCTCCAGAAGGAGCTGGGCGGCACGAAGCTCCGCTCGACCACGTTCAACGCGGGCCCGTCCGAGATCGAGGCGCTCAACGCGGGCTCGATCGACATCGGCTGGATCGGCCCGTCGCCCGCGATCAACGGCTACGTGAAGTCCAAGGGCAAGAGCCTGCGCATCGTCTCGGGCTCGGCGTCGGGCGGCGTGAAGCTGGTCGTCGACCCGAAGAAGATCTCGTCCCTGGACGACGTCAAGGGCAAGCGGATCGCCACTCCGCAGAAGGGCAACACCCAGGACGTGGCGTTCCTCAACTGGGTCGCGGAGAAGGGCTGGAAGGTCGACCCGCAGAGCGGCAAGGGCGACGTCTCGGTCGTCCGCACGGACAACAAGGTGACGCCCGACGCCTTCAAGTCCGGTTCGGTGGACGGCGCGTGGGTGCCCGAGCCGACCGCATCGAAGCTGGTCTCCGACGGCGGCAAGGTGCTCCTGGACGAGTCGGAGCTGTGGCCGGACGGGAAGTTCGTCATCACCAATGTGATCGTGTCGCAGAGGTTCCTGGACGCGCACCCCGACGTGGTCGAGGCCGTGCTGCGCGGCTCGGTGCGGACCAACGCCTGGATCAAGGCGAACCCGGAGAAGGCCAAGGGCTCGGCGAACGCGGCGCTGAAGAAGCTCTCCGGCAAGGAGCTGCCGGCCGCGATCATCGACCCGGCCTGGAAGTCCATCGAGGTCCTCGACGACCCGCTGGCCGCGTCGCTGGAGGCGGAGGCCGATCACGCCGTCAAGGCCGGGCTGCTGGAGAAGCCCGACCTTTCGGGAATCTACGACCTGACCGTGCTCAACAAGGTTCTCAAGGCCGAGGGCAGGCCCGCGGTGACCGCCGCGAAGCTCGGCAAGCAGTAGCCGCCCGCCCGTCGTAACCCGCCCCGCCCCATCCCCAGGAGGTGACCGGATGGCCCCGGCACTGACGACCGACAAGGCCGGCCCGGCCGAGATCGCGGACCGCGAGTCCGCGGCGGTCAGGATCGAGCACGTCCACAAGTCCTTCGGCCGGCCCGGCGCGGCCCAGCCCGTGCTGGACGACATCTCCCTGGAGGTGCGCCCCGGCGAGTTCGTGTGCCTCCTGGGGGCCTCGGGCTGCGGCAAGTCCACGCTGCTGAACCTGGTGGCGGGCCTGGACCGGCCGACCGCCGGCACCATCGACGTGCCCGGCGGCCGCCCGGCGCTGATGTTCCAGGAGCACGCGCTGTTCCCCTGGCTCACCGCGGGCCGCAACATCGAGCTGGCGCTGCGGCTGCGCGGGGTGCCGCGCGCGGAGCGGCGGCCGGAGGCGGAGCGGCTCCTGGAGCTCGTACGGCTCTCCGGCGCGTACGGCAAGCGGGTGCACGAGCTGTCCGGCGGCATGCGGCAGCGCGTCGCCCTCGCCCGCGCCCTGGCGCAGGACAGCCAGGTCCTGCTGATGGACGAGCCGTTCGCGGCGCTGGACGCCATCACCCGGGACGTCCTGCACCACGAGCTGACCCGCATCTGGTCCGAGGCGTCGCTGTCGGTGCTGTTCGTCACCCACAACGTCCGCGAGGCGGTGCGGCTCGCGGAGCGCGTCGTGCTGCTGTCCTCGCGGCCGGGACGGGTGGCCCGGCAGTGGGCCGTGGACATACCCCAGCCCCGCCGCATCGAGGACGCGGCGGTGGCGGACCTGTCCGTCGAGATCACCGAAGAACTGCGTGGGGAGATCCGCCGCCATGGCCGGCACTGAGACGGGCGCCCGGAGCGCCTCCGCGAGCCCGCACGACCTCGCCGGCCTGGAGGCCGGCCTCGACGCCCTGGACGCGGTGGAGGTCCGGCGCGCCCCCTTCGCCCAGGTGCTGCTCCACAAGGTGCTGCCGCCCCTGACGGCCGTCGTCCTGGTCCTCGCGGTCTGGAAGCTGCTGGTCGTCGCGGAGGTCACCGACGACTACAAGCTGCCCGACCCGTCCGCGGTGTGGCACAGCCTGGAGGTCCTGTGGCTGCGCGGCACCCTCCTGGACATCGTCTGGACGTCCGTCTCGCGCGGCCTGCTGGGCTTCGCCGCGGCGCTCGCCCTCGGCACGCCGCTCGGCCTGCTCGTCGCGCGCGTGAAGTTCGTCCGGGCCGCGCTCGGCCCCGTCCTGTCCGGGCTGCAGTCGCTGCCGTCGGTCGCCTGGGTGCCCGCGGCGGTGATCTGGCTGGGCATCACCGACGCGGCGATGTACGCGGTGATCCTGCTGGGCGCGGTGCCCTCCATCGCCAACGGCCTGGTCTCCGGCATCGACCACGTGCCGCCGCTGTACCTGCGGGCCGGCCGCACCATGGGCGCCACGGGGCTGCGCGGCGCCCGGCACGTCCTGCTGCCCGCCGCGCTCCCCGGCTACATCGCGGGGCTCAAGCAGGGCTGGGCGTTCTCCTGGCGGTCCCTGATGGCCGCCGAGCTCATCGCCTCCTCCCCCGACCTCGGCCTGGGGCTCGGCCAGTACCTGGAGAACGCGCGCACCGACTCCGACATGCCGGGGGTGCTCCTCGGCATCCTCCTCATCCTCTTCGTCGGCATCGCCATCGACCTGGCCGTCTTCAGCCCCCTGGAGCGCCGGGTGCTGCGGACGCGCGGACTGGCCGCGGCGAGCCGATGACCTCTGCGCCCCTGCTCCTCGTCGCCCACGGCAGCCGCGACCCGCGCCACGCGGCCACCGTGCTGGAGCTGCGCGCGCGGGTGGCCGCGGCACGGCCCGGGCTCCGGGTCGAGGTCGGCTTCCTCGACTTCTGCGTGCCGAGCGTGCCGCGGGTGCTGGAGCGGCTGGCGGCGGAGGGGGTGCGCGACGTCGTCGCCGTGCCCCTGCTGCTGACGCGCGCCTTCCACGCCAAGGCCGACATCCCGGCCGTGCTGCGGGCGGCGACGGCGGGGCTGCCGGGCCTGAGGGTGACGCGGGCTCAGGTGCTGGGGCCCGCTCCCCTGCTGACGGCCGCCCTGGAGCGGCGGCTGCGGCAAGCCGGTCTGCCGCTCGGCGACCGGCGCCCGACCGGGGTCGTCCTGGCCTCGGCGGGCTCCTCCGACCCGGAGGCGAACGCGGTGATCGCAGACATCGCGCGGGAGTGGCGGCGTACCGGTTGGTGCGCCGTGCGGCCCGCGTTCGCCTCCGCCTCCCCGCCGCACGTGGCGGACGCCGTGCGGGCCCTGCGCGCCGAGGGGGCCCGCCGGGTGGCGGTCGCCCCGTACGTCCTCGCACCCGGCCGGCTGCCGGACCGCATCGCGCGGGGAGCGGCGGAGGGCGGCGCGGACGTCCTGGCGGACGTGCTGGGGGCGGCGCCGGAGGTGGTGGCGCTGGTGGTGCGGCGCTACGAGGAAGCGGCGGCGGGGGCCGCGCTCTCCCCGGCCCGGCCGGCCGCGCGCAGGCGTTCGGCCTGAGGGGGCCGGCGCGGCGCTCCACGAGCCGTCGCGCGTCACAATGATCGCGCGACGCACTGTGCGTCTCGCGGGCACCTTACGTCTTCCCCGCAGGCCGTGCGTTCCCCGCACCGCCTGCGCTTCCCAGAAGGGCACCCGAGGACATGACCACCCTCGTCACCGGCAGCCGCGGCCGCGTCGGCCGCGCACTCATCGACCTCCTGCACGCCCGGGACCACGCCGTCCTGGCCGCCTCCCGCGCCCCCGGCGATCTCGCGCTGCCGGACGGTGTCCCCTCGATACGCCTCGTCCTGGACGAGCCGGAGACCTTCCCCGCGGCGCTCGACGGCGTCACGTCCGTGTTCCTGTACGCGGAGGCCGCGCACACCGCCGCCTTCGCCCGGGCGGCCGCGGACGCCGGCGTCCGGCACATCGTGCTGCTGTCGTCGAGCTCCGTGCACTACCCCGACGCCGCCACGCACCCCGTCGCCCGCCCGCACCGGGAGGCCGAACAGGCCCTGGCCGCGGGGCCGGTCACCGCGACGTTCCTGCGGCCGGGCGTCTTCGCCACCAACGCGCTGGGCTGGTCCCGCTCCATCAAGGAAACCGGCACGGTGGACCTGCCCTACCCCGGCGCGTACACCGACCCCATCCACGAACAGGACCTGGCGGAGGCGGCGTTCACGGTCCTCACCGACCCCGCGCACCAGGGACGCGCGTACACCCTGAGCGGCCCGGAGGCCTTGTCGTTCCTCGACCAGGCCGAGCAGATCTCGCGCGTCACGGGCGTGCCCGTGACCGTCAACACCGTCTCTCCCGAGGCCTGGAAGGAGGCCGCGGGCCCCTACCTGCCCGGGCACTTCGCCGACGCGCTGCTCGCCTTCTGGAAGTCGTCCGACGGCAGGCCGGGCCCGCTCGCGGGAGGCGTGGAGGAGCTGACGGGCCGGCCGGCGCGTACGTTCGCCACGTGGGCGGAGGACCACGCCGCCGACTTCCGCCCCTGACGCCCGGCCCCGGGTGCCGCCTCCGACGGGTCCTCAGGCGGCCTCTGCCGCCGTGCCGATGCCCAAGGCCACCAGGACGCCGCCCGTGGCGCGTTCGAGGTTGCGGCTGACCCGGGGGCGGCGCAGCCAGGTGATCATGCGGGCGGCGCAGACCGCGACGAGGAGCATCCACGCCGCGGCCACGACCGCGTCGATCACGCCGAAGAGCAGGGTCACCCCGAACGGCGAGCCGCCTTCGGGCAGGAACTGGGGGACGACGGCCACGAAGAAGACACCGACCTTGGGGTTGAGCACGCAGCTCAGCAGCCCCTGGCGGAACGCCTCGCCCGCGCGCGGTGCGGGGGCTGCGGAGACCTGCTCCTGCAGCGCCGCGGCCCCGGACCCGCCGGTGACGCCGGGCGCCGCGGAGTCCCCTCCGCGGCGCGGGCGGTGGGCCCACAGGGCCTGGGCGCCGAGGAACACGAGGTACGCGGCGCCCGCGAGCCGGACGACGGTGAAGGCCGCGTCCCATCGCTGCAGCGCCGCCGCGAGGCCGAACGCCGCGGCCACGCCCCAGGCGAGCGAGCCCACGGCCGCGCCGAGGGCGGTGGCGCTGCCCGTGCGGCGGCCGCCGCGCAGGCAGTTGCGCAGGACCAGGAGGGTGTCCGGGCCCGGCGCCATGGCCACCAGGAGGGAGAAGAGGGTGAATCCGAGGATCGCTGCCGTCACGCGGGACTCCTGTCTTCTTGAGGCTCATGGGGTGATTGAGGCTCGTGTGATGACGGGAGCTTAACCAGGGCACCTCTCCGGCGAGTTCTCCAGGAGATTCCGCCGGGCGTCCGGGAACGACCACGGCCGCCGCTCCCCGTGGGGGTGGGGAGCGGCGGCCGGCCGATGGGCTGGAGCTGCTACTCGGTGACCTTCAGCAGCTTGTTGGGCGTGCCCGCGCTCGGGTTGGAGACCTTGTCGGGGGTCGCACCCTTGACGAGCGCGCCCGCGACCTGCTCCGGGGTGGCGTCCTTGTGGGCGCCGAGGTAGACGGCGGCGGCACCCGCCACGTGCGGGGTGGCCATCGACGTGCCGGAGATGGTCTTGGTGCCGGAGTCGCTGTCGTTCCAGGCGGAGGTGATGTCCGAGCCGGGGGCGTAGAGGTCGACCACGCTGCCGAAGTTGGAGAAGTCCGACTGCTGGTCGTCCTTCGTGGTGGAGGCGACCGTGATGGCCTCCTTCACCCGGGCCGGGGAGTTGTTGCCCGCGTCGGAGGACTCGTTGCCCGCCGCGATGGCGAAGGTGACGCCGGAGGCGATCGCCTTCTGCACGGCCGCGTCGAGCGCCTCGTCCGCGCCGCCGCCGAGGCTCATGTTGGCGACCGAGGGGCCCTTGTGGTTCTTGGTGACCCAGTCGATGCCGGCGACGACCTGCTCGGTGGAGCCGGAGCCCTGGCCGTCCAGGACCTTGACGGCCACGATCTTGGCCTTCTTGGCGACGCCGTGCGCCGTGCCGGCGATGGTGCCCGCCACGTGGGTGCCGTGGCCGTTGTCGTCCTCGGCCTTGTCGCTCTTGTCGACGGCGTTGAAGCCGAAGGAGGCGCGGCCCCCGAAGTCCTTGTGGCTGATGTGGACACCGGTGTCGATGACGTACGCGGTGACGCCCTCGCCGGCGCCGTCGGGGTAGGCGTACTTGCCGTCGCCCTTGGTCTCGGTCTGGTCGATGCGGTCCAGGCCCCAGGAGGGTGGGGCCTCCTGGGTGGCGCTGGCGGTGAAGCGGTGGTTCTGGACGACCTTCTCGACCGCGGGGTCGGCCGCGAGGCGCTTGGCCTCCGTCTCGTCGAGACCGCTGGCGGAGAAGCCGTGGATCGCCGAGTCGTAGGTGCGGTTCAGCTTGCCGCCGTAGCGCTCGGCGAGGTCGCCGCCCTGAGCGGAGACGGACTTCGCGCTCACGGCGCCCTTGCCGTCCTTCAGCATGACGATGTAGCTGCCCTCGATCGCGCCCTTGGCGCCGGCACCGTAGACGGTTCCTTCGGGGGCGGGGGCGGCGCCGGCCGGCAGAGCCATGAGCGTGGCTCCGGCGGTGACGGCGGCTGCGGCGGATATCGCCAGGACGGTCCGTCGCCGGCCGGTGCGCTTGTGTGCTGCCATGACGAGGTTTCCTCCTCGTGCGGTTGTTGTGGGGGGAATTGAGCATGTGTCACTACACGCCCGGAGTGACGGAAGGGGCCGCTCCGGGGTGCTTCGAAACCCTGTCGGATTTGACGCGGGCAGTTCAACCCCCACGAGTTTTTGTGACATAGGCAACGTCGTTGCGTAATGCCAAACCCCTTTGAAGGAAGGCAATTTGGGCACTGACGGAGCATCAAGTGAGCACAGGGCGGGCCCTGATGAGAACGGCGGACGAACATCCGGCCCGGCGGGCGACAAGACGAAACGTCTCGCCCGATGATCTCTTTCCGGCCATGTCCGGCCCGGCCGGGTAGCGTGACGGGGTCGGATGAGCAGACGTGCGGCGATCGCCGCGGGTACGGGAGGTACGGGCGCAGTGACGGACGCGGTGGAGAGCACGGCATTCACGGAGCCGCGGGCGCGCGAGCTCCTCGCGGCGGCGGTGCCGGAGGCTCCGGTGGCCGACGCGTCCCTGCTCGCGCTCGGCGAGAACGCGGTCTTCGCCGTCGGCGGGCTCGTCGTCAAGGTGGGCCGCGACGCGTCCCTGCTGGAGCGGGCGCGCCACGAGCTGCGGGTCGCCGCCTGGCTGGCGGAGCGGGGCGTCCCGGCCGTGCGGGCCGCCGAGCCCGCCCCGCGGACGGCCGCCGGGCACCCCGTGACGCTCTGGCACCGGCTGCCCGAGGCCGTGCGCCCGGCCGGCGCCGCCGACCTCGCCGGGCTGCTGCGCGTCCTGCACGCCCTGCCCGCCCCGGACTTCGCCCTGCCCCGGCGCGAACTGCTCGGCGGCGTCGAGCGGTGGCTGCGGCTGGCCGGGGACGCGATCGACCCGGCGGACGCGGCCTACCTGCGCGAGCGGCGGGACGGCTTCGCGGCGCAGGCCGCGGCCCTGACCCCGCACCTGCCGCCGGGCCCGATCCACGGGGACGCCCTCCCCCGCAACGTGCACATCGGCCCGGACGGGCCGGTCCTGGTGGACCTGGAGACCTTCTCGGGCGACCTGCGCGAGCACGACCTCGTCGTCCTCGCGCTGAGCAAGGACCGCTACGGCCTGCCGTCCGACGCCTACGACGCCTTCGTGCAGGCGTACGGCTGGGACGTGCGGGAGTGGGAGGGCTGCGCGGTCCTGCGCGGTGCGCGCGAGACGGCGAGCTGCGCGTGGGTGGCGCAGCACGCGCCGGGCAACGGTGCGGCTCGCGCGGAGTTCTCTCGCCGGGTGGCGTCGCTGCGGGAGGGTGACGCCGCGGTGCGGTGGTATCCCTTCTGAGGGCTCCTGCCCTCAGGGCTCCTGCCCTCAGGGCTCCTGCCCTCAGGGCTCCTGCCGGGCCCGGTCGGTCGGCTGCGGGCCGTGCGTGGCCGGTCGCGCAGTTCCCCGCGCCCCTTATAGGGGCGCTCCCGCAGCGGTCTGCGCGCAGGCGACCGGAGCCCGTACGGGCATCGCCTCCCCCGCGGAGCGGTCAGCGCACCGGCCAGCGGGTGTCCACCGTCGCCGCCGTGTCGCCCTTGCGGCGCAGCCAGGTCTCGTAGCCCCTCGCCCAGTCCGCGTACCAGCGTTTCTGGTCCCGGTGGAGGTCCCAGGGGGCGGCCCCGGCCACCTCCGGATAGTGCTCGGCGAGGGCGCAGGCCACCCGGACGGCCGCGAGGGCGTCGGCGCCGGCCTCGTGGGCGTCCTCCAGGGTCACGCCGTAGACCCGGCAGACCGTCTCCAGGTTCCGCTTGCCCTTGCGGTAGCGGTCGAGGGCGCGGTCCATGGTGAGCGGGTCGACGACCGGGCCCGTGCCCTGCCCGCCGGGATCCGCGGTGCCCGCGGCCGAGAGCCGCTCCGCGAGGGAGGGCAGCCCGTGCCGCCTGAGCTCCGCCGCGAGGATGGTGAGGTCGAAGGCGGCGTTGTAGGCGACGACGGCCGCGCCCGCCGACCAGTGGGCGACCAGGATGTCCGCTATCTCGTCGGCCACCTCGCGGGCGGGCCTGCCGAGGGCGGCGCGCTCGCTGGTGATGCCGTGGATGGCCGCGGCCTCGTCCGGGATGGGGACGCCGGGATCGGCCAGCCACTCCCGGCGGCCGACGGGCTCCCCGGCCTTGGTCTCGACGACGGCCGCCGTGACGATCCTCGCCTCGGCCGGATCCGTGCCCGTGGTCTCCAGGTCGAAGCCGATCAGCAGCTCCTGATGCCACCCCATCGCGGTCCCCCTTCGTGGTGCTTCCCCCGACTGGTCCCCAGCGTCGCACGCCCCACTGACAGCGCCCCGTCCCGGCCTGCGGGAACGCCGTCGCGGGCGGCCGTCACGAGACCGGGCGCGAGTCCGCCCACACGCTCTCGAACTCCTCGCGGTAGGTCTCGAAGAGCCCGTGCTCGGGCTCGCGCCCGTCGCGGACGACGGTGCCGCCGCCGCGCAGCACCAGCACGGGGGCCTCCATGCCGCGGGCCTTGCGCAGGTAGGACTGGACGACGGCCAGCCCGTCCGGGCCGTCGCCGTTGACGAGGTAGGCGGTGAAGCGCGGCGTCTCGTCGAAGACGCGGATCTCGAAGGCGGCGGTGTCGCGGAGCCGGTCGCGCACGCGGCGCATGTGCATGATGTTCATCTCGACGGACCGGCTCATCTCGCCCTTCTTGATGCCCAGCTCCCGCTCCCGGCGCCGCACGGCGCTGCTGGCGGGGTTGAGGAAGAGCAGGCGGGCCCGGCAGCCGGCCTCGGCGAGCCGGACCAGCCGGCGCCCCGAGTAGTTCTGGACGAGCAGGTTCAGGCCTATGCCGACGGCGTCGAGCCGGCGGGCGCTGCCGAAGAGGTCCTCCACGGGCAGCTGCCGCTGCAGCCGGACCCGGTCGGGGTGGACGCCCACGACGTCGGCGTAGCGGTCGCCCACGATGTCCTCGACGGCGTCGACGGGCAGCCGGTCGGCGGAGCGGGCGCCCGTGCCGGCGCCGCCGCCGAGGATCGTCAGCAGGCGGCCGGCGGCCCGCTCGGCCTGGGCGAGGACGGTCTCGGACAGGGCGCGGTTGCGGGAGACGACGTTGCGCGTCACCTCCAGCTCGTCCAGTGCCAGTTCCAGCTCGCGCCGGTCGTCGAGGTACGGCTCGAAGCAGGGCCAGTGCTGGACGAGGAGCTCCCGCAGCTGGGGCAGGGTGAGGAAGCTGAGGACGTTGTCGTCGGCCGGGTCCAGCAGGTAGCCCTTGCGGCGGCTGACCTCGCGCACCGCCACGGCCCGCTGCACCCACTCCTGCCCGGCCGGGCCGGCCGCGGCGACGACCCACTCGTCCTCGCCGTGCACGGGCTCGTAGACGGGCCGCAGGACGGCGGCGACGACGGCGCGCAGCCGCTGCTCCACCAGGTTGAGCCAGATGTACGCCCGGCCGGCGCGCCGGGCGCGGGTGCGCACCTCGCCCCACGCCTCGGCGTCCCAGTCCAGTGCGGCGCCGATCTCCACGGGGCGTGCCACGGACACGGCGCCGGGAGGTGTGTCGGCCGAGCCGTCACCCCCGGGACTTCCGTCTCCAGGGGGCAGCTCCAGCCCGCCCGAGCTCACAGTGCACCGCCCTTCCGCCCCCGTCCAACGATCAAGGCAGACTACTGTGCGGGCGGCGGGCCCTGCACCCGGACGGGTCCGGTCCTCCGCCAACTCTCCCGTTCCGGAAACCTGTTGTCCGGCCGCCCGGCGCGGGGAGTGAGCCGTTTCATAGCGGCGGGGGCGCAAAACGCGCGGTGAGAGCCGTGCGAGCGCCCGTCCGGGCGCGCCGGGCCGCCGGTTTCCGGGGCCCGGGAGGAGGGGGTGGAGCGGGGGCGCGCCCCCGCCGGGTCACCCGGTCGGACGAGCCGAAGGGGGCTGTGGTTGCGCTCCTTTTGGGGAAGATCTGGCGAAAGGGCGCCCCGTCCGGTCCGATTGGGCGAGGATGCCGCTTCGGCCCGTACGCGCGTCTCGAACAGGAGGCCCGGCGCGTGCGGCGGCGAGGACGGCCCCCGAGGACAGCCTGGGACAACGGAAGAACGGAAGAGTCGATGCAGGTCTGGCCGGGACAGGCGTACCCCCTCGGCGCGACGTACGACGGCGCCGGCACCAACTTCGCGGTCTTCTCGGAGGTCGCCGAGCGGATCGAGCTGTGCCTCCTGCACGACGACGGCTCGGAGACGGCGGTGGAGCTGCGCGAGAGCGACGCCTTCGTACGGCACGCCTACCTCCCGGGGGTGATGCCGGGTCAGCGCTACGGCTTCCGCGTGCACGGGCCGTACGAGCCGGAGCACGGGCACCGCTGCAACTCCGCCAAGCTGCTGCTGGACCCCTACGCCCGGGCCGTGAGCGGGGCCGTCGGCTGGGGCGAGGCCGTCTACGGCTACCACTTCGGCCGGCCGGAGAAGCGCAACGACATGGACTCGGCGCCGCACATGATGACGTCGGTCGTCGTCAATCCGTACTTCGACTGGGGGGACGACCGCCCGCCGCGCACCGACTACCACCGCACGGTCATCTACGAGGCCCACGTCAAGGGCCTGACGATGCGCCATCCGGCGCTGCCGGAGGAGATCCGCGGCACGTACGCGGCGCTGGCCCACCCCGCGGTGATCGAGCACCTGACGGAGCTGGGGGTCACGGCGATCGAACTGATGCCGGTCCATCAGTTCGTCAACGACCACCGGCTGGTGGACGCGGGCCTGGCCAACTACTGGGGCTACAACACCATCGGTTTCTTCGCCCCGCACAACGCCTACGCCTCCTGGGGCGACCGGGGTCAGCAGGTGCTGGAGTTCAAGTCGGCGGTGCGGGCGCTGCATGCGGCGGGCATCGAGGTCATCCTCGATGTGGTCTACAACCACACGGCCGAGGGCAGCCACCTGGGGCCCACGCTCTCCTTCCGGGGCCTGGACAACGCCTCGTACTACCGGCTCGCGGACGACCCGCAGTACTACATGGACACCACCGGCACCGGCAATTCCCTGCTGATGCGCAGCCCGCACGTCCTGCAGCTCATCATGGACTCGCTGCGGTACTGGGTGACCGAGATGCGGGTGGACGGATTCCGCTTCGATCTGGCGGCGACGCTCGCGCGCCAGTTCCACGAGGTGGACCGGCTCTCGTCCTTCTTCGACCTGGTGCAGCAGGATCCGGTGGTCAGCCGGGTGAAGCTGATCGCGGAGCCGTGGGACGTCGGCGAGGGCGGCTACCAGGTCGGGAACTTCCCCCCGCTGTGGGCCGAGTGGAACGGAAAGTTCAGGGACACCGCCCGGGACCTGTGGCGCGGCGAGCCGGCCACCCTGGCGGAGTTCGGCTCCCGGCTGACGGGCTCCTCCGACCTCTACCAGGGCGACGGCAGGCGCCCCCTGGCCTCCGTCAACTTCGTCACCTGCCACGACGGCTTCACCCTGCACGACCTCGTCGCGTACAACGGCAAGCACAACGAGGACAACGGCGAGGACAACCGCGACGGCGAGAACCACAACCGGTCCTGGAACTGCGGGGCCGAGGGCGAGAGCGACGACCCGCAGGTGCTCGCGCTGCGCGAGCGCCAGATGCGCAACTTCATCGCCACCCTGATGGTGTCGCAGGGCGTGCCCATGCTCAGCCACGGCGACGAGTTCGCGCGCACCCAGCGGGGCAACAACAACGCCTACTGCCAGGACAACGACGTCTCCTGGGTGCACTGGCCGCACCCCGGGGACGAGTCCTCCGCGCGCGCCCGGCGGATGCTCGCCTTCACCCGGGCGATGGTGTGGCTGCGCCGCGACCACCCCGTCTTCCGGCGCCGCCGCTTCTTCCACGGCCGCCCGGTGCAGGGCACCCACGACGAGCTGTCCGACATCGCGTGGTTCACCCACGAGGGTGAAGAGATGCGGGACAGCGACTGGCAGGCCGCCCAGGCCAAGTCGCTGACGGTCTTCCTCAACGGCGGGGCGATCTCCGAGCCCGGGCCGCGCGGCGAGCCGGTCGTCGACGACTCCTTCCTGCTGATGTTCAACGCGCACGACAAGCCGCTCGACTTCGTCGTGCCCGCCGACCACGGCAGGCTGTGGCAGGTCGTGGTCGACACCGCCGGGCCCGAGGGCGTGGCCACCGACGGGCCGAAGATCCGGGCCGGGGACCGCCTGACGCTGGCCGACCGCAGCCTCGCGGTGTTGCAGCGCCCGGCGTAGTCCCCTGCGGCAAGGCCGCCGCAAGTGGGTACGTACGTTCCCATGAGGCTCCACAGCGCTGTGCCGACCGCGACCTACCGGCTCCAGCTCCAGCCGGCCTTCCCCTTCCGGGCGGCCGAGGAGGCCGTGCCGTACCTGGCCTCCCTCGGGGTGTCCCACCTGCACCTGTCGCCCGTCCTGGAGGCCGTCCCCGGCTCCACGCACGGCTACGACGTCGTCGACCACTCGGCCGTGCGGGCCGAGCTCGGCGGCGAGGAGGGCCTGCGGTCCCTGGCCCGCACCGCCCGGGAGCACGGGATGGGCCTGATCCTCGACATCGTCCCCAACCACATGGCCCTGCCCGCGCCCGCGACGCTCAACGGCCCGCTCTGGGAGGTCCTGCGGGACGGCCCGGCCTCGCGCTACGCGCGCTGGTTCGACATCGACTGGGCCGAGCACGGCGGCAAGGTGCTGCTGCCCGTGCTGGCCGGCCCGCTCGGCGGGGAGCTGCGCCACTTCAGCGTCGCGGGCCGCCCCGAGCGGGTGCTGCGCTACCACGACCACGCCTTCCCGCTGCGGCCCGGCACGGAGCGGCTGCCGCTGCCCGACCTGCTGGACGCCCAGTGGTACCGGCCCGCCTGGTGGCGGCTGGCCCGCACGGAGCTGAACTACCGGCGCTTCTTCACCGTCTCCGAGCTGATCGCGGTCCGCGTGGAGGACCCGGAGGTCTTCGCCGCCACCCACGGCAAGGTGGTGCAGCTGCTGCGGGAGGGGGTCGCCGACGGGCTGCGCGTCGACCACCCGGACGGGCTCGCCGACCCCGCCGGCTACCTCCACCGCCTCGCCGAGGCCACGGACGGCCGGTGGACGGTCGTCGAGAAGATCCTCAGCCGCGACGAGCGCCTGCCCGGCGACTGGCCCGTCGCCGGGACCACCGGCTACGACGCCCTGCGCCACCTCGACGGCCTCTTCGTCGACCCCGCGGGCGCCGCCGAACTGGGAGCCCGCTACCGCGCCTTCACCGGCCTGCCGCCCGACCGCGGCGGCGACTGGCCCGCCACGGTGCGCCGCGCCGCGTACAAGGTGATCACCCACGAGCTGGCCGCGGAGACCGAGCGGCTGGTGCGCACCGCCGGCCGGATCTGCGAGGGCGCGCACCAGTTGCGCGACACCGCGCCCTGGGCCCTGCGCACCGCCCTGCGCGAGATCCTCGTCCGGCTGCCCGTCTACCGGCCCTACGCGGTGCCCGGGCGGCCCCCGGCCCCGATCGACGCCGCCCTGCTCGACCAGGCCGCCCAGGACGCGCGCGGCGCCTTCGCCGTGCCCGAGGAGGCCCGCGCGGCCGAGGTCGTCCGGGACGCGGCGCTCGGCCGCCTGGGGCAGGGGCCGGACCAGCGGGACTTCTGCGCGCGGTTCGCACAGACCGCCTCCGCGCTGCGCGCCAAGTCCGTCGAGGACACCGCCTTCTACCGGCACGCGCCCCTGCTCTCGGCCGCGGAGGTCGGCGGCGACCCGGGCCGGCCCGCCGTCTCCCCGGAGGACTTCCACGCCTACTGCGCCCGCCTGCAGCACGACTGGCCCGCGACCGGGACGGTGCTGTCCACGCACGACACCAAGCGCAGCGCCGACGTACGGGCCCGGATCGCGGCGCTGAGCGAGTGCCCCGGCCGGTGGGCGGACCTGATGGACCGGCTGGCGGCCGAGGCCGCCGAGCCCGGCGCGCCCGACCCGCACGTGGCGTGGCTGGCCTGGCAGAGCGCCTTCGGGCTCGGCACGGCGGACCCCGCGGACGCCGGCCGGCTCGTGCCCGCCGTGCTGAAGAGCGTGCGCGAGGCAGGGCTGCGCACGACCTGGACCGAGCCGGACGCGGCCTACGAGGCGGCCGTGGAGGCCTTCGTGGCGGCGCACCCCTGCGGCCCGGCCCGCACCGCCCTCGCGCCCCTGGAGGAGGCGCTGCGCCCGTCCGTACGGGCCAACACGCTCGGCGCGGCCCTGCTGCACCTGACCATGCCGGGCGTGCCCGACCTCTACATGGGCACGGAGCGCGCCTACGCCGCCCTGGTCGACCCCGACAACCGGCGCCCGCCCGCCTTCCCGGCGGCCCTCGCCGGCGGCCCGCCCGCCGGAGCCGGGGACCTGTCCGCCGAGAAGCTGCATCTGACGCGCACCGTGCTGGGGCTGCGCCGCTCGCGCCCCGAGTGGTTCGGCCCCGGCGCCTCGTACGAGCGGCTGGCCGCCGACGGCCCGGCCGCCGGGCACTGCGTGGCCTTCGCGCGCTCCGGCGCCGCGGTCACCGTCGTCTCGCGGCTGCACGGGCGGCTGGTGCAGGACGGGGGGATGCGGGGGACGGTCCTGCCGCTGCCGGGCGGCGGCCGGTGGCGCGAGCTGCTGACCGGCGCCTCGTACGAGACGCCCGTGGCCCTTGCGGAGCTCCTGGAGCACGGCCCGGTGGCGCTGCTCGTACGGGACTGAGCGCCGGGCCGCGCCCCTCGGCCCTTTGCGGGGCGCGGCCCGCGGCGGGCTTCAGCCGGTGCCCGGGAACGCCAGTTCGCGGCAGAGCTCGACGAAGGCGGCGGTGGTGCCGGTGAGCTCCACGCGCGCGAAGGCGGTCTGCTCGCGGCGCCAGGGCGGGTCGACGGGGACGGTCACCGCGCCCGGCACGTCGCGCGCCATGTGCACGGGGGCGGCGACCAGGCCGAGTCCGGAGACCGCCATCCGTACGGCGGTCGAGGAGTGTTCCGTCCAGACGGCCGTACGGGGGACGAAGCCGCCCTGCTCGCAGAGCCAGTCGAGCCAGGGTTTGCCCTGCACGACCGGTTCGAGGGCGCAGCGCACCCAGTCGCGCCCGGCCAGTTCGGGCAGCGTGAGGGGTTCCGTACGGGCCGCGAGCGGGTCGCCCGCCGAGGTGATCACCATGATCTCCTCGTCGCCGAGGGGGACGACGGGGCCGTGCCAGGCCTCGGGGCGGGGGCCGACGGCGATGTCGGCGACGCCGCGCTCCATGTGGTCGCGCAGCTCCTCCGTGGTCGCGTACTCGTGCAGGTGGAGGCGGACGGCGGGGAAGGCGCGGCGCCAGCGCGCGAAGACGGGCGGCAGCACCCCGACCGCGAGGGCGTGCAGGGAGGCGATGTGCAGCTCGCCGCCGGCCGCTCCGGCGGCGGCCTTCGCCGCCCGGCGGGCCTGTTCGGCGCTGCGGACGGCGAGTTCGGCGTGGGGCAGGAAGGCGCGGCCCATCGGGGTCAGGCCGATGCCGCGAGGGCGGCGCTCCAGCAGCGGGCCGCCGACGTCCCGTTCCAGGGCCTTGATCTGGTGGGAGAGGGCGGACTGGGTCACGTTGAGCAGGTCGGCCGCCCGGGTGAACGACTCCTCCTCGACCACCGCGACGAGGTACTCCATCTGCCGCAGGCTCATGCCCGGCCCTCCCATGGCCCCATGACCTCTGTTCATGGGATCGATCGAAACATTGCGTTGGACTCATAATTCCTGACGGCGCAGGGTGAAGACATGCGCGAAACAGATGTGATCGTGATCGGCGGCGGCACCGGCGGCTACAGCACCGCCCTGCGGGCCGCAGCGCTGGGCCTCGGCGTCGTCCTCGCGGAACGCGACCTGGTGGGCGGCACCTGTCTGCACCGCGGCTGCATACCCAGCAAGGCCATGCTGCACGCGGCGGAGCTGGTGGACGGCATCGCGGAGGCGCGCGAGCGGTGGGGGGTGAAGGCGACCCTGGAGTCGGTCGACTGGGCCGCGCTCACCGCGACCCGCGACGACATCGTCGGCCGCAACCACCGGGGCGTGGAGGGTCATCTGGCGCACGCCGGGGTGCGCGTGGTGCGGGGGACCGCGACGCTGACGGGCCCTCGGACGGTGCGGATCGGCTCGGGCGCCGAGGCCGGTTCCGTCTGGACGGCCCGCCGGGGCGTCGTGCTGGCCACCGGCTCCCGGCCGCGCACCCTGCCGGGCCTGGAGCCCGACGGGGCGCGCGTGGTCACCAGCGACGACGCCCTGTTCGCGCCGGGGCTGCCCGGCTCGGTGCTGGTGCTGGGCGGGGGCGCCATCGGCGTCGAGTACGCCTCCCTGCACCGCTCCATGGGCGCGGAGGTCACGCTCGTGGAGGCGGCGGAGCGGCTGCTGCCGCTGGAGGACGCCGACGTGAGCCGGTACCTGACGCGGGGTCTGAAGAAGCGGGGCATCGACGTCCGGGCGGGCGCGCGCCTGGAGGACGCCGTCGTCCACGAGGGCGGGGTGCGGGCCACGCTCCGCACCGCCCGGGGAGAGGTGCGCACGCTGGAGGCGGAGCGCCTGCTGGTGGCCGTGGGCCGGGTTCCGGTCACCGACGGCCTCGGCCTGGCGGCGGCCGGGCTCGCCACCGACGCCCGCGGCTTCGTCCCGCCGGCCGACTGGTCGCGCCTGGAGACGGCCGTGCCGGGCGTCCACGTCGTCGGCGACCTGCTGCCGCCGCCCTCCCCCGGCCTCGCCCACGCCTCCTTCGCGGAGGGGCTGCTGGTCGCCGAGACCCTCGCCGGGCGTGCGCCGCGGCCCGTCGACTACGCCGCCGTGCCGCGCGTCACGTACTCCGCTCCGCAGACGGCCTCGGTCGGCCTGACGGAAGCCGAGGCGCGCGAGCGCGGGCACGACGCCGAGGTCAACTCGATGCCGCTGACGGCCGTGGCCAAGGGCATGGTCCACGGGCAGGGCGGCCTGGTGAAGGTCGTCGCCGAGAAGGGCGGCGGCCGGGTGCTCGGCGTCCACCTGGTGGGCCCGCACGTCTCGGAGATGATCGCGGAGAGCCAGCTGGTCGTCGGCTGGGACGCGGACACGGCCGACGTCGCCCAGCACGTCCACCCGCATCCGACGCTGTCGGAGGCGGTGGGCGAGGTGATGCTGTCGCTGGCCGGGCGCGGGCTGCACCAGGTCTGAGAGAAAACGGTGTCCGGGCGACAACGGTGTCCGGGAGAAATCGGTGGACGGACGGGGGTCGCATGGGCCTTCCTAGGCGGTGCGCATCCAGCGCAACGGCCTCTCCGGAAGGACCCCATGACCCAGCTGGTCATCCGTGCGCTCACCGAGCGCGACACCGGCCTGTTCTCGGCCCTCGACGTGCCCGCCCTCGTCGGCAAGGGCGCCTTCGGCCACACCTACGTGCCCGTGCACCGGGGCGGGGAGTACCGCCCCGACTGGACCTGGGTCGCGCTGCGCGACGGCGAGGTCGTCGCCCGCGCCGCCTGGTGGGGCGGGCCCGGCGACGAGACCCCCAAGGCCCTGGACTGGTTCGACTTCGCCGAGGGCGAGGAGGAGGCGGCCGCCCGCCTGCTGCGCACCTCGCCCCTGCGCTGCGAGTACGCCCTGATGGCCCCGCCCGGCTGGCGGGAGATGCCCGAGGTGCGGGCCGCCGTGGAAGCGCGCGTCGCGGTGGCCGAGGCCGCCGGGATGCAGGTACTGGTCGAGCGCTTCCGCTACGAGTGGACGACCGGCTGCCCGCTGCCCGAGCGCCCCGGCCGGCTGGTCTTCCGGCCCGAGCCCGACGACGCCGTCATACGCGACGTGCTGGGCCGCACCATGGAGGGCACGCTCGACGCGCACGACAGCAAGAACGTCGCCGAACTCGGCCTCGAAGCCGCCGTGGACGACGCCATGGCCTTCCTCACCTGGCTGCCCTCGCCCCGCGACTGGTGGCGGCTCGCCTTCACTCCCAGCGGCGAGCTGGTCGGCCTGCACATCCCCGCGCACAACCCCGCCGGGCCGTGCGTGGGCTATCTCGGCGTCGTCGCCGGGCAGCGCGGCCGCGGCTACGGCTACGACCTGCTCGTGGAGTGCACGCACGACCTGGTGTCCCGGGGCGCGACGCGCATCGCGGCCGCCACCGACCAGGGCAACCTGCCCATGGCCGCGGGCTTCGCGAAGGCGGGCTACCCCGTCTCGCAGGAGCGGATCGACCTGCTTCCGGCCCGCGAGGCCTGACCACGGGGCACCATGGACAGCACTGCCGTCGGGAAGGAGCCGCCCGTGCTGTTCGAGGTGTGGGCGCCGCGGGCCGGCCGGGTGCAGCTGCACGCCGGCGGCCGGGCGCACGCGATGGAGCGGGACCCGGCCCGGGACGGGTGGTGGCGCCGCGAGGCCCCCGGCGAGGAGGGCACCCGCTACGGATTCGCCCTGGACGGCGGCCCCGTGCGGCCCGACCCGCGCTCGCGCCGGCAGCCCGACGGGCCCGACGGGCCGAGCGCCGTCGCCGACCCCGGGCGCTTCCCCTGGCGGCAGGAGTGGGCGGGCCGCCCGCTGCCCGGCGCCGTCCTCTACGAGCTGCACGTGGGCACGTTCACCCGCGAGGGCACCTTCGACGCCGCGGCCGCGCGCCTGCCGCACCTCGCCGCACTGGGCGTCACCCACGTGGAGCTGATGCCCGTCTGCCCCTTCCCCGGCACGCACGGCTGGGGGTACGAGGGCGTGTCGCTGTGGGCCGTCCACGAGCCCTACGGAGGGCCCGCGGGGCTGTGCCGGTTCGTGGACGCGGCGCACGCGCTGGGCCTCGGCGTCGTCCTGGACGTGGTGCACAACCACCTGGGCCCCTCCGGCAACCACCTGCCCGCCTTCGGGCCCTACTTCACCGACACCCACCACACCCCCTGGGGCGCCGCCGTCAACCTCGACGCCCCCGGTTCCGACGAGGTGCGCGCGTACCTGACGGGCAGTGCGCTGGCCTGGCTGCGCGACTACCGGCTGGACGGGCTGCGGCTGGACGCCGTGCACGCCCTGGCGGACACCCGGCCCAAGCACTTCCTCGCCGAACTCTCCGGCGCCGTGGACGCCCTGGCCGCCCGGCTGGGCCGGCCGCTGTTCCTCATCGCCGAGTCCGACCTGAACGACCCGGCCACCACCACGCCGCGCGAAGCGGGCGGCCTGGGCCTGCACGCCCAGTGGAACGACGACTTCCACCACGCCCTGCACACCGTCCTGACCGGCGAGTCCCAGGGCTACTACGCCGACTTCGCCGCCGACCCGGCCGCGGCGCTCGGCAAGACACTGCAGGGCGGCTTCTTCCACGACGGCACGCACTCCACCTTCCGCGGGCGCCCGCACGGCCGGCCCCTCGACCCTGGCACCCCGGCCGGCCGTCTCCTGGGCTACGCCCAGAACCACGACCAGATCGGCAACCGCGCCCTGGGCGACCGGCTCTCCGCCCGCCTCTCCCCCGGGCTGCTGGCCTGCGCCGCCGCGCTCGTCCTCGGCGGGCCGTTCACCCCGATGCTGTTCATGGGCGAGGAGTGGGGGGCGCGCACCCCCTGGCAGTTCTTCACCGACCACACCGACCCGCAGCTGGCCGAGGCGGTCCGCACCGGCCGCCGGCGCGAGTTCGCCGCGCACGGCTGGGCCGCGCAGGAGATCCCCGACCCGCAGGACCCGGCCACCCGCGCCCGCTCCTGCCTGGACTGGGACGAACCGCAGCACGAGCCGCACCGCGCTCTGCTGGAGTGGCACCGCCGCCTGATCGCCCTGCGCCGCGCCGCACCCGGCTCCGGCCCGCTCTCCGCCACGGCGGTCACCGTGGGCCCCGGCGGCACGGCCGTCCTGCGCCGCGGCGGCCTGTGCACCGCAGTGAACCCGACGGACGGACCCGCCGCGCTGCCCCTGGGCGACGCCCCCGTGCGCGAGGTCCTGGCCGCCTGGCGGCCGGTCGACCTGCCCGGCCCCGACGGCCTGCTGCACCTGCCGCCCGCCTCGGCCGCCGTGCTGCGGTGCGGCTGACCCCGCCGCGCCTGCGTTGCGGCGGGGCGGGGCCGGAGAGACCCTGAGGGTGGGCGCATCCGCGCCTCAGTGAGCGCGGAGCCGGAGCGCCGGGTGCGGTGGGTCGCCCCGAGGGGACGATGAGCCATGCGCATGATGCTCAGGGCCCGGCTGGACACCCACACGTCGAACGAGGCCTACAAGAGCGGCCATCTCGGGAAGTTCGTACAGGACCTGATGGACCGCACCAAGCCCGAAGCGGCCTACTTCGGCCCCATGGACGGCGGCCGCACCTGCACGCTCGTCTTCGACCTGGAGGACTCGTCGCAGATACCCGCCACGCTGGAGACGCTCCTGGTCGAAATGGAAGCCGACGTCGAGCTGGTCCCGGTCATGAACTACGACGACCTGAAGAAGGGCCTCGCCGCCCGCAAGTGAGCCGGGCTCACCCTTCTCCCGGTCACCGGCCCTCCCCCGGGTCCAGGTCCTCCCCGGGTCAGTCCCCCGCGGGCTCCAGCCGCAGGGCGATGGAGTTGATGCAGTAGCGCTGGTCGGTGGGGGTGGCGTAGCCCTCGCCCTCGAAGACGTGGCCGAGGTGGGAGCCGCAGCGGGCGCAGCGGACCTCGGTGCGCACCATGCCGTGCGAGCGGTCGTCGATCAGCTCGACCGCGGACGAGTCCTTCGGGTCGTAGAAGCTGGGCCAGCCGCAGTGGCTCTCGAACTTCTCGGTGGAGCGGAACAGCTCCGCGCCGCAGGCGCGGCAGGAGTAGACACCGGCCGTCCTGGTGTCGGTGTACTCGCCCCGGAAGGCGGGCTCGGTGCCGGCCCTGCGGAGCACCTGGTACTCCGCGGGGGAGAGCTCCGCCCGCCACTGCTCGTCCGTCTTCTCGACCTCGTACGCCATCTCGCACGCCTTCCGGGGGGTCGCGGCTGTCCGCCGGTGCGGTCAGCTCTCCAGGCGGGCCAGGATGCGCGGACCGAGGTCCGTCACGTCACCGGCACCCATGGTCAGAACGAGGTCTCCGGGGCGGGCCATTCCCGCGACCACGTCCGGGATCGCCGCCATGTCGTGCTCGGCGCGCACGTCGGCGCCTGCGGCCGCCGCGGCGTCGATGATCAGGGCGCTGGTGACGCCCGGGACCGGGTCCTCGCGGGCCGGGTAGATGTCCAGGACGACCGAGGCGTCGGCGAGGGCGAGGGCCTGGCCCATCTCCGTGCCGAGCTCCTGGGTGCGGGAGAACAGGTGCGGCTGGAAGACGACCAGGAGGCGGGCGTCGGCGGCGGCGCCGCGGATGGCCTCCAGGTCGGCGCTCATCTCGGTCGGGTGGTGCGCGTAGGAGTCGATGACCTGCACGCCGCGGGCCTCGCCCTTGAGCTGCAGGCGGCGCTTGACGCCGGTGTACTTGCCGAGCGCCGAGGCCAGGTTGTGCGCGGGGATGCCGAGCGCGATGCCCGCCGCGAGGGCGGCGACGGCGTTGAGGGCGTAGTGACGGCCGGGGACGGAGACCGTGAAGGTCAGCATCTTGCCGTTGAGCAGGACGGTGACCTCGCTGGTCAGGCCGCGCGGGGTGATCTTCAGGACGCGCACGTCGGCGTCCTCGGCCTCGCCGTAGGTGACGACCTCGATGCCGTGGCGGGCTGCGTTTTCGGCGATCCGCTCGGTGAGCTCGCGCGCGCCCGCCTGGTCGGCGGCGACCACGAGCGTGCCGCCCGGGCGGATCCGGCCGACGAAGGTCTCGAACGACTCGTAGATCTCGTCCATCGACGCGTAGTTCGCGTGGTGGTCCAGCTCCACGTTGAGGATGATCGCGACCTCGGGCGCGTACTTGTGGAAGCTGCGGTCGCTCTCGTCCGCCTCCGCCACGAAGATCTCGCCGGCGCCGTGGCGCGCGTTGGAGCCGGGGGCGTCCAGGTCGCCGCCGATGGCGTACGACGGGTCGAGGCCCAGGGCGTCGAGGGAGACGGCGAGCATCGACGTCGTGGTCGTCTTGCCGTGGGTGCCGGCGACCGCGATCGGGCGCAGGCCGTCCATCAGGCGCGCGAGGGCGTCCGAGCGGTGCACGACGGGGATGCCGCGCTCGGCGGCGGCGGCCAGCTCGGGGTTGTCGGCGCGGATGGCGCTGGAGACGACGACGCAGGAGGCGTCGTCGGCCAGGTGCCCGGCGGCGTGCCCGATGTGCACCGTGGCACCCAGGGCGCGCAGGGCCTCGGCGGTCGCGGAGTCCTTGGCGTCGCTGCCGGCGACGGCCGCGCCGCGCTGCGCGAGGATCTTCGCGATGCCCGACATGCCGGCGCCGCCGATGCCGATGAAGTGCGGTCGGTCCATCGTCGTGGGGACGGCCGGTGCCATGTGCGGTGCTCCCTGGGGTATCGATTGACAAGGCTGCGGGCCCGATTCTTGCACCTTGCGGTGACAACCCCGTCCGCCCCCGTCACACGGACCGGATGAGCCCTCCCGCCAGCCCCGCCGCGATGGCGGCCGTGCGGCTGTCCACGCCGAGCTTGCCGTAGATGTGCACGAGGTGGGTCTTGACCGTGGCCTCGCTGATGAACAGGCGGCGCGAGATCTGCTTGTTGGCCAGGCCCTCGGCGAGCAGGCCGAGGATTTCGGTCTCGCGCGGCGACAGCGTCGGGCGGCCCGACCGCACGCGGCCGAGCAGGCGCGCGGCGACGGGCGGGGCGAGGACCGTCTCGCCGCGGGCGGAGGCCTGGACGGCCGCGGCGACGTCCTCGGGCGGGGCGTCCTTGAGGAGGTAGCCGGTCGCCCCCGCCTCGACGGCGGCCAGGATGTCGGCGTCGGTGCTGTACGTGGTGAGGATCAGCACGGCGGGCGGGTCCGGCAGGGCGGTGATGCGGCGGGTGGCCTCGACGCCGTGCATGCCGGCGCCCATCTGGAGGTCCATGAGGACGACGTCGGGGCGGGGGCCGGCGTCGAGCAGCCGCAGGGCCTCGGCGCCGTCGCCGGCCTCGCCGACGGCCTCCACGTCGGGGAGCTCGTCGACCATGGCGCGCAGCCCGCGCCGGACGACGGGGTGGTCGTCGACGATCAGGACGCGGACGGCCTCGCGGACGGCGCCTTCGGGGTGTGCCGGCCCGTTCATGCCGCGGCTCCCGTGTGCCGGGGGCGGGCCGCCGGGCCCGCCGGCGCCGCTTCCCCGGCCGCCTCCCGGGGCCGGGCCCCGGACCCCACCGGCACCGCCGCGGCGATCGCCGTTCCCTCGCCGGGGGCGGACTCGACGGTGAGGGTGCCGCCGAGGGCGGCGATGCGTTCGCGCATGCCGTGCAGGCCGAAGGTCCGGCGACCGTCGGCGGGGCCGTCCCCGGGGGTGAAGCCGATGCCGTCGTCGTAGACGTCGAGGGTGACCTGGCCGTCGAGGAAGGCGATGGTGACGGCGGTGTGGTCGGCGCGAGCGTGGCGGGCGACGTTGGCGAGCGCCTCCTGGGTGAGGCGCAGCAGGGCGACCTCGGTCTCCATGGGGAGGGCGCAGGGGTCGCCGTCGAGGCGGAAGACGGCGCCGGGGACCGTCCGCTCGGTCACGCGGCGCAGCGCCTCGGGCAGCGGCGCCTCCTCCAGGGCGGGCGGGGTGAGGGCCTGGACGAAGCGGCGGGCCTCGGCGAGGTTGTCGGCCGCGGTCCGCCCGGCCTCCCGCATCCGGGCGCGGGCCGCCTCCGGGCTCGCGGTCTCCGCGGCGCGGGCGAGGAGGACGATGCTGGACAGGCCCTGGGCGAGCGTGTCGTGGATCTCGCGGGCGAGGCGCTGGCGCTCGGCGAGCCGCCCGGCCTCGCGCTGGGCGGCGGCGAGCTCGTCGCGGGTGTGCAGGAGGTCGTCGATGAGCTGCTGGCGCCTGCGGCTCTCCCGGTAGAGCGCGGCGTAGCCGTAGCCGGTCAGGATGGCGACGACGGCGCCGGCGACGGGGCCGATGACCTTGGCGGCGGTCAGCCCGCCGGGGGCGCCGGCCTGGGCGGCCACGACGGCGGCGGTGGCCGCGGCGACGGCGGGGTGCGCCCAGCGGACCGGCATGGCGTGCAGGAAGAGGAAGAAGAGCGGGAAGGCGACGTAGCTGAAGCCGTGGTCCATGGCCAGGAGGAGCAGCCACAGCGCGGTGACGGCGGCGAGCCAGGGGCCGGGGCGCCGGGCGCTGCGGACGATGCCGAGCCCGTAGACGGCGGCGAGGACGGCGGCGGGCGGCAGCACGGCCACGGGGGCCGTCCCGGCCAGGGCGGGCCCGGCGGCGATGGCGAGCAGCACGTAGAACGCCCCGTGCACCGCGAGCCGGACCAGCCGCAGGGAGGGCATCTCCGCACCGGCTCCGGCGACGAGGGAGGGTCGGCCGGGCACGCGCGCGTGCCCGGGCGCGGTCTCGGGGGCGGGGAGGCTCGTTCGACTCACCCGATCGAGCGTACGGGCCCGCGCCCGGGGCACCCGGCCCCGCGGCCCTCAACCGTTCGATTGATTTCCGGGTGCACCGGACGTACGGGGTGCGGACCCGTCCTTGCCCTGATGGCGGCGGGACGTCCGCGCGGGAGTGTGGAGGGGTCCTGACAGAGCCCGGGAGGGGTCCTTGTTCGTCGCGCTCCGTGACATCCGTTTCGCCCGGGGGCGGTTCGCCCTGATGGGTGCGGTCGTCACCCTCATCACCACGCTCGTGGTCTTCCTCTACGGCCTGACCGACGGCCTGGCGCGGGAGGCGTCGTCCGCCGTGGCAGGGCTGCCCGCCGGCCGGATCGTCTTCGCCGCGCCCGCCGGGGCCGCGCCGGAGGTCTCGTTCTCGAACAGCTCGGTGGACGCCGGGCAGCTGCGGGCCTGGCGGGAGGCGCCGGGCGTCACCTCCGCCGAACCGTTCGGCGTGGCGATGACCCGGCTGACGGCGGGCGGCAATGCGTCGTCGGTGAGCGTGTTCGGCACGCCGGACCGGCTGCGGCCGCCGCTCGTCTCCGGCTCCGCCCCGGACGGCCGCGGCGTGGCGGTGAGCGAGCGGCTGGCGCGCGAGACGGGGGTGCGCACGGGCGACCGCGTCACCCTCGGCACCGAGGAGCTGACCGTCTCGGGCATCACCGCCGACCGCAGCCACGGCCACGCCCCGAGCGTGTGGACCACACTGCCCGCCTGGCACCGCGTGAGCCACCAGGCGCAGCCGACCGCGCTGGCCGTGGACGGCGGCGGGCGGCCGGAGGGGCCCGCCGCGCGGACCACGACGGCGGTCGGCGTCGGCGCGGCGCTGGACGGCATCGACGGGTACGCGGCCGAGCACGGCACCCTGCGGATGATCCAGGGGTTCCTGTTCGTGGTGAGCGCCCTGGTCGTGGGCGCCTTCTTCACGGTGTGGACGGTGCAGCGCAGGCCCGACGTCGCGGTGCTCAAGGCCGTGGGCGCGAGCAGCGCCTACCTGGTGCGGGACGCCCTCGGGCAGGCGGCGGTCGTGCTGGCCGCCGGGGCCGCGCTCGGCGCCGCGGCGGGCGCGGCCGGCGGAGCGCTGGCGTCGTCCTCGGTGCCGTTCGAGCTGGGTGCGGCGACCGTCGCCGTGCCGGTGGCGGCGATGGTGCTGCTGGGGCTGGCCGGCTCCGCGCTCGCCGTGCGCCGCATCACGTCCGTCGATCCGCTGACCGCCCTGGGAGCCTCCCGTTGAGCACCGCGCCCGTTCCGTCCCCCGTTCCGTCGCCCGTTGCGGCACCCGTCCTGTCGCTGGAGGCCGTCGGCCTCACCTATCCGGACGGCGACCGCAGGCTGACCGCCCTCGACGCGGTGTCCCTGGAGGTGGCGCCCGGGGAGCTCGTGGCCGTCGCGGGGCCCTCGGGCTCCGGGAAGTCGAGCCTGCTCGCGGTGGCGGCGACGCTCCTGCGCCCGGACGCGGGCCGGGTGACCGTGGCGGGGCAGGACACCGCACGGATGAGCGCCCGGGCCCGTACGGCGCTGCGCCGGGAGCACATCGGCATCGTCTTCCAGCAGGCGAACCTGCTGCCGTCGCTGACCGCCGAGGAGCAGCTGCTGGCCGTGGAGCACGTGCGGGGCGGGAGCGTGCGGGCCGCCCGGGCGCGCGTGGGGCGGCTGCTGGAGTCGGTGAGCCTGGACGCGGCGAAGCGGCGCCGCCGCCCGCACCAGCTGTCGGGCGGCGAGCGCCAGCGGGTGAACATCGCCCGGGCGCTGTCCGGGAGCCCGTCCGTCCTGCTGGTGGACGAGCCGACGTCGGCGCTGGACCGGGAGCGCGGCGAGCAGGTCGTGGAGCTGCTCGCCGAGGTGACGCGGACGCACCGGACGGCGACGGTGCTGGTCACGCACGACCGGGAGCTGCTCGGCCGGGCGGACCGGGTGCTCACCATGGCCGACGGGCGGCTGTGCTGACCCCACGGCCCGGGACCCACCGGCCCGGGACCCACCGGCCCGGGGCCCGCTCGGCCCGGTCCGCTGATCCGGGACCCGGCCCCCGGGTCACTGCTCCTGCACGTCGCCCAGGGCGTAGTCCTCTTCGTCGTTGTGCGCGTAGAGCTTGAGCACGGGGACGCCGACCTTGTGCCGGGCCCGGGAGGCCCAGTCGCGGTGGAAGAACTCCTCCACCAGGTGCGGCGCGGTCAGCACGATCACCTCGTCGGCGTGGGTCTGCTCGACCACGGACCGCAGGAGGTCCAGCGGGTGGCCCTCGATGAGCTGTCCGACGGCCTCGCAGCCCGCGTCCCGGAGGCTGCGGAGCGAGTGCTCCAGGGCGAGGGCGGCCGGGCGGACGGCCTGCTCGCCCTCGGGCTCGTCGGCCTCGTGCACGGCCCGCTCCAGCTCGCCGAGCGCGACGTCGTCGATGGCCCGGAGCAGCCGGTCCTCGGCGCCTCTGGGCTGCATGAGGACCACGAAGGACATGTCGTCGTCGTGGAGGGTGGTGACGAAGTCGACGTCGGTGGCGGACAGCGGCTGCTCGATCATCAATACGCTCGTGAACACGGTGGAAGCCCTTCTCCTTCGTGGGCCACCGGCCCAACGGCCAAAAGAAACCATCCTGCGTGCCCCCTGGGCCCGCCTGTTCCGATCATGTGCCCCCTGGGGAGCGTCCGATTCAATTCTGCCCACCGACGGCTAACCGGAACGGGATATTCCGCCGATTGTCAGATCCTGTGGTACCTGCTGAAGAGAAATCCTGCCTCTTCGAGGAGCGAAGCGAGGACGAATCGTTCCGGCAGGGGCATGTCGGGGCCGTTCACGATCCGGGCCGCGGTGCCCCCGGCGAGCATCGGGGCGAGCGTCAGGCACAGCTCGTCCAGCACCCCGGCCGCCGCGAACTGCCCCAGCAGCCGCGGGCCGCCCTCGGTGAGCAGCCTGGTCAGCCCGCGCTCCGCCAGCACCTGCGGCACCCGCGCGGGGTCCACCCGGCGCCCCTCGCCCGCCGCGAGCACCTCGGCCCCGGCCTCGCGCGCCGCGGCGACCCGGTCCGCGGGCGCGTCCTCGCCCGTCAGGACGAGGGTGGGCACCAGGGGCTCGGTGAAGAGCGGAAGGGAGAAGTCCAGGTCGAGCCCCGCACTCACGATCGCGATCGCCGGCGCGGGCCCCTGGCCGAGCGCCGCCCGGCGCGCCGCGAAGGCCTCCCGGGCCCGCGCGGGCCGGTAGCCCTCCTGCCGTACGGTCTCCGCGCCCACGACGACGGCGTCGGCGAGCCCGCGCAGCGTCCCGAAGATGCGCATGTCGGCGTCGGAGGACAGCGGCTGCGAGCGCCCGTCGTGGTGGGCCGCGCCGTCCAGCGAGGAGACCATGTTCGCGCGCAGCCAGGCGTGGCGGGCCGGCCCCGGCTCCTCCGGGTAGGCGTAGACCTCGGCCAGCTCGTCCAGCTCCCAGGTGCGGTCCTCCTGCGCGGAGGGACGGGCCGGGGCCGCAGGGGACGGAGAGGCGGTTGAGCCGGGGGCGGCGGAGGAGGCGGGGGATTCGAGCGGGAACAGGCGTCGCATAGGCCGCAGTGTGACATGCCTCGCTCTTCCGGCGGCCGGCAGCCGCCGGACAGCGGCTAGGCTGGAGAGCTGTGTCAGCCACCACCGCCTCCGCTTCCGGCGCGGCCGCCTCGCCGGCCCCGTCGGTCCCGTCCGACGCACCGGGCCCGATATCCGGCGCCGGTACCGGCTCCCCCGTCGCGCTCACCTCGCGCGCCCCGCACGTGCCGGCCGACCGCCTGGTCGCCGAGATGGTGCCGCCCCCGCGCTTCGGCACGGTGCGCTTCGACAACTACATACCGGCGCCCGACCAGCCCAGCCAGGCCGAGGCCGTCCAGGTCCTCGGCGGCTTCGCGGCCGGCCTCGGCGCCGCCCCCGGCGGCGGCCGCAAGCGCTGGTTCCGCCGCGAGGCGAAGCCGGCCGCCCCGTCCGGCCCCCGCGGCGTCTACCTCGACGGCGGGTACGGCGTCGGCAAGACCCACCTGCTGGCCTCCCTGTGGCACGCCACCCCGGCGGCCCCGGAGCAGAAGGCCTTCGGCACCTTCGTGGAGCTGACCAACCTCGTCGGCGCCCTGGGCTTCCAGCAGACCGTCCGCACCCTGAGCGACCACCGCCTCCTGTGCATCGACGAGTTCGAGCTCGACGACCCCGGTGACACCGTCCTCGTCTCCACCCTGCTGGGCAAGCTGGTGGAGGCGGGCGTCGCGCTCGCCGCGACCTCCAACACGCTGCCGGGCAAGCTCGGCGAGGGCCGCTTCGCCGCCGCCGACTTCCTGCGCGAGATACAGGGGCTGTCGGCCCACTTCCGCCCCCTGCGCATCGACGGCGAGGACTACCGCCACCGCGGCCTTCCGCAGGCCCCGGCGCCCTACGACGACGACGCCGTCACCCGTACGGCTGAAACGACCGAGGGCGCGTCGCTCGACGCCTTCCCCGCCCTGCTGGACCACCTCTCCAAGGTCCACCCCAGCCGCTACGGCGCGATGTGCGACTCCCTGCGGGCCGTGTGCCTGACCGGCGTCGAGCCGGTGCCGGACCAGTCCACGGCCCTGCGCCTGGTCGTCCTGGCCGACCGGCTCTACGACCGCGAGATACCGGTCCTCGCCTCCGGGCGGCCGTTCGACGAGCTGTTCAGCGAGGAGATGCTGAACGGCGGCTACCGCAAGAAGTACTTCCGGGCGATATCGCGTCTCACCGCGCTCGCCCGCGACGCGAAGCAGCTCGTCGAGCCGCGGCAGCCGTAACCGCGGCCGCGGCGGTGCGGGCGGCCCGGAAGCGGAGACGGCGCCCGCCCGGCACGCTCCACAAGCGGTGAGCCCGCCCCTCGCGCGCCCTCGCGCCAGCGCCTACGGCCCCCCGCCCGATGCGCCCGCGAGCCGCCGCGGCGGGGCTGCCGTGCGGCGGCCCGGCGGGGGAGGGTGTGTGCGGGCCCGGCACCGGGCCCTCCGCCACCGCCACCGCCAGGAGCACCCATGGCCGTCATCGTCACCTTCGACGTCCCCGACGGGGGACAGGACCTCTACGAAGCCGTCATCGGCCGCGTCACCAACGGGCAGGGCTTCACCCGCCTCGCCGACATCCCCGCCGCCGGGCTCATCGCCCACCTCGCCGGCCCCCTGGAGGGCGGAGGCTGGCGGGTGACCGACGTCTGGGAGTCCACCGAGGCCCTGGAGGCCTGGGCCAAGACCCTCGGCCCCGTCCTCGCCGACCTCGGCCACGCCGACCTGCAGCCCTCCATCACCCCGGCGCACAACGTCGTCATCGCCTGAAGGACGGCGGGCGCGAGGGCCCCGCGCACCCGGCTTGCGGTGCGGCATACAGTGCCGGTGTGATCCCCATCCCCCGTCGCCGGCCGGCCCGTCACGCCTTCGCGCCCGCACTCGCCGCACTGCTCTGCCTGCCCCTCGCCGCGTGCGGCGGCGGCAGCTCCGGCGCGGCCGAGCGCACCAAGAACCCGCAGTCCCCGCGGACTTCGGCCCCGGCTCCGCAGTCGCCCTCCGCGGAGTCGCCCTCCGCACGGCCGTCGGCCGCACCCACGCTCCCTCCGGGCCCCGGCGGCACCACCCCCGTCTTCTCCCACGGCAGGCGCGACGGCGCCAAGCGCGTCGCGCTCACCTTCGACGCCGACATGACGGCCGATCAGGACAAGCGCGCCGCGCGCGGGGAGCCGTTCGACAACCCGCAGCTGATCACCACGCTGCGGCGGCTGAAGGCCCCCGCCACCGTCTTCATGACCGGCAAGTGGGCCGAGCAGTACCCCGACCAGGCCAGGTCCATCGGCAGCGACCCGCTCTTCGAGGTGGCCGACCACTCCTACAGCCACCACGCCTTCTCCACCCCCTGCTACGGCCTGCCCACCGTCGCGCGCGGCACCGCCCGCCAGGACGTGGAGCGCGCCTTCGCCGCCTTCCGGAAGGCCGGAGTGGAGCGCATCGTGCCGTACTTCCGCTTCCCCGGGGGCTGTTACGACGAGGCGGTCCTGCGCGAGATCGCGCCGGCGAAGGTGACCGCCGTGCAGTGGGACGTGGTCAGCGGGGACGCCTTCGCCAAGAAGGCCGGCCCCGTCGCGGACCAGGTGCTGGCGCAGGTGAAGCCCGGCTCCGTCGTGGTGATGCACTGCACGCGCAGCGCGGCGCCCGCCACCGAGGAGGCGATCCGGCGCATCGTGCCGGAGCTGCGGGCCCGCGGCTACGAGCTCGTCCGGGTCTCGGACCTCATCGCCGGGGGCTGAACCGCCGGGGCCGACCGCCGGCCGGAGCACGGCGTGCGCCGGGAGCTCACGTGCGCCGGGAGGCGAACGCGCAGGCCACCGACACCGCTCCGGCCGCCAGGGCGCCCGCCGCGGCGAGCGACGGCCACGGGACGCTCACGACCCCCGTACGGGAACCGGTGACCAGGCCGGTCACGACGGCCCGCGCGGGCGACGCCCCGGCGAACAGCACCAGGAACGCGGCGAGCACCGTGGACGGCACCGCCCACGCGGTGCTGCGCAGCAGCGGGCGGTTGCACAGCGCCCCGACCGCCGTCCCCAGCAGCGCGCAGACCACCGCGGCCGCCAGCCCGGCGGCGGTGGCCGGCCCCAGGGCGACGGCCGCCCGCCGGCCCGCGGTGTGCGGGTCGCCGACCGCCGCGACGACGGCGCTTCCGGCGGCGGCCAGCAGCAGTGCCGCGCCCAGGGCGACGCCGATCGCGGCGAGGTGCACCCGCCCGGGCCCGGCCGCGGCGGCGCTGCAGTCCCTGGCGGCGGCCGGCTCGTTGGTCACGCACACCCGGACCAGCCACGCGGTGACGGGCAGCAGCGTGGCCGCCGCCCACCCGGCGCAGTCGAGGACCGGCTGCCCGCCCTGCACCCCCACCCCCATGGAGGCGCCATACAGGAGCAGCGGCGGCAGCCAGCGGTGGGAGCGCAGGAGGAGGGCGGCCTGGTAGCCGAGCAGAGCGATCACGGGTGCGGAACCTCCGTCACGGAGCGGATGTGCCACGGCGGGCGGGCGGTGAGAAGCGCGCGGAGCAGGGCGTCGGAGTGCGGGGCGGCGACGGTGAGCGTGACGGCGCCGTCGCCGCGGGCGGGCTCCACCGTGGGGGTGCCGGGGAGGCCCGGGGGGAGGACGGCTCCGGGCGGGGCCTCGGCGACGATGCGGCAGCCACTCGGCCCGACCGGCGTGTGAGGACCGGGGTCCGGGGCGGAGCCCCGGTGAGGGAGGACCGCTCCCCCCTCCACCCTCAGCACCGCGTCCGCCGCCCCCGCCAGCCGCCCCGGATCGTGGTCGACGAAGACCACCCGCGCTCCGCCCGCGACCCGCTTGCGTACCTCCTCGTCCAGGAGGCCCCGCGACGCCCGGTCCAGCCCGGTCCACGCCTCGTCCAGGACGAGCAGGCCGGGCGTGCCCATGAGGCCCTGGGCGACGGCGACCTTCTGGCTGGTGCCCTTGGACAGCTCCGCCAGCGGCGTACCGGCGTACGCACCGGCGCCGAACCGCTCCAGCCACTCCAGCGCGGCGCGCGAGGCGGCCGCGCGGCCGAGGCCGTGGATGCGGCCCAGCCGCGTGAGGTAGGCGCCCGCGGTCATCGGCAGCGCGGCGGGGAAGCGTTCGGGGACGTAGGCGGTGCGGGGGCGCCCGGTGATCCGGCCGGTGCTGGGGGCGTCGATGCCCGCGAGCAGGCGCAGCAGCGTGGACTTACCGCTGCCGTTGGCGCCTTCGACCCGCAGCAGGCTGCCCTCGGGAAGGGAGAGATCGACGTCGCGCAGTATCCAGGGCCCGCCCAGTCCGTAGCGGCGGCCCACCCCCGTGAGTCTCATCCGCTCACATTAAGGGGCGCTGCCGGGCGGCTGGCAGACTGGGGGCCGTGACCAGCCCTGACGCACCCCAGTTCGTCCTGCCCCTCGTCGTACGGATCGAGAAGGACGCCCCGCCCGCCCGGACCGACGCCCTGGAGACCGCGGCGCGCGCCGTGCTGACGCTCCTGGCGGACGAGCGGTCCGGCACCGGGGCCGACGGCGAGGAGGGCGAGTGGGCAGCGGCGGTACGGGACTGGCAGGACTCCCGGATCCGCAAGGTGGTGCGCAGGGCGCGCGGCGCGGAGTGGCGCAAGGCGTCGGCGCTGCCGGGCATCACGGTGACCGGTGAGCGGGCGGAGGTGCGGGTCTTCCCGCCGGTGCCCCTCGACGGCTGGCCCAAGGAGCTGGTGAAGCTCCAGGTTTCGGGCACGGACCTGGACGACCCGGAGCCGCCGGCGGCCGCGGACCCGGCGCGGCCGGTGCTGTGGATGAGCCCGGAGCTGGAGATGTCGGCGGGCAAGGCGATGGCGCAGGCGGGCCACGGCGCCCAGCTGGCGTGGTGGGGGCTGGACGACGCGGCCCGCGCGGCCTGGCGCGAGAGCGGGTTCGCGCTGTCGGTGCGCACGGCGGATCCGGCCCGCTGGGCGGAGCTGGCGGCGAGCGGGTTGCCGGTGGTGCGGGACGCGGGCTTCACGGAGATCGCGCCGGGCTCGTGCACGGTGGTCGCGGAGCACCCCGCGCTGCGCTACGGGAGTGTCCAGAGGGGCTGACGGGGCTCACAGGGAGACCTGTGATACTGACGGTCAGAACATCTGTTTTGGTGCAGGGGGTAAGAAGTTGTCGAAGAGGACCGCGCGCGGCGCGACGGCTCTCGTCACCGCGGGCGCCGTCGCCGCGCTCGCGATGGGCCTGACCGCCTGCGACTCCGACGAGAAGAAGGACGGCGGCAAGAGCTCGGCCCCGGCCTCGTCCCGGGGCTCCGGCGAGAGCGGCCCGGCCGGCGGCGAGGCGGAGGAGGACAAGAAGCCCGAGGAGAAGTGGGACGGCAAGGTCCGGGTGCTCGGGGACGGGTCGATGTCCTACACCGGCCCGCAGCCGGAGCAGCCCAAGCCGCAGAAGCTCAAGCCGGGCGAGAAGCCGCCGCAGTTCGTGGTGTTCTCCTGGGACGGCGCGCTGGAGGGCGACGACCACCTCTTCTCGCACTTCCGCCAGGTGGCCAAAGAGAACAACGCCAAGATGACGTTCTTCCTCACCAGCATGTACCTGCTGCCGAAGTCGAAGGCGTCCCTGTACAAGCCGCCGCAGCACAAGCCGGGCGACGCGGCGATATCCTTCGCGACCGACCCGCACATCAAGGACACCCTGGTCCAGCTGCGCGGCGCGTGGCTGGACGGCAACGAGATCGGCACGCACTTCAACGGCCACTTCTGCGGCGGCAAGGGCGGCGGCGACTGGAGCGTCGCCGAGTGGAAGAGCGAGATCGAGCAGTCGTACGCGTTCGTCGAGAAGTGGAAGACGAACACGGGCCTGAAGAGCATGCCGCCGCTGCCCTTCGACTTCAAGAAGGAGCTGGTCGGCGGCCGCGCCCCGTGCCTGGAGGGGCAGAAGAACATGCTGGCCGCGGCGCAGCAGTTCGGCTGGCGCTACGACGCGAGCTCGCCGGGCGACTTCCAGATCTGGCCGTCCAAGATCAACGACATCTGGAACTTCCCGCTGCAGCTGATGCCGTACCCCAAGAGCGAGAAGCAGGTCCTGTCGATGGACTTCAACTTCCTCTACAACCAGTCCGGCGACAACACCAAGGGCGACCCGGCCAAGTACGCGGAGTGGCGCAAGCTCACCCGCGACGGCTACCTCAACGGCTTCGAACGCGTCTACAACGGGAGCCGGGCGCCGATGTTCGTCGGCAACCACTTCGAGGACTGGAACGGCGGCATCTACATGAAGGCCGTCGAGGACGTCGTGAAGTCGGTCTGCAAGCGCGAGGGGGTGCGCTGCGTGTCCTTCAAGCAGCTCGCCGACTGGCTGGACGTCCAGGACCCCAAGGTGCTGGCGAAGTTCCGCGGCCTGGACCCGGCGCAGTCGCCGGACTGGTCCACGCTGGTCAAGTAGGACGGCGCTCCACCGGCAGGCCGGTGGAGCGGGGCGCGGGGGCGCCGGGCAGGAGCCCGGCGCCCCCGCCGCGTCAGTGCTGCGCCTGCGCCTTCGCCATGTACTTCGTCCAGATGTCCAGGGGGTAGGTGCTGCCGGTGGCGTCCTTCGGGGCACCGCCGAGACCGTCCAGCGGCAGCAGCTCCTGCGTCTTGGGGTCGATGCGCGAGAGCGACACGGCGGTCGACACCTTGCCGCGGTAGCCGGCGAACCACGCGGACTTGTTGCCCTGTCCGGTGCCGGGCTTGCCGGCCGCGTCGGCGCCGGCCGCCCTGGCCGTCGCCGCGCTGCCGCGCCGGACCGCCTCGCGCAGGGCGTCGTCCACGGCGACGGCGACCGACTGCGGCAGGACGCGCTCGGCCTTGGGCTTCTCGACGGGCACCTCGTTGCCGTTGCGGCTCAGCCGGTCGACGGAGAACGGCTCGCTGTGCAGCCCCCTGGCCGCGAAGGTGCCGTACGCGCCGGCCATGCGGATGGCGCTGGGGGTCGCGGTGCCCAGGGAGAAGGCCGGCAGCTTCGTGCCGAGGCTGCTCTCCAGCAGGCCCGCGTCGACGGCCGCCTTGCCCACCCGGTCCAGGCCCACGTCCATGCCGAGCTGCATCACCGGGGTGTTCACGGACTGCGCCACCGCCTCCTTCAGCGTCACCTTCCCCCAGGACTTCCCGCCGTCGTTGACCGCCTTGACGATCTTTCCGGAGCGGTCCCAGTACGGGCCCTCGGGGGTGCGCAGGCTCACCTTGTTGTCGCCGTTGTAGACCGTGGCCGGGGAGACCGGGGTACGGGGCTTGCCGCGCTCCAGCTGGACGCCGTCGCGCAGGGCCGCGGCGTAGACGAACGGGGCGAAGGCCGTGCCCGCCGGGACGACGGAGGAGTTCGCGTCGTTGAAGCCCTGCTGGAGGTAGCCGGGGCCGCCGTAGAGGGCGACGATGCGGCCGTCGGTGGTGACCGACGCGGCCCCGATGCGCACGTCCTTGTCGGAGGCGCGCTTGTCGGGGTCGAGGCCGCCCTTCACGTCCTCCGCGGCCTTCGTCAGGGACGCCATGGCGTTCTTCTGGAAGGTCGTGCGGATCTGGTAGCCGCCGAGGTCGAAGTCCTTCTCGGTGACGGGGGTGTGGGCGCTCACGTAGGCCCGCGCCGTCTCCACGAGGTAGCCGGTCTGCCCGGTCAGGCCGGCCGGCTTGGGCGGGGCCTTCGGCTCGGGGAAGGACGTGTAGCGGGCCCGCTCCTCCTTGGAGAGCTTGCCGCCGTCGACCATCCGGTCCAGGATCCAGCCCCAGCGCTCCACCGCCCGCTCGTGGTTCTTCCTGCCGAGCGCCGGGTCGTAGAGGCCCGCGCCCTTGAGCAGCGAGGCCAGGAAGGCGCCCTCGCTCACGTTGAGCTGGGAGACGTCCTTGCCGTAGTAGGCGTGGGAGGCGCGCTGGATGCCGTAGGTGCCGCGGCCGAACCAGCTCGTGTTGAGGTAGCCCTCCAGGATGTCGTCCTTGCTCATCCGGTTGTCGAGCTTGATCGCGATGAACATCTCGGTGAGCTTGCGCGTGAAGGTCTGCTCCTGGTTGAGGTAGGCGTTCTTCACGTACTGCTGGGTGATCGTCGAGCCGCCCTGGGTGCTGCCGCCGGTCACCATCCGGGTGACGGCGCGGACCATGCCGCTCGGCGAGATGCCGCTGTCGGAGTAGAAGGTCTGGTTCTCGGCCGCTAGCACGGCCCAGCGCACCTGCTCCGGGACCTTGTCCAGGTCGGTGTCCTGGCGGTTGATCTCGCCGGTGCGGGCCATCTCGGAGCCGTCGGCCCAGTAGTAGACGTTGTCCTGCTGCGTGGCGAAGGCGTTCAGGTCGGCGGGTATGTCCGTGCGCACGTACATGATCGCCACGAGAGCGGCGACGGTGCCCACGACGGTCGAGAAGAGTCCGAGGACCTGGCGCCACGACGGGATCCAGCGCCGGAAGCCCTGCCGGCCCGGGCGCGGGTAGACGGGGCGCAGCTTGCGCGGCCAGCGCAGCCCGCGCAGGCCGCGCTTCGGCGGAGCCGCGCGTCTGCGGCGACCCGGGCCGGAGGAGCCGGAAGGACGGCCGGCCCGGCCGGAGGAACGGCCGACCGGAGCGGAGGGTTTCCGGGCATGCGCGGCATGCGTCCCTTTTCGTCGTTCGAACACCGCTCGACCATATGATGTCCGCTCCCATAGCGTAATGTTTTACTTCAATGTAAAAGCACAAGATCTCGGGTCATACCCCTTGAAAGAAGCAGAAGGAACGCCGCAACGCCATGGAAACAGCTACACCCACCGTCGCGGTGCGCCACCCCCGACGCCGGGCGAACGGGGCGCTGGAGGGCGAGGTGCTCGCCGCCCTGCAGCGGGCGGAGGGGCCGCTGACGCCGCGCGAGGTGCAGGCCCAGCTGTCCGGTGAGCTCACCTACAGCACGGTGGTGACGATCCTGTCGCGGCTCCACGGCAAGGAGGTCCTCACCCGGACCCCGCGCGGGCGCGCCTACGCGTACGCCCCCGTCACGGACGAGGCGGGCCTCGCGGCCCGGCGCATGTGCCGCATCCTCGACGCCCTCCCGGACCGCGAGGTGGTCCTGGCCCGCTTCGTGGCGGAACTCCCCCTGCCGGACGCCCTCCTCCTGCGGGCCCTCCTGACGGACGGCACCCTCCCGGCCCCGAGGTAGGCCTGCGGCCAGGGGCCTTCTTGCCTGCGGCAAGGCGATCCCCGCGAGGGCGCGTCCCCCGGCGCCGAACCCCCTCGCGCCGACCAGGCATCGCCCGGCACTGCCTGCCCCCCCCTTGCCGCAGGCAAGAAGATCCCGCCGCAACGGCGAGAAACAACGACGCTGCATCCCGGCGGTGCCGAACCCGGCTGAAGGCTCGTCCGGCACCGACGGACACCACCCCGGTGGTGGCTCGCCGTCGCGGCGGAAGGTTGTGTCCGGCGAGCCCCGAACCGGGGGCCCGGGCGTCAGCCCCGGCGGCGGGTGCGGCGGCGCCACAGCAGGGCCGCCACGCCCCCGCACATCGCCGTGCCGCCCGCCGCCAGGGCGACCCGGGTCCGGAGGGCCGTCGCGGGCGGTCCCGGGGACGCGCCGTCGGTGATCTTCGTGCGCACGGGGGCCACGGCACTGATGCGCCCCACCGAGCGCACGGAGCCGTCCGCGTTCAGCAGCACCCGCTTCCCGTTCGGGCGCGCGAAGTCGAACATGTTCAGCAGCGATCCGGCGCGGGCGTCGAAGGACGAGCCGCCGATCGGGCCGGTGTCCCAGTTCCACTCGATGAACCGCAGGATCGACGTCTGCTCGGTCGGCGTGTGGTCGACCGCGTTGACCTTGCTGTACGGCGAGATCACCAGCAGCGGCTGCCGCGGCCCCGGCCCGCACCGCCCCGCGTGCCCCCCGGCCGCGGCGGGCCCGGCCCGGCAGGCGGGACTGTCCAGCGGCTTGCCGTGCGGCCCCGTGCCCCCGAGGCGGGAGCCGTTGCGCGGTGCGGCGTAGGCGTGGTCGTACCAGCCGTCGGAGTCGTCGTAGGCGATGACGACCGCCGTGCTCCCCCACTGCGGCGCGCTCTGGATCCTGTTGATCCACTCGACGAGGAAGCGCTGCTCGTCGACGGGCCCGGAGTAGCCCGCGTGCCCGTCCCGCGCGGCGGGGGCCTTGAGGAAACTCACGGCGGGCAGCCGACCGGCGCGCAGCGCCGCGTCGAAGTCGGTGAGGTCGTACTGGTGGTTCGCCTGCCCGTCGTGGCCGATCTCGGCGACGGACCGCGGCGGGAGGTGGTGGGGGTTGGCGGTCGACCGGTAGTACTGGAACGGCTCGTGGTGCGGGCTGTAGTCGATCACCCGCGTGCCCCCGGCGTTGGCGTGCGTGCGCCCGGAGCAGCGCGCGTGGTGCCCGGGCTCCCCGTCCCAGGGGGTGCTCGGGCGGAACCCGCCCTGGAACCAGCCCCACGTGACGTCCTCCTTGCCGAGCACGTCCCCGATGTTCCGGCCGGTCATGGCGGCGAGGGCGCCACGCCCGGTGCGGTCCCGGTTGGAGCAGTCGTCGTACGCCGGGTCGGGGTCGTTGAGGATCGTGCCGGTGCCGTCGGCGTCCGGCGCGGCCACGACGCGCGGGTCCGGCTTCGCGGTGCGCCGCGGCCGCTCCGTGCCGGAGGCGGGGTCGGTGGAGACGACGCCGTGGGTCTGGCCGGAGACGAGGTTGATCGCGCCGGGGGTGGACGGCCCGTAGGTGGTGCTGAAGGAGCGGTCGTTCAGGGCGTAGTGCTGGGCGTAGTTCCACAGGGCGGTGACGGTGTTCCCGTCGTAGTAGTCCATGACGAGCCCGGGCTCGCCGAACAGCCGGCCGGAGCACTTCCCGGAGTCGGTGTTCTGGACGAACTTGTCGGCCTTGCCGCCGTTGGCCGCGTACTGCTCGGGTCCGTAGGAGTGGTTCTGGTCGCAGGTCAGGGCCTGCCGGGAGGACAGGCGGCGGGGCGGGTACTGGTTGGGGTTGCGCTGCAGCAGCCCGGCCGTGCGCAGGTTGTCGATCCGGGCGGGCGTCGCGCGGGAGGCCTCGAAGCGGGTGCCGTCGGTGTTGGCGGCCCGCGGGTAGGTGGCGAAGTAGTGGTCGAAGGAGACGTTCTCGTCGAAGACGACGACGAGGTGCTCGATCGGCGACTCTGTCTCGGTCCAGTCGCCGGGGAAGGTCACCGCGGCCGCGGGCGGGGAGGCGGCCGCGGCAGTGGCCGTGGCGAGGACGGCGAAGGCGGCGCCGAGGCGGGCGCCCCTCCTCGGACGGCTGCGCGCGCGGGCGCGCGTACGCGTGCCGAAGCGGATCCGGGTACAGGTCATGCGCTTCCTCCCGTTCGGCCCGTCCCGCCGGCCAGCAGCGCGCGGCCGTACCAGTCCGCGCGGTCCCGCACTCCGGGGAAGGCGAAGAACCAGCCGCCGCCGAAGGGGGTGACGTAGTCGGTCAGCGGCTCTCCGGCGAGTCGTTTCTGCACGGTCGTGAACTGGCGCACCGGGTCGCGCTGGTAGCAGCAGAAGAGCAGGCCCTGGTCGAGGGTGCCGTTGCCGGCGACGCCGCGGTCGTAGTTGTACGAGCGGCGCAGCAGCCGGTGCGCCTCGCTGCCGGGGGTGCGCGGGTGGGCCAGGCGGATGTGGCTGTCCAGGGGGGTCGCCTCGCCCTGGGGGTCGTGGGCGTAGCGCGGCGGGTCGCTCTCGCGGGCGCCGTCCAGGGGCGCGCCGGTGTCGCGGTTGCGGCCGATGACGCGCTCCTGCTCGGAGAGCGGGATGCGGTCCCAGAACTCGGTGAGCATGCGGATCAGCCGGACGACCTGGTAGCTGCCGCCCGCGGCCCAGGGCGGTTCGCCGGAGTCCGCGGTCGTCCACACCAGTCGGTCCATCAGGCGCGCGTCGCGGGGGTCGGGGCCGGAGGTGCCGTCCTTGAAGCCGAAGAGGTTGCGGGGCGTGCCGGAGGGGCGGGGCGGGGCCGTGTGGCCGTCGAGCCGCCAGCGGATCTGCAGGCCGCCGCGGGTGTGGCGGGTGAGGTCGCGCAGGGCGTGCAGGACGGTGTCGGGGCTGTCGGCGCACAGCTGGAGGCCGAGGTCGCCGTGGCACCAGGCGGGGTCGAGGTCGTCGTCGGGGAAGACGGGCATGGTGCGCAGCAGGCGCGGGGCGCGGTCGGCGAGGCCGTAGCGGCCGTCGAAGAGCGAGGCGCCCGCCGAGAGGGTGACGCCGAGTCCGCCGTCGGCCGGGACGTACGGGCCGAGGATGCCGGAGTCGGGGGGCGGCGCGGTGATGCCGGTGGGGGCGGGGGTGCCGCCGGTGGTCAGGAAGCGGGCGCGGTCGGTGAGGGTGCGCAGGAGGTCGGCCAGCTCGCGGCGGTCGGCGGCGGTGACGTCGAAGGAGGTGAAGGCCGTGGCGCGGGCGGGCGGGGTGAGGATCGCGGCCTGGTGGGGGCCGTGGAAGCGGGGGCCGGAGGCGGAGGCGGTGACGGGTGCGGGCGGAGGGGCGGGGGCGGTGAGCGTGGCCGCGGCGCCCGCCGCCAGTGCGCCGCGCAGGAGGCCGCGCCGGGGGACGTGCCAGGGGACGCGCCTCATGGCGTCCTCCGTACGTCGCAGAGCGCGGCCACGGACGCGAGGCGCTCCGTGAGGTCGCCGACGGCGGCGTGGACGCGCGCCCGCTGCGCGCGGTCCAGGCGGCCGGGCGGCGTCCACTTCCCGTGGGGGCGAGCGTGGGAGTCGAGGATCCGGGCCGTGCGGTCCAGGCGGCGGTCGAGGGCAGGCAGGCCCGGGTAGCGGGTGCGCAGGAGGGGGCGGAGGGGGGCGAGGACGGCACGGGTGGCGTCGAGGTGCGCGCGGGCGGTGGCGAGGCCGCTCCCGCTGCCGTGGTCGGTGCGGCCGGTCAGCTCGGCCCGCAGGGTGTCCTCGAGGATCTCGTGCGCGCGCCGGCCGAGGTCGGCGGGGTCCATCCGGGCGTGCGCCCAGCCGGCGCGCAGGGCACGGACGTCGCGGGCGAGCCGGTCGGCGGCGCGGCGCAGCCCCGGGCCGCGCTCGCGGTGCCACAGGCCGTGCTCGACGCGGTGGAAGCCCGTGAAGCCGGGGTCGCGCACGCCGCGGGGCAGGCCCGCGGTGGTGCGGTCGAGGGCGTCGCCCACGTCGCCGAAGGCCCCGTAGGCGGCGCCCAGGCGCGCGTAGGCCAGGTGGGCGGTGAGCCAGCGGGAGCGGGCGGCGGCGCGGTCGCCGGTGCGGACGGCCGTGCGCAGGGCGTCGGTGGCGGCCACGAGGCGGTTCATGGCGCGGCCCACCCACCGCTGGTAGTCCAGAGCGGGCGGGATGAGGTCGTGCACGGACACCGGGACGGCGGCGGGGCCGCCGCGGGCGCGGCGCGGGTCGCCGGGGACGCGGACGGCCGGGCCGGTGACGGGGTCGGCGTCGTCCCCCAGGCACACGAAGGCGTACGTACCGGCCCCGAGCCGCACCGGCAGCCCGCGCGCCGCCCCGGGCGCCAGCCCCTCGGCCTCACCGAGGACGGCACCGGTACGGGAGTCGGTGAGCTGGACCTCGGTGACGGTGCCGGAGGTGTTGTGCAGCGCGAAGGTCTGCGTGCCGGGCCGTGGATGCCGCCAGCCGTCCCCGCAGCGCCCGGGGTTCGCGTCGACGCGGTCGCCGCCGCCGGGAGCACGAGGGGGCGCCGCGCACCCGGCGAGGACGAGCACGGTCCCGCCGGCCACCACGAGGGCGGCCACCGCAGTGGCCGAAGCCTGCCGAGCCACCGGGGGCAAGGCCCGCCTCCTTCCCACCGCCGCAGCGGCGCGCAACCCACCACGACCGGCCCGACGGTGCCGGACCGGCCCCCGGCCACCGGGCCGGCCCGGCGTCGCCGGGAACCGCCACCGTCGCGGCGGGGCCCGGTCGCCCGGGCGGCGCGGAAGCGCCGGTCCGCGGCGAAGACGAACGCGGTCGAGTTACAGGGCGGCGGCGGTGCGTGCCGGCGTCCGGCACAGGGGTCCCTGAGGGAAACCCTGCATCCCCGAGCGTCCGCCGGGCGCGGCGCACCGCACCGCAGCCTTCCCGTGGTCCTCGACCGCACGATCAAGGCTACGCAGCGACCGGCCGCCCGGTCGGGAAATACGCCCGCGCTTCACCCGTCTGACGGTACGTCACACGCTCCCGCGCCCCGGATCCGACGACCCGTCACGCCCACAGCCACACCCGCCGGTTGCGCGCCACCGTGTGGATGCGCCGCGCCCGGTCCGGGTGCAGCACCCCGCCCAGCGCGCCGAGCCCCGGCACCTCCCCCTCCCCCATCACCCGGACGTCGTCGAGCTCCGGCGCCGTCTCCACGCTCCGCGCCCCGGCGAACACCAGCACCGGCTGCACCTGCACGAGGAAGCCGCAGCCGCGGGAGAGGACGAGGGAGGCGCGCGCGGCGTCGTGCCGCGTCTCGCGGACGTACGGGCAGGGCCGCCGCTCCCGGTCCGTGCGCACCTGCGACTCGCCGGCGCGGACGCGTGCCCGCCGCCCGGGCCTGGTGGAGATGCCGAAGACCCCGCCGGGGCCGATCAGCAGGTGCGAGATGATCGCGTCCCCCGGCAGGACGATGGAGTGCACCACGTCCCAGCCGCTTCCGGCGATCCCTTCGAGCGCCGCGCCGACGCACTGCTCGGCGGCCAGCGCCCGGCGCCAAACGTCCTCCACGGGCCGCCGGCCGAGCAGGCGGGCGATCAGGAGGCGGGCCCGCCCGGAGGCTCCGGCCGCCGCGGAGCCGTCGAGCCGGGCGCGGAGCGTCTCGCCGGGGCGGTTGGGGGCGAGGTCGTCGTCGGGCGGCAGGAACAGCCGCTCGGGATCGTAAGTCTTCCCGTTCGCACTCCTCTTGCCGTCCGGCCGCTCCCGCACGCACACCACCCCCACCGCTCATACTGCCGCAGAAGCGGGGGAACCAACCCGGCCGTCCGGCCGTTGAATCGGACAGAGGCCCCGCGACATCCCCCCGATCGCGGGGCCTCGTCCACGCCCCGCCCCTCCCCCTTCGGCCGCATTCCGGCGACACCGGCCGCCGGTGCTTTACTTCGCCGAACCACGGACCAAATATCCCTTTTGTCACATTAAAGCCGGGAAGGGATGGTCAGTGAGAGCAGTCGCGTTGTACGGAGCCCTCGGATCCCTGGTCCTCACCACACTCGTCAGCGCCCCGGCCGATGCCCTCGCCCCGGGCCACACGCCGGGCGGCTACGCCGAAGCCCTCGGCGCCGAGAAGGCCGCCCAGCAGGCCGCCGCGGCCGGCATCCGCTTCGGGGCGTGCCCCGCGGCCGAGGGCCTGCCCGCCCCCTTCGAGTGCGGAACCGTGTCCGTACCGCTGGACTACGCCCACCCCCACGGCAAGCGCATCAACCTCACCGTCAGCCGCGGCCGCGCCACCGGCCCGGCGCACGAACGGCAGGGCTCGCTCGTCTACAACCCCGGCGGCCCGGGTGGCTCCGGCATGTTCTTCCCGCTGCTCGCCGCCGTCCCGCAGTGGAAGAAGCTGGCGAAGGCCTACGACTTCGTCGGCTACGCGCCCCGCGGCGTCGGCCGCTCCGCCCCGCTGTCGTGCGTGAACCCCGCGAGCTTCACCAAGGCCCCCACCGACGCCCCGCAGCACCCCACGGCCGCCTACAAGCGCAAGAAGATCGCCGAGGCCAAGGCCTACGCCCGGGGCTGCGCCCGCAAGGCCGGCGCGGACCTGCCGTACTACACCAGCCTCAACAACGCCCGCGACCTGGACGTGCTCCGCGCCGCGCTCGGCGAACGGCGGCTGACGTACATGGGCGCCTCCTACGGCACCTACTTCGGCGCGCTCTACGCCACGCTCTTCCCCGGGCACGTGCGCCGCATGGTCTTCGACAGCGTGGTCGACCCCAGTCCCCGGAAGATCTGGTACGGCAGCAACCTGGACCAGTCCGCGGCCTTCGAGAAGCGCTGGGGCGACTGGCGGCGCTGGGTGGCCCGGCACGACAAGGTCTACCACCTCGGGCGCACCGCGGGGCAGGTGCTGGCGTCCTACGACCGCGCGAGCAAGCGGCTCGGGAACCGCCCCGCCGGCAAGGTCGGCCCCGGGGAGCTGCAGGCCGCGCTCCTCCAGGTCGGCTACACCGACACCTACTGGGCGCGCGCCGCGAACGCCCTCGCGGCGTACCTGCGCGGGGACGCCAAGCCGCTGCGCGTCCTCGCGGAGCCGGACGCCTCGGGCGCCGTCGCCGCCGAGAACGCCAACGCCGTCTACACCGCCGTCGAGTGCAACGACGCGCGCTGGCCGCGCTCCTGGCGGGTGTGGGACCGCGACAACACGCGGCTGGCGGAGCGGGCCCCGTTCGAGACCTGGCAGAACGCCTGGATGAACCTGCCGTGCGCGTTCTGGAAGACGCACCAGCAGCGGCCGCTCGACGTCCGCGCGGCACGCGGCGCCCTGCCGCCGACGCTGCTGCTGGCGTCGGAGCGGGACGCGGCCACCCCGTACACGGGCGCGCTGGAGCTGCGCCGCAGGCTGCCGGGCTCGGCGCTGGTGACCGAGCGGGACGCGGGCACGCACGGCATCGGGGGCGGCCCCAACCGCTGCGTCAACGGCCACCTGGACACGTACCTGCTGACGGGTGCGGTCCCGGCGCGGGGCGCGGAGTGCGCTCCGCGCCGGGAACCCGCGGCCACGACGGGCAAGGGCCTCAAGCCGGCATAAGAGAGAGCCGTCAGGCCAGGCCGGCCACCAGCTCGGCGACCGCCTTCCGGCGACCCGTGTAGAACGGCACCTCCTCGCGCACGTGCATCCGTGCCTCGGACGCGCGGAGGTGCCGCATCAGGTCGACGATGCGGTAGAGGTCGTTCGCCTCGAAGGCGAGGATCCACTCGTAGTCGCCGAGCGAGAAGGACGCGACCGTGTTGGCGCGCACGTCCGGGTAGCCGCGGGCCATCTTGCCGTGGTCGGCGAGCATGCGGCGGCGGTCCTCGTCGGGCAGCAGGTACCAGTCGTACGAGCGCACGAAGGGGTAGACGCTGACGTAGTCGCGCGGCGTCTCGTCGGCGAGGAACGCCGGGATGTGCGACTTGTTGAACTCGGCGGGGCGGTGCAGCGCCATGTTCGACCACACCGGCTCCAGCGCACGGCCGAGGCGGGTGCGGCGGAAGAGGTTGTAGGCGTCCTGGAGGGCGTCCGAGGTCTCGGAGTGCCACCAGATCATGACGTCGGCGTCGGCGCGCAGGCCCGAGAGGTCGTACGTGCCGCGCACGGTGACGTCCTTCTCGGCGAGCTGGGCGAACAGCTCCTCCACCTCGTCGGCCCAGCCGGCGCGGTCCTGCGGCAGGACGTCGCGGAGCTTGAACACCGACCAGAGGGTGTAGCGGATGACCTCGTTGAGGTCCTTGGCCTTCTTACCGGCGTTCGGGATCTTCTGCGCGTCAGTCATGGTCCCTATTCTCCCCTGTCGTCCCCCGCGCCCTCGGCCAGGGTCGCGATGAGCCCGTCGGCCGCGCGGTGGGCGCTCGCGATGCAGGCCGGGATGCCCACGCCGTCGTAGACGGCGCCGCAGACCTCCAGGCCGGGCAGGCGGGCGACGTGCTTGCGGATGCGCGCCACGCGCGCGAGGTGGCCGACCGGGTACTGCGGCAGGCCGCCGTCCCAGCGGGTGACCCGGCTCGCGACCGGGGCGGCCGCGAGGCCCACGGCGGCGCCGAGGTCCTTGAGCGACAGGTCCACCAGCTCGCCGTCCGGGCGGGTCAGGTCGCCCTCGTCGCCGTACCGCCCGATCGAGGTGCGCAGGACGAACAGGCCGGGGTCGGCTTCGGCGTTCCAGCGCCACTTGTTGCTGGAGAACGTGGACGCCTTGATCTTCCGCCCGTCGACGGGCGGGACGAGGAAGCCGCTGCCGTTCAGCAGCCCCTCGACGTCGGAGCGGCGGAAGGCCATGGTGACCAGCGCCATGGAGGCGTACTCGACGCCGGCGAGGGCGTCGACGGCGGCTCCGGCCCCGGCGGCGCGGCAGGCGCGGGCGATGATGCGTGCCGCGTCGTGCGCGGGCGTGGCGACGACGACGGCGTCCACCGCCAGCGTCTCGTCCGCCAGCTCGACCAGCCAGCCGCCGTCGGCGGTGCGCGCGACTTCGGTCACCGGCGCGTGGGTGCGGATCTCGCCGCCTGCGGCGCGCACCGCGTCCGCGACGGCGAGCGGCAGCCTGCCGATGCCGCCCTCGATGCCCATGAAGACCGGTCCGGTCTGCTGCCGGGCGGCGGCGCGCTCCTGCAGCTCCCGCACGCCCTCGCCGAGCGAGCGGTGGGTGCGGGCGGCCTCGAAGAGCGGCGGTACGGCCGCCCGCATCGAGATGCGGTAGGCGTCGCCCGCGTAGACGCCGCCGAGGAGCGGCTCGACGAGCCGGTCGACGACCTCGCGGCCCATGCGTTCGGCGATGTAGGCGCCGATGGCGACGTCCTCGCCGGGGTCGGTGTGCGGCAGCTCGGCGTCGCGGGCGACGCGGGCGAGCCCGTCGGCGGAGAGGATGCCTGCGGCGGCCAGCGGGGCCAGGTCGCCGGGGACGCCCATGGTGTGCCCGGTGGGCAGGGGGCGCAGCTCGCCGCGGGTCCACAGCATCGCGGTGGCGGCGGGCGGCTGCAGCCGGTCGCCCAGGCCGGCGGCGCGGGCGAGCTCCACGGCTTCGGGGCGGCGGGCCAGCACCGATTCGGCGCCGAGGTCCACGGGCATGCCCGCGATCTCTCCCGCGTGCAGCTTGCCGCCGACGCGGCCCTCGCTCTCCAGCAGCGTGACGCGGACGCCCGCCCGTGCCAGCCGCAGGGCCGCCGCGAGCCCCGAGATCCCCCCGCCGATGACGGCCGCGTGCCGCCGTGAACGGTCCGCCGAAACGCCCGCCGAAATGTCCGCCGAAATGTCCGCTGCGCTCATGGCACCACTCTCTCAAACGCCCCTGCGCGGACCGGTGGCCGGGCCACGCAAGAGGCTCCCGTCCGAACGGTCGGGCGGTTACCCATTGACAGCGCACGGCCGCAGCCCGAAGACTCGGTTGCGGCCGACCATGAACACCAGTTCACAGGGCGGACCCCGGTGGTGGGGCGCCGCGGGAGGAGCAGCCATGAACGACCGCATCCGGGACGTGTACGTCGTCGACGCCGTGCGCACCCCGGTCGGCAAGTACGGCGGCGCCCTCGCCTCCGTCCGGCCCGACGACCTCGCGGCGCACGTGGTGCGCTCCGTCGTCGGCCGCAGCCCCGGCCTCGACCCCGCCCTGATCGACGACGTCGTCTTCGGCAACGCCAACGGCGCCGGCGAGGAGAACCGCAACGTGGCCCGGATGGCCGTCCTGCTGTCCGGCCTGCCGGTGACGGTGCCGGGCCTGACGGTCAACCGGCTGTGCGCCTCGGGCCTGGAGGCCGTCGTCCACGCCTACCGCGCCATCGCGCTCGGCGACGCCTCGGTCGTGGTGGCGGGCGGCGTGGAGTCCATGACCCGCGCGCCCTACGTCATGCCGAAGCCCGAGCGGGCCTTCCCCGCGGCCCACCAGCAGCTGTACTCGACCACGCTGGGCTGGCGGATGACCAACCCGGCCATGCCCGAGCGGTGGACGACGTCGCTGGGCGAGGGCGCCGAGCTGATCGCCGACAAGTACGGCATCACCCGCGAGCAGCAGGACGCGTACGCGCTCGCCAGCCACCGCAAGGCCGCGCGGGCGTGGGCCGAGGGCGCGTACGCCGCCGAGGCCGTCCCGGTGCCGGGCGTGGAGCTCCCCCGCGACGAGACCATCCGCGACAACACCTCCCTGGAGGCCCTCGCCCGCCTGAAGCCGGCCTTCCGCAAGGACGGCGGCACGGTCACGGCGGGCAACGCCTCGCCGCTCAACGACGGCGCGGCGGCGGTGCTGCTGTGCGACGAGGAGGGGCTGCGGCGCACGGGCCGCGAGCCGCTCGCGCGCGTACGGGCCTCGGCCGTCACCGCGCTGGAGCCGGACCTCTACGGGCTCGGGCCGGTGGAGGCCGTGCGGCGGGCCCTCGCCAAGGCCGGGCGCTCGCTGGCGGACGTGACACATTTCGAGCTCAACGAGGCCTACGCGGCCCAGGTCCTGGGATGCTTCGCGGAGTGGCCGGACCTCGACCCCGGGATCGTCAACCCCCGCGGCGGCGCGATCGCCATCGGCCACCCGCTCGGATGCTCCGGCGCGCGCCTCGCGGGGGCCGTGGCCCATCAGCTCGCCGCGGCGGGCTCGGGCACGGGGCTGGCCGCGCTGTGCATCGGCGTCGGGCAGGGGCAGGCGCTGGTCCTCGAACGCTGAGGCCGCCGGCCCGGAGGAGCGCGCACGCCGGGGTCCGTACGGCGCTCGCTCTCCGGGGAGGTTGCCCGCCCATGCGTACCACCGTCGCCATCATCGGAGCCGGTCCCGCCGGCCTGCTGCTCGCCCGGCTGCTGCACCGGGCCGGAGTGGACTGCGTCGTCCTGGAGGCCCGCGACCGGGCGTACGTGGAGCGGCGCCAGCGCGCCGGGATGCTGGAGCAGGGCGCGGCGGACGTCCTGCGGGAGTGCGGCGCGGGCGACCGGCTGGACCGCGAGGGCCTGGTGCACCGCGGCTTCGAGCTGCGCTTCGAAGGCGAGGCGCACCGGGTGGACCTGCCCTCCCTGACCGGCGGCCGGACCGTGACGCTCTACCCGCAGACCGAGGTGGTCAAGGACCTGATCGCCCTTCAGCTGGCGGACGGCCCGCCGCTGCTGTTCGGCGCGCGGGTGGTGGCCGTGGAGAAGACCGACGGGGAGCAGCCGCTGATCCGCTTCGTCACGGAGGAGCCGGACGGGACTGACAGAACGGACGGGACTGACGGGACGGACGGGGCAGAAGGCCCGAGCGGCCCGGCCGGCCCGGCCGGCCCGGAGCGGACGCTGGAATGCGAGTACGTGGCGGGCTGCGACGGCTCGTACGGCGCCTCCCGCCGCGCCCTGCCCCCGGGCGCGGTCCGGATGCACGCGCGCACGTACCCGTACTCCTGGCTCGGCATCCTCGCGGACGTCGCGCCCTCCAGCGACGAGCTGCTGCTCGCCGGCCACGAGCGGGGCTTCGCGCTGCACAGCATGCGCACTCCCGCCCTCTCCCGCCTCTACATCCAGGTGCCCAACGGCACCTCGCCGGGCGACTGGCCGGACGACCGGATCTGGGACGAGCTCGACGTCCGGCTGGCCGCGGGCGGCTGGCGGCTGCAGCGCGGCCCCGTCCTCACCAAGTCCGTGAGCGGCCTGCGCAGCCAGGTCATCGAGCCCATGCGCCACGGGCGGCTGCTGCTCGCCGGGGACGCGGCGCACATCGTGCCGCCGAGCGCCGCCAAGGGCCTCAACCTGGCCTTCGGGGACGTCGTCACGATGGCCCGGGCGTTCACCCACTGGCACCGCAGCGGCTCGACCTCCCTCATCGACCGGTATTCGGACAACTGTCTGCGCCGGGTGTGGCAGGCCCAGGCCTTCTCGCACGAGATGACGACCCTGCTGCACACCCCGCCGGGCGCCGACGCCTACGACCGCGCCATGCAGCTCACCCGGCTGCGCCGGCTCACCGGACCCACGGCGGCCGCCGCGGAACTGGCCGAGAACTATGCGGGCGCCCCGCTGATCTGACCCGGCGGCGGCCCGTCCGGGATCACCGCGGGCGGCACGGGGTAGATCCGTCCCATGGCCCTCTCTGAACCCGCACAGGAACGGATACGCCGTACGGACCCCGACGACGCCCTCTCCCCCGCCGCGCGCGCCGCCGCCCTCCGCGCGCCCCTCAGGCCGGCCGTCCGCGTGCCCGTGCCGCTGCCGCCCCCGCCGGACACCGTCGAGCTGACCGGCCCGGTCTTCGGAGCGGCCGACGTCGGCCCCCTCGACCACGACCTCACCCGGCAGCACCGCGGCGAGCCGATCGGCGAGCGCATCACCGTCGGCGGGCGGGTCACGGACCGCCGCGGGCGGCCGGTGCGCGGCCAGCTCGTGGAGGTGTGGCAGGCCAACGCCGCCGGCCGCTACGCCCACCCGCTCGACCGCCACCCCGCCCCGCTCGACCCCAACTTCACCGGCGCGGGCCGCTGCCTCACCGACGACGACGGCCGCTACCGCTTCGTCACCGTCCGGCCCGGCGCCTATCCGCTGGGCGGCCCGCAGGACCACTGGCGCGCCGCACACCTGCACTTCTCCCTCTTCGGCACGGCCTTCACCCAGCGCCTGGTGACCCAGATGTACTTCCCCGGCGACCCGCTCCTGCCGGCCGACATCATCCGGTGCGGCGTCAGGGACGCGGCCGCGCGGTCCCGGCTGGTCTGCGCCTTCGACCCGGCGGCGGGCGAGCCCGGCCGGTCGCTCGGCTACCGCTGGGACATCGTCCTGGACGGCCCGTCCGCCACCTGGGCCGAGGAGGGCCGCTGATGCTGCCCCCGACGCCCTCCCAGACCGTCGGCCCCTACTACGGCACCGCGCTGCCCTTCCCCGGCGGCGGCGACCTCGCGCCCCCGGGGCACCCGGGGGCCGTGACCCTCCACGGCCACGTCTACGACGGCGAGGGCACGCCCGTGCCCGACGCCCTGCTGGAGTTCTGGCAGGCGGCCCCGGACGGCTCGCTCGCCGGGGCGCCGGGCAGCCTGCGCCGCGACGGCAGGGCGTTCACCGGCTTCGCCCGCGTCCCCACCTGCCGCGACGGGCACTACGCGCTGCACACCCTGCTGCCGGGCGGCGTGCCGTACCTCGCCCTGTGCGTCCTCGCGCGCGGGCTCGACCACCACCTGTTCACCCGCGTGTACGTCACCGAGCCGCCCGGGGACCCGCTGCTGTCCGCGCTGCCGCCGGAACGGCGGGCGACGCTGCTGGCGCGCCCGGAGCCCGGGCAGCGGAACACCTACCGCTTCGACGTGAAGCTGCAGGGAGAGGACGAGACGGTGTTCCTGGACTACGGGGCGGGCCGGTACGGGAACGGCTCAGGCCGGAACCAGGGCTGAGACTGAAGACCGGGAGCTGAAAACCGGGGACTGAAAACCGGGGACTGAAGACCGGGACGAAGACGGAAGGGAGCGGCGCATGGCCGTGCAGCGACTCGTGGTCGTCGGAGGCGACGCGGCGGGCATGTCCGCCGCGTCCCGGGCGCGCAGGCGCCGCGGGCCCGGCGAGCTGGAGATCACCGCGTTCGAGCGCGGCCGGTTCACGTCGTACTCCGCGTGCGGCATCCCGTACTGGGCCGGCGGCGTCGTCGACGGCCCGGACGCGCTGATCGCCCGCACGCCGCAGGAGCACCGCGAGCGCGGCATCGACGTCCGGATGCGCACCGAGGTGACCGGGCTCGATCTGGAGAAACAGCGCGTCCTCGCCCGTGACCTGGAGTCGGGCGAGGAGCGCTGGCACGGCTTCGACCACCTCGTCCTCGCCACCGGCGCCCGCCCGGTGCGCCCGCCCCTGGAGGGCATCGACGCGCCGGGCGTGCACGGGGTGCAGACCCTGGACGACGGCCGGGCGCTCGTCGCGGCCCTCGACGGCGGCGAGGCCGGCCGCCGGGCCGTCGTGGTGGGCGCCGGGTACATCGGCGTGGAGATGGCGGAGGCGCTCGTCCTGCGGGGCTACGCGGTGACCGTCGTCGAGCGCTCCTCCCAGCCGATGGCCACCCTCGACCCGGACATGGGCGAGCTCGTGCGCGACGCCATGACCGCCATGGGCATCGAGGTGGTGACGGACACCGAGGTCACCGCCGTACGGACGGGCCCGGACGGCTCGGCCCGGGCGGTCGCCACCGACGCCGGCGAGTTCCCCGCCGACGTGGTCGTCCTCGGCCTCGGGGTACGCCCGGAGACCACGCTGGCCCGGGAAGCGGGCCTGCCGCTGGGCACGTCGGGCGGGCTGCTCACCGACCTGGCCATGCGGGTGCGCGGCCACGAGAACGTCTGGGCGGGCGGCGACTGCGTGGAGGTCCTGGACCTCGTCTCCGGCCGCACCCGCCACATCGCCCTCGGCACGCACGCCAACAAGCACGGGCAGGTCATCGGCACCAACGTGGGCGGCGGCTACGCGACGTTCCCCGGCGTGGTCGGCACGGCCGTCAGCAAGGTGTGCGACCTGGAGATCGCCCGGACCGGCCTGCTGGAGGCCCAGGCGCGGGCGGAGGGCCTGCGCTACGTGACCGCCACGGTCGAGTCGACGAGCCGCGCCGGCTACTACCCCGGCGCCCGCCCCATGACGGTCAAGATGCTCGCCGAACACGGCACGGGGCGGCTGCTGGGCGTGCAGATCGTGGGCCGCGAGGGCGCGGCCAAGAGGGTGGACGTCGCGGCGGTGGCCCTCACGGCCCGCATGACGGTGGATCAGATGACGTCCTTGGACCTGGGCTACGCCCCGCCGTTCTCGCCGGTGTGGGATCCGGTGCTGGTGGCGGCGCGCAGGGCGGCGGCGGCCGTCAAGGACGGTCGAGGACAATCGAGTTGATGGGCGTGAGATTCACGTAGATGCCCACCTGCGGGGTGATGACGATGCTGCAGTCGCCGGTGCCGCCGTAGCCGGTGCACAGGCGCACGGTCGCGCCCATGCCGCCGTACTGGTTGTTGATGACGGCGTGCATCCCGTACTGGTTGACGAGGTTGTGCGCCCCGTACCTCTGGTACTTGTGCGACGGGCTGACGGGCGGCGACTGGTTCTCGGGGTAGATGCAGGCGTACCCGCGCGGGCAGTTGTAGTTCTCGGTCGTCCCGGTGCCGTCGGCGCCGGCCGTGCCGGCGGCCATCACGGTCGCCGCCGCGGCGGCCACGGTGACCGCGGCGAAGCGTCTGATCATCGTGCGCATCCTGGGCTCCCTCCCGTGGGGCCCGGCCCCACCGGTCGCCTGCATCGTAGGAGGGGGGCCGGTCGCGCGTACGGAGGAATCCGGCCATCGTCGGGGCGGTCCGCCCAGCCGGTGATCTTCGACGTTGACGCGGGCCGGGCTCGCTCGGTCTAATGGGCGCGTGGCGCGTGGCGCCGGCCAAAGAGATGTGGGCCGGCCGGCAGCCGGGCGACCACCCGTAGTACAGGGGTCTTCCCATGTCCTCACGCTTCGCAGGCTGAGCCTGACGCAGGCGCGCCCGTTCGCGCGCCGCGGCGCTCCGTGCGCCCCTTTTTCTTCCGCTTCCCTCCGCCTCCTGCGGATTCCCGTCCTTCAGGCACCCCCGCGCCGATCGCGCGGCCGGTCCTGCATGTCTTTTCGGAGAGCCCACTCGCATGTCCAGCGCGTTTTCTTTCAACCAGTCCGTCATCGACGAGTTCCGGGCCAACGGCGGAAAGGTCGGCGGCCCCTTCGAGGGCGGCGACCTGCTGTTGCTGACCACGACCGGTGCGCGGTCCGGCGTGGAGCGCACCACGCCGCTCGGCTACGTGCGCCACGACGGCCTGCTCATGGTCGTCGGGTCCAACCTCGGCGCGCCCCGCCACCCGGACTGGTACCACAACCTCCTGGCCCACCCCGTGGTCCGGGTGGAGATCGGCACCGAGCAGTACGAGGCGGTCGCGGTGCCCGCCGAAGGGGAGCGCCGCGACCGGCTGTTCGCGCACGTGGTGAACGCCGAGCCCGGATACGACGCGTACCAGAAGAAGACCACCCGCGTCCTGCCGGTCGTGGTCCTGGAGCGTGCCGCGGCCGACGCCGGGGCGGACGCCCCCGCCCCGGTGAGGACCCTCGCCGACAAGCTCCTGGAAGTGCACGTCTGGCTCCGCGCGCAGCTGCGGCACGTGCGCGAGGAGACCGACGCCCACTTCGCCGCGCTGGCGGCGCACCAGGGGCCGGGCGAGCCGCCCGCGCCGGGCCTCGGGCTGCAGATCCGCCAGCACTGCCTGGCGTTCTGCCAGTCGCTGGAGTTCCACCACGTCAGCGAGGACCGGCACATGTTCCCGGCCATGGAGGCCCACCATCCCCATCTCGCGGACGCCTTCGCCCGGCTGCGCGCCGAGCACCGCACGGTCGCCCGCATCCAGGAGGAGCTGAGCGCCCTCCTGGCCGACGTCGCCGGCGCCGACCCCGAGCGGTTCCGCACGGAGCTGGAGCGGATGTCGGCGGAGCTGACGGCGCACCTCGACCACGAGGAGGAGACGCTCCTGCCGCTCCTGGGCGGGGTCCCCTTCCCGCCGGTCCCGTAGCGGACGCGAGGAGGGCGCGCGGGGAGAGGGGCCCGCGCAGGGCGAGGCGCGCGCTCAGCAGCCCGTGAGGTTGCCCTCCAGGTGCGACAGGAGCCGGGTCAGCTCCTTGCGGTCGTCCTCGGGGAGGCCGGCGAGGGTGCGCTCCTCCAGCTCCTGCCACACCTGCTCCACCTCCTTGCGCAGGGCCTCGCCCGCGGCCGTGGTCTCCACCAGGACGGCGCGGCGGTCGCCGGGGCAGGGGGACCGGGTGACCAGGCCGGCCTGCTCCAGGCGCTGGACCATGCGGGTCACGGTCGAGGGGTCGAGCCCCATCAGCTTGATCAGCTCGGCCTGGCGCTGCGGGCCGGCCTCCCACAGCCGCATCATCAGCAGCTCCTGCCCGGCGTAGAGCCCGAGCTTGCGCAGCAGGTTGCCGGCGGTGATGCGGTGGGCCCGGGCGACGCGGGCGATGGCGTGGCTGACCTGGCCACCGCCCCCGGAACACAGCGGAAGGGCGGCGGCGGGGTCGGGACAGATCGGCGGGGTGGGGCCGGACATGTGCGGGCCTCCTTCGGGTGGGGGCGGGTCTGCGGGGCGGTGGGAGATCCTCTCATCTCCATTATGTTGGCCGGCCAAGTAATGCGCTACAGTGGCGTCCGAGCCCAAAGCTTGGCCGACCAATAATGGTCGGCCAAGTATCCGCAACCTGCCGTTGCTCCATCGAGGGGACAGCCATGACCACCGCTTTCGACCCGATCGACCTCGCCGGCCTCCGCCTCGCCAACCGCATAGCGATGGCGCCGATGACCCGCAGCCGCGCCGGTCACGGCGGCACGGCCACGGACCTGACCGCCGAGTACTACGCGCAGCGCGCCTCGGCCGGCCTGATCGTCACCGAGGGTGTCCAGCCCTCCGTCGTCGGCCAGGGCTACCCCTGGACCCCGGGGCTGCACAGCGCCGAGCAGGTCGCCGCCTGGCGCAAGGTCACCGATGCCGTGCACGCCGCGGGCGGCCGGATCTTCGCGCAGCTCATGCACACCGGCCGCATCGGGCACCCGGTGCTGCTGCCCGAGGGCCTGACGCCGGTGGGCCCCTCCGCGGTCGCCGCCCAGGGCAGCACCTTCACCCCCGAGGGCATGAAGGACTTCGTCACGCCCCGCGAGCTGACCGGCGACGAGGTCCGCGCCACCATCGCCGACTACGCCACCGCCGCGCGCAACGCGATCGAGGCCGGCTTCGACGGCGTGGAGCTGCACGGCGCCAACGGCTACCTGATCCACCAGTTCCTCGCGCCCGGCTCCAACCGGCGCACCGACGAGTGGGGCGGCGGCGTCGAGAACCGCATCCGCTTCGCCGTCGAGACGGTCAAGGCCGTCGTCGCCGAGATCGGGGCCGCCAGGACCGCCCTGCGGATCTCCCCCGCGAACCCGCTGCACTCGATCGAGGAGCCCGACGCCGCGGCCACCTACACCGCGCTGGTCGACGCCCTCGAACCGCTGGGCCTGGCCTACCTGCACATCATGGAGGGCCTCGACATCCGCGAGCTCACCCTGGAGCTGCGCAAGCGGTTCTCCGGGGCCCTGGTCCTCAACGCCTTCACCGACGGCCCGACCGGCCCGGACGCCCTCTCGCTCGTCGAGGACGGCACCGCCGACATCATCAGCTACGGGCAGCTGTTCATCTCCAACCCCGACCTGCCCGCCCGCCTCAAGACCGGTGGCCCGTTCAACGCCGCGGACCGCGCGACGTTCTACGGCGGCGAGGGCGCCAAGGGGTACACCGACTACCCGGCGCTGAGCAGCTGAGCGATCGAGCGAAGGATGACACGAAGCGGGCGGCCGGAATGGCCGCCCGCTCTCGTATGTCCGCTCCCGCCGCTGCCGCTACCGCTAGCGCGCGGTCTGCTAGCGCGCGGTCTGCTCGTGGACGTACTCCACCAGGCGCGTCAGCGCTTCCGGGTTGGTGTTCGGCATGACGCCGTGACCCAGGTTGAAGATGTGGCCCTCCAGGCCGGACGCCGCGTCCAGGACCTCACGGGCCTTCAGCTCCACCGCCTTGTGACCGGCGAAGAGGACGGCCGGGTCGAGGTTGCCCTGCAGGGCCCTGCCGGGGCCGACGCGGCGGGCGGCCTCGTCCATCGGGACGCGCCAGTCGACGCCGACGACGTCCGCGCCGGCCTCGCCCATGAGGTTGAGGAGCTCGCCGGTGCCCACGCCGAAGTGGATGCGGGGCACGCCGTGGTGGGCGACCGCGTCGAAGACCTTGGCCGAGGCCGGCATGACGTACTTGCGGTACTCGGCCGGGGCGAGGGCGCCGGCCCAGGAGTCGAAGAGCTGGACGGCGGAGGCGCCGGCCGCGATCTGGACGTCGAGGAAGGCGGACGTGATGCCGGCGAGGCGGTCGACGAGGTCGGCCCACAGCTCCGGGTCGCCGTACATCATGGCCTTGGTGTTCTCGTACGTCCGCGACGGGCCGCCCTCGATGAGGTAGCTCGCGAGCGTGAACGGCGCACCGGCGAAGCCGATGAGCGGGGTCGTGCCCAGCTCGGCCGTCAGCATGCGGACGGCCTCGGTGACGTAGGAGACGTCGGAGGCGTCCAGCGGGCGGAGCCGGTCCAGGTCGGCGCGGGTGCGGATCGGCTCGGCGACGACCGGGCCCACGCCCGGCTTGATGTCGAGGTCGATGCCGACGGCCTTCAGCGGCACCACGATGTCGCTGAAGAAGATCGCGGCGTCGACGTTGTGCCGGCGCACGGGCTGCAGGGTGATCTCCGTGACCAGCTCGGGCCGCATGCAGGACTCCAGCATCGGAATGCCCTCGCGCACCTTGCGGTACTCCGGCAGGGACCGTCCGGCCTGCCGCATGAACCACACCGGCGTGTGCGGCACCGGCTCGCGCCGGCACGCCCGCAGGAACGCCGAGTCGTACGCCGCCGTGCGGCCGGTCTGCTGCTGGCCGGCGGGCTGGCCGGCATCCCTGCGCTCACTCATGCCCCAAATCTTCGCACGGGCCGAACGAGTGACCCGCCCATGTGGGTGTCCCTACCCGGAACCGCGCTCCCTTCCGCCTAGTCTTCCGGGCATGGCTGCGGCGCAGGGACACCTCTCGGACGGTCCGGACGACGCGGATGGGGAGGACTCCCCGTCCGTCTTCCGGCAAGCGGTCGCCGGGCTGCAAGGAGTGCGCCTGCGGCCGGAGATCGAACTCGACGCGACCCCGCCGCCCCAGCGGCTCGCCCCCTACTCGTACGCGCTGGAGGCCGCGGTCGTCGTCGACGACCAGGAACTGGCCGACGGGCGGCTGATCCTGCTGCACGACCCGGCCGGCCACGAGGCCTGGGGCGGCACCTTCCGGCTCGTCACGCTCGTCCACGCGGACCTGGAGCCGGAGATGGCGGCCGACCCGCTGCTGCCCGAGGTGTGCTGGTCCTGGCTGACCGGCGCCCTGGAGGCGCGGCGCGTGCCCTACGAGGCGCCGAGCGGGACGGTGACGCGTGCCGGGTCGCACTACTTCGGCGGCCTGCGGGACCGCGAGCCGTCGACACGCATCGAGATCCGGGCCTCGTGGTCGCCCGTACCCCCCGCGGGGAAGCCCGTACGGGCGGTCCACGGCGGAAAGGCCGAGGGAGACGCGCCGGAGGGCGCCGCCGGGGTCCCCGACACGGCGGCCCACCTGGCCGCGTGGTGCGACCTGTTGTGCCAGATCGCGGGCCTGCCGCCGGGCGGCGGCGCGGACGCTGGGGTAGTGACACTCCCCCAGCGAAGGGACCCGCAAAGCCGCTGACGGCGACGCGCCGGGCCGGGCCGGGCCGGGCAAGGATGCGCAGCATCCTTGAAATCCGCCGCGACGGCGACCGGCCACGACGGTGGAACCCGGCGGTGCCGTACGAGCTCAGGCGGGCCCGGCACCGCCGGACAGCACCGCTGTGGCTGAGCGCCACCGCGGCGGTCTTGAAGGGGCAGGCCCCTTCACCGGCTCCCGCCGCGCCGGCCGCCCGCGGCCCACGGGGCGACGGGCGGACCCCCGTCGTCGTCGCGCCCCGCGCAGCGGAACGGTCACCCGGATGCCGTACCCGTGATCGGTTTCTGCCGGTCGCGGGCAATGTTTCGATCGGTAATTTGATCGGTTGTTGATCGATCGCATCCGAATTGCCCGAATTGTTACTCATCAATTCGTGATCATTCCCTAAAGCCGGAACGCTTCGGTGCCGAAGAGGCTTGTGACCCTTCCCATACGGATCGCCCCGGCTTACCCCGAATAGCCGGCACCCGTCCCCCCGCCACTCCCCCCTGGAGGCTTGGTGTCCGTTCTCCTCGAGCAACCTGCGAGCCTCGCCTACCGCCCCAATAAACCGACGGCCATGGTCGTCGTCGCCGACCCCCGCGTCCGCTCCACCGTCACCCGGCACCTGTGGGCGCTGGGGGTGCGAGATGTGATCGAGGCGTCGTCCATCGCGGAGGCCCGCCCCCGCGTCGGCAACCCGCGCGACATCTGCGTGGCCGACGTCCACCTCCCCGACGGCTCCGGGCTCACGCTCCTGTCCGAGACCCGCGCCGCGGGCTGGCCCAACGGCCTGGCCCTGTCCGCCGCCGACGACATCGGCGCCGTGCGCAACGCCCTCGCGGGCGGCGTCAAGGGCTACGTCGTCACCGGCACCCGCACCAACCTCGGCGTCCCGGGCCGCCCCGGCGCCGCCCCCATCGGTTCCGCGGCCGCTGCCCGGCTGCACCGCCGCCCGCCCGGCGCCCCCGGCCACCCCGGCGGCTACCGCGAGCTCTCCGGCCGCGAGGTCGAGGTGCTGCGACTGGTCGCGGAGGGCCAGTCCAACAAGGCCATCGGCGTCTCCATGGGGCTGTCCGCGCTCACCGTGAAGAGCCACCTCGCCCGGATCGCCCGCAAGCTCGGCACCGGGGACCGGGCCGGCATGGTCGCCGTGGCCCTGCGCACCGGCATCATCCACTGACAGATCCACCGGACCCCCGGACCCCCCGGATCCACCGGATCCACCGGATCCACCGACCCGAAGATCCACCACGGCTCCCCCCAAGCCCGTGGATCACCCGGACGGCAGCCCCGCGGGCAGCCACGGCCGTACGCCCGTACACACGCCCGCACACACCCCCTTCCCACCCGCCGGACCCACACGCCGCGCCCGTCGACGGGACGTTCCGTCGACGGGCGCTTGCCATACACAGATACCCTTGACCGGTGACCGACGCCCAAGAAACCGCAGCAGACACACCACTGCGAACCACCGGGGGCGCTCCCCCGGACGACGTCGTTTCGGCGCCGATCCCCCTACTGGAGCCACGCGAGGGCATCCCGCCGGTCGTCGCTGACAACGATGCCCTGCAGCGGGTCGTCGCCGCGTTCGCCGCCGGCACCGGCCCCGTCGCCGTCGACGCCGAGCGCGCCTCCGGATACCGCTACGGCCAGCGCGCCTACCTCGTCCAGCTGCGCCGTGAAGGCGCCGGCAGCGCGCTCATCGACCCGGTCGGCTGCCCCGACCTGTCCGCGCTCGGCGACGCCATCGCCGACGCCGAGTGGGTGCTGCACGCAGCCACCCAGGACCTGCCGTGCCTGCGCGAGATAGGGATGACGCCGACGCGGCTGTTCGACACCGAGCTGGCCGGACGGCTCGCCGGGTTCGCACGGGTGGGTCTCGGAGCCATGGTGGAGAACGTCCTGGGGTACGCCCTGGAGAAGGGGCACTCCGCCGTCGACTGGTCGACCCGCCCCCTGCCCGACCCCTGGCTGCGCTACGCCGCCCTCGACGTGGAACTCCTCGTCGACCTGCGCGACGCGCTGGAGGAGGAGCTGGACCGCCAGGGCAAGCTGGAGTGGGCCCGGCAGGAGTTCGACGCCATCGCCTCCGCCCCGCCCGCCCCGCCCCGCAAGGACCCCTGGCGCCGCACGTCCGGGATGCACAAGGTGCGCAGGCGCCGCCAGATGGCGGTGGTGCGCGAGCTGTGGACCGCCCGTGACCACGTGGCGCAGCGGCGCGACGTCTCCCCCGGCAAGGTGCTGGGCGACGCCGCGATCGTCGAGGCCGCGCTCAACATGCCGCCGAACGCCCAGGCCCTGGCGGCCCTGCCCGGCTACGGGCACCGCATGAGCCGCAAGCAGCTGGAGCAGTGGCAGGCGGCGATCGACCGCGCCCGCGCGATCCCGGACGCCGAACTGCCGCAGCCCGGCCAGCCCCTGACCGGCCCTCCGCCGCCGCGCGCCTGGGCGGACAAGGACCCGGAGGCCGCGGCCCGGCTCACCGCGGCCCGCACGGCCGTCTCCGAGCTCGCCGAGCGCCTCACCATGCCGCAGGAGAACCTGATCACTCCGGACACGGTGCGGAGGCTGTGCTGGGAGCCGCCCGCGCGTCCGACGCCGGAGGCGGTGGCGGAGATCCTCTCCGCGCACGGAGCGCGCCCGTGGCAGGTGGAACAGGTGACCCCGGCCCTGGTGAAGGCCCTCACGGAGGCCGTGGCCTGACGTCCGGTGCAGGCCGGTCGGCGGCGGACAGCCGCCGGCTCGGCACCGCCGACAGCGTCGACGGTGGTTACCCACCGTCGCGGCGGGCGGTGTTCCCCGGCCCCGCCCTTTCCCGAAACCGGGGGCAAGTCCCCGGGCCCCGGGCCGAGCCCTCAGCCCCTCGGGGGCCGGGGGCTTGCCCCTGGGAAACGGTGAAAGGGCGGGGCCGGGGCCTTTCCCGCCGCAACGGCGACCGGCCCACCGCTCGGTGCCCGGCGGTGCCGAGCCCGCCGCACCCCCGGCCGCAAGGCGCGACCGCCACCTCAGCCGCAGCCGCACCCGCAGGCGCAGCCACCCCCGCCCCCACCCACGCAATGTGACCTTCACCGCTCCCGCCGGTGGGTCTGTGCAGCTTGGTTACCCGCAAGTAGCATGACCGGTGTCAGCCCGCACCGCGGCGGAGCCGTCCCGGCATGCCCGCGCGCGCAGCGATCCCGCACAGGAGGAGAGCCAAGTGCCTCGTACCGCTAGGGACGTCGTTTTCGTCGACGGCGTCCGCACCCCGTTCGGCAAGGCGGGCCCGAAGGGCATCTACCACGAGACCCGCGCCGACGACCTCGTCATCAAGTGCATCCGTGAGCTGCTGCGCCGGAACCCCAACCTCGACCCCGCCAAGATCGACGAGGTCGCCATCGCCGCGACCACGCAGATCGGCGACCAGGGCCTGACCCTGGGCCGTACGGCCGGCATGCTCGCGGGCCTGCCCCAGACCGTGCCCGGCATGTCCATCGACCGCATGTGCGCCGGTGCCATGACCGCCGTGACCACCGTCGCCGGCGGCGTCGCCTTCGGTGCCTACGACATCGCCCTCGCGGGCGGCGTCGAGCACATGGGCCGCCACCCCATGGGCGAGGGCGTCGACCCCAACCCGCGCTTCCTCTCGGAGAAGCTCGTCGACGAGTCCGCCCTCGTCATGGGCATGACCGCGGAGAACCTGCACGACCGCTACCCGCAGCTGACCAAGGAGCGCTCGGACGCCTACGCCGTCCGCAGCCAGGAGAAGGCCGCCAAGGCCTACGCCGACGGCAAGATCCAGGCCGACCTCGTGCCGATCTCCGTGCGCCGCACCACCCCCGAGGGCGGGGAGCTGGGCTGGGGCCTGGTCACGGCCGACGAGCCGATGCGCCCGGGCACCACCATGGAGGGCCTGGCGGGCCTCAAGACGCCGTTCCGCCCGCACGGCCGGGTCACCCCCGGCAACGCCTCGGGCCTCAACGACGGCGCCACCGCCTCGCTGATCGCCTCCGAGGACGTCGCGCGCGAGCTGGGCCTGCCGGTCCGGATGCGCCTCGTCTCGTACGCCTTCGTCGGCGTCGAGCCCGAGGTCATGGGCTACGGCCCGATCCCGGCCACCGAGAAGGCCCTCGCCAAGGCCGGCCTGACCATCGACGACATCGGCCTGTTCGAGCTGAACGAGGCCTACGCCGTGCAGGTGCTCGCGCTCCTGGACCACTACGGCATCGCGGACGACGACCCGCGCGTCAACCAGTACGGCGGCGCCATCGCCTTCGGCCACCCGCTGGCCTCGTCCGGCGTCCGCCTGATGACCCAGCTGGCCCGCCAGTTCGAGGAGCAGCCGCACGTCCGCTACGGCCTCACCTCGATGTGTGTCGGCCTCGGCATGGGCGGCACGGTCATCTGGGAGAACCCGCACTTCGACGGAGGCAACAAGTGAGCACCACCGCTGAACTTCTCAAGGGCGCGGCGGAGCTGTTCCCCGGCGAGGTCGTGACCCAGGCGCACGTCCGCCACTTCGACCTCCCCTTCGGCGCCGGGCGCTTCGCGCTCATCACGCTGGACAACGGCCTGGACCACACCAAGCCGACCACCTTCGGCCCGCAGTCGCTCGCGAACCTCAACGCCGCGATCGACCAGGTCGAGAAGGAGGCCGCCGAGGGCGCGATCACCGGCATCGGCCTCACCGGCAAGCCGTTCATCTTCGCCGTCGGCGCCGACCTCAAGGGCGTCGAGCTCCTCAAGCGCCACGAGGACGCGCTCGCCATCGGCAAGGGCGGCCACGACGTCTTCAAGCGCCTGTCCTCCCTCGCCGTCCCGACCTTCGCGTACTACAACGGCGCGGCCATGGGCGGCGGCGTCGAGGTCGGCCTGCACTGCACCTACCGCACCGTCTCGAAGGCCATCCCGGCCTTCTCCCTCCCCGAGGTCTTCCTCGGCCTGGTCCCCGGCTGGGGCGGCTGCGCCCTGCTGCCGAACCTCATCGGCGCCGACCGCGCGGTCTCGGTCATCATCGAGAACTCGCTCAACCAGAACCGCCAGCTCAAGGGCAAGCAGGTCTTCGAGCTCGGCATCGCCGACGCCCTCTTCGAGGGCGCCGACTTCCTGGAGCAGTCCCTCGTGTGGACGGCCTCCGTCCTCAAGGGCGACATCCAGGTCGAGCGCGCCGAGATCGACCGCGGCGAGGCCTGGGACCAGGCCGTCGAGCGCGGCCGCTTCATCGCCGACTCCAAGGTGCACGGCGCCGCCCCGGCCGCCTACCGCGCCCTGGACATCATCTCCGCGGCGAAGAACGGCGACCTGCGCCAGGGCTTCGACGCCGAGGACCAGGCCCTCGCGGACCTGATCATGGGCGAGGAGCTGCGCAGCGGCATCTACTCCTTCAACCTGGTGCAGAAGCGCGCCAAGCGCCCGGCCGGTGCCCCCGACCGCTCGCTGGCCCGCCCCGTCACCAAGGTGGGCGTCGTCGGCGCCGGTCTGATGGCCTCCCAGCTCGCGCTCCTCTTCGCGCGCCGCCTGGAGGTCCAGGTCGTCCTCACCGACATCGACCAGGAGCGCATCGACAAGGGCGTCGGCTACGTCCACGGCGAGATCGACAAGCTCCTCGCCAAGGGCCGCATCGGCAACGACAAGGCCAACCGCCTCAAGGCCGCCGTCACCGGCTCCCTCGACAAGGCCGCCGGCTTCGGCGACGCGGACTTCGTCATCGAGGCCGTCTTCGAGGAGATGGGCGTCAAGCAGCAGGTGTTCGCCGAGGTCGAGGCGGTCGTGCCCGCGCACACCATCCTCGCCACGAACACCTCCTCGCTGTCCGTCACCGAGATGGCGTCGAAGCTCAAGCACCCCGAGCGGGTCGTCGGCTTCCACTTCTTCAACCCGGTCGCCATCCTCCCGCTGCTGGAGATCGTCCGCGGCGAGAAGACCGACGACGCCTCCCTGGCCACGGCCTTCGCCGTCGCCAAGAAGCTCAAGAAGAGCGCGGTCCTGGTGAAGGACGCCCCGGCGTTCGTCGTCAACCGCATCCTCACCCGCTTCATGGGCGAGATCCAGAACGTCATCGACGAGGGCACGCCGGTCGCGGTGGCGGAGAAGGCCGTCGAGCCGCTCGGCCTGCCGATGTCCCCGCTGGTGCTCCTGGAGCTCGTCGGCCCCGCCATCGGCCTCCACGTCTCCGAGACGCTGGCTGGTGCGTTCCCCGACCGCTTCAAGGTCTCCCCGAACCTCGCCGCGGTCGTCAAGGCCGGCAAGCGCGGCTTCTACGTCTACGACTCCGGCAAGCCGGAGCTGGACCCCGAGGTCGCCGCCCTTCTGGTCCAGGGCGACTCCGTCCTGACGGAGGAGCAGGTCCGGGCCCGCGTCCTGGAGGCGGTCGCGCAGGAGATCGGCCTCATGCTCGACGAGGGCGTCGTCGCCGAGGCGCAGGACATCGACCTGTGCCTGATCACCGGCGCGGGCTGGCCCTTCCACCTGGGCGGCATCACGCCGTACCTGGACCGTGAGGGCATCTCCGAGCGCGCCGCCGGCCGGCGGTTCCTGCCGGTGGGTGTTGCGAGCGTCCCGGCGTAATGCGGTACGAGGGCCGTACGGGGTTTCCCCGTACGGCCCTCGTTTGCGTTGCGTCAGACGGAGCGGACAAAGGCGGCCCAGGCCGCTGGAGAAAAGGCGAGGACGGGCCCGTCCGGGGTTTTGCTGTCGCGGACGGGGATGATGCCTGGAGATACGGATGGCGCCCATTCAAGGCAGTTGTCACCACCATCGCCGCTGTAGCTGGACTTGGCCCATTCCGCGCGGGATATGTCAGGGATGGTGCTCATCGGGTAATGCCTCCATGACGGACCTGATGAATGCTGCCGAGTCTGTCGGCGACAGGGCGCTGGCGCTCAGGAGATCGTAAGCACGGTCACGTGTGATGAAGTCGGTTGTGTCTTCCAGCAGGGTCCCGGTGGAGATCGACTCCTCGTAGGCGACCTGTGTCCCATCGCGCAGGGTCAGCAAGGTCAGCGTGCCGCCCACCAGGCCGTGGCCACCGTGTGAGAACGGCAGGATCTGCACAGTGGTGGTCGAGGTGAGAGCCAGCCCGGCCAGCCGGTCGAGTTGAGCACGCATGACCTTCGGGCCACCGAAAGAGCGCCGGATCACGCCCTCGTCGAGGATGAAGGAAATGTCCGGCTCCGGATCCTCCCTCAGGAGTGCCTGCCGGGACAGCCGGGCCATGACCAGTTCCGCGATCTCGTCCTGTGTCGCCCGGGGGTTGTACGCCTCGAACAGAGCCCTCGCATATTCTTCCGTCTGCACCAGACCCGGGACGATCTGCCCGGTGTACTGCTGAATGAGGCGCGCCTGCGACTCCAACTCCATCCGGCGCCGGTACTTGTCCGGATGGATCTCCTTCCGAGCGAGCTGGTACAGCTCAACGAAGATGCCGTCCGTGCCGAACTCGGTGTCCAGCAGCCCCGGAAGCTCCGGCGGCGGCATCGACTCCGCCGTCTCCACCCGCGCCAAATGACTCTTGCTGAAGTTCACGATCTCGGCGAGCCGTTCCAAGGTCATGCTGCCGCGGTACGCGCGCATCTTCGCGCCGAACAGATGCCGGGCCGACCGGTCCGGCGTCAGCGTGCGTGGTCGTGCGGGCATGCACCTACCTCCCATCTCCCCTGCGTGCGCCGGGGACATCAAGTCCTGGTGGTCGAGGCCTCTGCCCGGCAACCCTAGTTACCTGAAGGGGAGTTGCCCGCTGGCAACGAGCAAGACACAACGGAGGCCGGACACAATGAACGCGCGTGCGAATACCCACCCGCACGAAGAAGAGGGCGGTCGAAGACGTCGAGCGGCGACGCAGGGAGCACCTCCGCAAGGGCGCAAGCAATAGGCATTGGCCCACGATCCGCGCGGGGAAGTGGACCTATCCGCCGGTCCACTCCCCCCGTAGGCTCATGGTCATGACACACAAAGTGGACTTCTACTTCGACCCCGTCTGCCCGTTCGCCTGGATCACCTCCCGCTGGATCCTGGAGGTGGAGCGTCACCGCGACCTCGATCTGCGGTTCCGCGTCATGAGCCTGTCCGTGCTCAACGAGGGCCGCGCCGATCTGCCCGAGCGCTACCGGAGACTGCTCGACGTGGGCTGGGGCCCGGTGCGCGTGTGCACCGCCGCGGCACAGGAGCACGGGGAGGGCGTACTGCGCGACCTGTACACGGCGCTGGGCACGCGGATTCACAACGGCGGCGGCGAGCCCTCCGACGAGCTGATCAGGAAGGCGCTGGCCGACGTCGGCCTGCCGGAGTCGCTGGCCGAGGCGGCGCACACGACGGAGTACGACGAGGCGCTGCGCAAGAGCCACCACGAGGGCATGGACCCGGTCGGCGAAGAGGTCGGCACGCCGACCATCCACGTCGACGGGGTCGCCTTCTTCGGGCCCGTCCTGACCGCGATCCCGCGGGGCGAGGAAGCCGCCCGGATCTTCGACGGCGTGCGGCTGCTGGCCGGTTACCCGAACTTCTTCGAGCTCAAGCGCACCCGTACGGGAAGCCTGGACTTCAGCTGACCGGGCTGCCGGCCGGGCTGGCGACCGGGCTGGTGTGATCGGCCGCGCCCGCGAGGCGCTGCTGGAGCCGCAGGTGGCGGAACTCGTAGTGCGCGCCCGACTGGCGCAGCACCCCGCGCCGGTGGGCCTCTTCGAGGAAGGCCATGAGCCGCCACGGCGCACGGCCGGTGACGGCCAGCCAGATCCGGGCCGTCAGCAGACGGCCCCAGGCGCTCAGCGCGAGCGCGGACGTGCCGACGGGCACCCACAGTTCGGTGTGCATGGTGCCCAGCGCGCCGCCGCTCCCGACCACCGGGATCAGTGCCAGGCAGATCCCGCCCGCGAGCACGGCGGCGATGGCGCTGCGCGCCGCGGTGGCGGCGCGGTCGGTGCGCAGGGTGCTCTGCGGGCCGGCGGCCCGCAGGGTGTCGGAGGGGGTGCTCAGGGCGCGGTAGACGCCGGAGGCGCAGCCTCCGATGGCGCCGATCAGCACGCCGAATTCGGCGAGCGGGACGACGACGTCGGCGATGACGGCCGGCGTGCTGCGGTACGCGAGCCACCGCCGGACACCGGGCGGCAGTTCGGACACCACGTTCCAGGCGTCGGCACGGGGGCGGCCGGCCGTGATGAGCACCGGTCCGCCGCGCTCCATGCGGATGCGGACCGGCTGGTGGAAGGGTTCGGGCGTGCGCCCGTTGTACGCGATGCCGGCGTGACGCGGTACGGCGAGCGGCATGATGCGGGGGCCGCGGGGCAGCAGCTCGCCCGCGTACTGCTTCCGGGACTCGACGGTGCGGATGCCGTCGGCTGCCACCCGGACGTACCAGCCGTCGATCCGCTGGCCGTTCCCGAGTGAGGGAGCGGAGCGGACCTCGTACGCCGCGAACGCCCCCACGATGCCTCCGACGACCGCGGAAGCAGCCACTCCGATGAGTGAGCAGACGAGGAACCCGCGCAGGAGACCGGTCCCGAAGCCGCGGAGAACGGCGGCGGGGCCCGCGAACTGGGTTGCGGCCCGCTCGGCGTGGCGCAGTCCGGCCAGGAACAGGAGCAGCCCCGCCGCGAGACAGGTCATGGCCGGTACGACCAGCCGGACGGTCAGGAGGACCGTCCCGGCGACGGCGAGGCCGCCCGCCAGCGCTCGGACGGTCCCCAGGCCGCTCGCGCTGCCGGCCCACGGCAGGCCCAGCGGGGGCGGGCGCCGGGGCAGACCGGCGACGGCGAAGAGCATCGACAGGATCAGCCCGAAGGCGCACCCGTTGAAGAACCAGACGGGCCGGGGCGTGATCGCGTCCCCCAGCCTCAAGCCGAAGAGCGGTGGCGCCAGGAGTCCGGCCACGACGGCGAGGGGTGCGGCGACGGCGATCAGCGTCACCGCCGTGCGGGCCAGCCGGCGCGGCCCTTGCGGCGTGTCCGCCCGCGCGGGCAGCAGGCAGGCGAATCCACAGCACAGGCCCGCGAAGATGCCCGTGAGGTGGAGGACCATCGACAGGGGGCTGTCCCAGTTGCCGACGACCCCCTTGCCGTACCAGGCCAGCGGCACCAGCAGCGCGGCCGTCGCGAGGAGGGCCGTCAGGGCGGGGCCGATCACGCGCAGAGCCCTCGGCATCGCGTCCGGCAGCTCCCACCAGGCGAGCCGCCACGTGCCGCGCCGGCGGTCGTGGCCGTCCGGGGCGTGCCGGTCCGGGGCGGGGCCGTCCAGGCCGCGGGCGAGGCGGCGGAGCCAGCGGTGGGCCGCGTCCGGCCGCCAGGTGCTTCCGGGCGCGTCGCCGAAGGCCGCCGGGACGAAGGCGTCCAGCAGGTGTTCCTCGATGCTCTCGGCCGTCGGGAAGCGCCCCGCGTCCAGGAGTTCGGCCGGATCGCGGGAGGTGTCCCCGTAGACGGTGCGGGCAAGGGCCACCATCAGCGGCGTGCCCAGCACCTCGGTCAGCGGCCCCGGGGGCACCGCCCGCAGCACCGGCGTCCACGAGGTCGAGCCCCGGCCGTCGGGCCGCGCCGTGCGCTCCAGGTAGGTGCGTGCCGTGCCGAAGTCGAGCCGTCGCAGCTCCACGACCTCCGCGGCGGTCAGGACGTCGCCGGCCTGCACGGCGCGGCTCCAGGCGGTGGTGCGGGAGGTGAGCAGGACGGGCAGCCGGTCGTCCAGCTCCGCGTTGAGCCGCCGCAACGCCTCGCCCTGCGCCGGCGGGGAAAGCTCGTCGAAGCCGTCGAGCACGGGCAGGATGAGACCGGATGCCAGCAGCTGGTGGGCCAGGATGGAGTCTCCGGCCGAGACGGTCAGCGTGCGGTACTCGGCGGACAGCCGTTCGGCCAGCCATTCGCGCAGGGTGAGGGACTGCGGATTCCACCCGGCGAGCGGGAAGAGAACGGGCACCGGGCCGCCCGGCTCGCGGGCTTTGAGCACGTCGAGGACGAACTGCACGGCGAGGATGCTCTTCCCCGCCCCCGGGCCGCCCAGGACCACCAGCCGGTGCGACGGCACCGCGGCGAACGCCTCGGCGATCCGGCTGAGCTGCTGGTCGCCGTCGCGCGGCGGGGGCACCGGCCGTCCCCTGTGGATGTTGTCCTGGTGGTCGGCGAGGGGCGGGCCGACGCGCGACCAGCGGACGTTCAGCGGTTCCGGGTCCTGGAGCCTGCGCAGCTGCGCCTCCGCCGCCCACTGGCCGCGTACGGCTTCGGCGAGGGCGTCGGCCGCCTGCCGCCCCCGGTCGCCCTGGTTCGGGGTGCCGTCCCGGAAGCCGTTCAGGAGATCGGCGACGAAGGCGCACGCCGAGACGACGGCCGAGACGACGGAGATCCACGTCGCCGTCCCGGGGCTTTCGACGTCGCCGCGCCACAGCACGACGGCCAGCGTGACCAGGGCCGCGCAGGCCAGCCCCAGCCCGATGCGCCGTTGCACGCGCGTCCGGCGCAGTGGCACCCCCGGCCCCATAGGCTCCCACCCCCCGCATCCGCATCCTCCCGCCCCGGTGGGCGGCACCGGCCGCCCGGGCGGCCCGCCGTCCGGTACAGGAATCAGGTAACCCTTTCCCCACGGCCACCGGGGCGAAAATCACCGGAAGGACACCCGGCAGGGCGACCGCGGGGCCGCTCGGCGCAGCGAAGCACGGGCGGAGCGAACCGCCGCGGCGCGGGCCGTCAGCCCCGCCCCGTCCCCCAGCGTCCGGCCACCTCCGCCAGCGCCCGCACCGCCTTCGCGATCAGTGCGTCGTCGTCCCGGATCCGCCGGTTGTGCTCCACGTGCACGAACGGCACGCCGGCCTCGCCCGCGTACTCGCCCTCCACGTTCGTACGGCCTTCGAGGCGGCCGCAGTAGCGCTCCCAGACCTCGCACACGCGCATGCCCTGCGCGCGGTAGGCGGCGGCGAGGCCGCGGGCGGAGGGGAGGCCCGCCTCACCGCTGCCCGGGGAGACGACGACGTCGTGCTCGGGCAGGCTGCTGTCGGCGAAGCCGTGGACCTGGAGGGCCGGGAGGCGGCGGTCGGCGAGGGCGTCGGAGACGGCGGCGAAGACGGAGTCGCGGCGGTGGGCGACGTCCGCGGCGTCCGGGCCGTCGCCGGAGTCCGCCGCGCGGTGGGCGCCGGCCAGGACGAGCACACCGCCCGGGGTGCCGCGCAGGAGCCCGATGCCGAGCTGTTCGGTGCGCTGGTCGGCGGAGGGGTGCGGGACCTGGACCTGCCAGCGGACCGGGCCGCGCAGGTCGACGTAGACGCGGCCCCAGCCGCGCCGGACCTCGCCCTCCCGCGTGGCGTCGGCGATCTCCGCGTACCGGGTGCCGCTGCTGTCGACGAGGTCGCGCACGGCGTAGCCGACGCCGCTCAGCCGGCGCCCGGCCGCGGCACGGTCCCCGTCGAGGAGGGCGCGGACGCCGTCGGCGACGGCGCGGCGCTCGCGCTCGGTGGGGATGCGGTAGCTGCCGTCGGCGGTCATGCCGTCGGTGTAGTCGGTGATGCGCCGGGCGAGGTCGACGGTCCCGGTGGCGTGGGGATGCGGCGCGGCCCTGCGGGACCTGGTCGTGTCCTTGCGGCCGTCCCCGTCCCCGGCCGACGGGCCCCCGCAGGCGGCCGCCCCGGCCAGGAGCGGGGCGCCGAGCAGCGCGCAGAGCAGCGCCGTCCGCACGGCGCGGGCCGCACGGGAGGCGCGGGCCGCACGGGCCGTACGCGCGATGCGGACCGTGCGCTCGCTGCGGGCGGTCTCCGGCTGGCCCGTCATGCCGGCAAAAGTACCCCGGAGCCGCACGCCTTCCCGCCTTTACTTCAACTGCACCCGATACGCACGCACATGAAGGACATGTCGTTGAGATTTTGTCAATACTTTAGCTTCCACTTAGGATTCTGCAGTTCCCCTTAGCCCATCCTGATGAGCGGCAAGCAGAACAAGGTATTCCGCCGTCCCGGGCAGCATGCCGTGCCGCGGCCGAAAGGAATACCCAGGAATGCCGCCCACCGCACCGCGCGGCGCGCGTCGGCGCAAGATACGCCGGCGTGCCGACATGCCCCTGCTCGGCGGCGCCCGCCCGCCGATCGCCGCGCTCCTGGCGCTGCTGCTGCTGGTGGCGGGGGCGACCGCCCTGGTGCTGGGCGACCACGACCGGACCGCCGTCGACAAGGCCGTGCTCAGTTCGCAGCAGCGGGTGGCGGAGGACGGCGCGCTCGCGCTGCGGGCCTCCCTGGACGAGAGCGTCACCGACCTCCAGCGCGCCGCCGCGCTGTTCACCGGGCCCCAGGCCGTACCGGCCGACACCGTCCTGGACAAGCTCGGCAAGGTCTACAACAAGTGGCGCGGCCTCGCGGTCATCGACCCCGCGAGCGGCAGCCTTCTCGCCGCCCGTGGCGAAACGATCCCTCTGGCCGACGCCGTCAAGGACGGGTCGAGCAAAAACGCCGATAACGGGAACAAGAGCGACAAGGACGGCGGCCTCGCGCCCCGGCTCGTGAAACTTCCCTCCGGCGAGACCCGCATGCTCGTCACCGCCGCCCTGCGCGACGGCGGCAAGCTGCGGCTGCTCGTCGCCTCCGGCACCCTCAACGTGCCGGGGATCTCCACCGGCGAGAACCGCTCCCTGCTCGTCGTCGACTCCGCCGGCACGGTCCTCGCCAAGGACGGCCCCTCGATCACCCGCACGGCGTGGGCCAAGCGCGCCGCGAAGACGGCCGCCACCGCCTTCGGCAAGACCCCCGAGCCCGGCGGCCACCCGGGCGCCAGCGGCAACCTCATGGGCGGCCCGGACAAGAAGCACCGCACCGCCGTGGGCTACGCGGCCGCGGGCCGCTCCCCCGGCGAGACCAGCCCCGCGGGCGGCCTCGGCCTGTCCGTGGTCACCTCCGTCAAGGTCACCGAGGACGCCAAGGCCGTGCGCACCCAGGCCTTCGGGCTGGTGGCCGCCGCCGTCCTGCTCGTCCTCGCCGTGCTCGTCACCTGGATCCTGGTCCGCACGGTCCAGCGCCCGCTGATCCAGCTGTACCTGGAGAGCCGCAGGATCGGCCGCGGCGAGCTCGACCGGCCGGTGCGCAGGTTCCGCGGCCGCGAGCCGGCCCGGATCGGCGCCGCCCTGGAGAGCCTGCGCGGCCAGCTGCTCGGCGGGCGGCCCACCCGCACCGGCCGGGCGCGCGGCGGCTTCGGCACCCGCGCCACCGTCATCGTCTGCGGCGTCGTCCTGCTCGCCTGGGCCGCGCCGCTCATGCTGCTCCTCAACCGCGCCGGCAGCGGCGTCACCGTGCCCAAGCAGCTCGTCGAGGACCAGCGCCGGCGCACCGACACCGCCGCCGACCGCGTCCGCAAGGCGCTCAACGAGGGCTGGGCCGACGTCGCCTCCGTCGCGCAGATCGTCGGGGCGGGCGGCGGCAAGGACGACGCCGCCGACAAGGCCGTCCTGCAGACGACGCTGCGCGAGCACCCCCGCTACCGCTCCGTCTACGTCCTCGACGCCGACGGCAAGGTCCTCACCCGCGCCGGGGCCTCCCCGCGCCACCCGGGCGGCCGGAAGCCGTACGCGGACTCCGTCGCCCAGCTCAACACCTCGGGCAAGGAACCGGCGGTCGCCGCGTACGCGGCCGTGCCCGGCGGCAAGGGCCGCACCGTCGTCGGCGAGTACGACCCGCAGTTCCTGATCTCCATGGTCACCCGGCCCGGCCTCGGCCAGGTCTGGCTCGTGGACGACAAGCACCGCATCATCGCCGCCGACCGCCAGCACGGCTTCCGCGCCTTCTCGAAGCTGCCCGGCCGGCACCTGGACGCCCTCGCGTTCAAGGCGCGCAAGGCCACCAACGGCACCGCGCTGCTGCACCGCACCGGAGACGGCTCCTCCCTCGCGGCCGCCGCGCCCTTCACCGGCGGCGGAGCCGTCCGCGACCTCGGCTGGCAGGTCGTCAGCGAACAGCCGGCGTCCTGGCTGGAGCTGCCCGAGTACACCGCGCAGCGGCACACCATGCTCGCCGGACTGCTCGGCGTCACCGCCGCCGTCGCCTGCCTGGGCTGGCTGCACATCCTCGTCATCCGCCCGCTGCGCAAGCTCGCCGACCAGGCCGAGGCCCTGGCCGGCGGCGACCGCAGGACGGTGCTGTTCCCGCAGCACCACGACGAGGCGGGCGCGGTCGTCCGCAACCTCGAACTGATCCGGCAGCAACTCGCCCAGAAGCAGCCGGCGCGCCCCTCCGGAAGGAACTGACCCGGTGCTCTTCCTCTACACGGTCCTGGTGATCTGCTGCGCGATCGTCCTGGTCGCGGGCGTCGTCGAGCAGCGCCGCCACTTCACCAACCTGGACATGATCCCCACCCGGGTGCTGATCAACGGCATCCGCGGCAAGAGCTCCATCACCCGGCTGTGCGCGGGCGCGCTGCGCGGCGGCGGCCTGGTCACGGTCGCCAAGACCACCGGCACCGCGGCGCGCTTCATCCACCCGGACGCCACCGAGGAGCCCGTCTACCGCAAGTTCGGCATCGCGAACGTCGTCGAGCAGATCGGCATCGTGCGGCGCGCCGCCGCGTACCGGCCGCACGCGCTCGTCATCGAGTGCATGGCGGTCATGCCGGCCCTGCAGGAGGTCAACCAGACCAAGCTGATCCGCTCCACGATCGGCGTCCTGTGCAACGTCCGCGAGGACCACCTGGCGGAGATGGGCCCCACCCTGGACGACGTGGCCCGGTCGCTGAGCCGGTCCATGCCGCACGGCGGCATCTGCGTCACCGCCGAGCGCGACCGGCTGCACATCCTGCGCGAGGAGGCCGGCAAGCGCGACTGCCGGCTGATCGCCGTGGACCCGGAGACCGTCACCGACGCCGAGCTGCGCGGCTTCAGCTGGTTCACGTTCAAGGAGAACGTGGCCATCGCCCTGGCCGTCGCCGAGCTCCTCGGCGTCGACCGGGCCACCGCGCTGCAGGGCATGTACGACGCGCCGCCGGACCCCGGCGTGCTCTCCGTCGAGCGCTACCTCACCCCCGACGGCAAGCCGTTCCGCTTCGCCAACATCTTCGCGGCCAACGACCCCGAGTCGACGCTGATGAACGTCGAGCAGCTGCTGAGCCTCGGCGCGATCGAGCGCCCCCTGCACGTCCTCATCAACTGCCGCCCCGACCGCGTCGAGCGCAACGGGCAGATGGGCGAGCTGATCCCCCGCCTCGAACCGGAATCGGTCTTCCTGATCGGCCACCCGACGAAGAGCGCCGCCGACGCGATCCCCGCCGAGTGGCGCTCGAAGATCGTCGACCTGGGCGGCGACCGCCGCGATCCGGCCGAACTGGAGCGGGAGATCCTGGACCGGCTCGGCCCCGGCGCCTCGCTCATCGCCATCGGCAACATCCACGGCCAGGGCGAACTGCTGCTGGAGCGGCTGGCGGAACTGCCCGCGGACGAGACGCCGCAGACGTCGCAGACGTCGCAGACTCAGCGGCCGGAGGAGCTGAGTCCGCAGCGGGAAGAGCCCCCGGTGTACGTGCCGACCTACATAGATCCCACAGGAGACTTCCGTTGATCCCCGCCGTCCTCACCCCGGAGATCGCCGCCATCGGGATCGCCCTCGGCCTGCTGTTCTCCCTCGTCTGCTACCTCACGACCAACCTCTCCCCCGGCGGCATGATCACCCCCGGCTGGCTGGCCCTCACCCTCGTCGAGAGCCTGCAGCGCGCCGCCATGGTCGTCGGCATCACCGTCCTGACGTACCTGTGCACCCTGCTGCTGCAGCGCTACGTGATCCTCTACGGCAAGCGCCTGTTCGCGGCGGTCGTCCTGACCGGCGTGGTGCTGCAGGCGACGCTCTACGTGATCCTGCAGCAGCAGTTCCCGCTGATGTACGCGAACCAGACGCTGGGCTTCATCGTCCCCGGCCTGATCGCCTACCAGCTCGTGCGCCAGCCGCGCGGCGCGACCCTGCTGGCCACCGGCACCGTCTCCCTCGCCAACTACGTCGTCCTGACCGCCGGCATCCTGCTGGGCTTCATGCCCACCGCCTGAGCCTTCCCGACCCGACCCGACCCCACGGAGCGCAGCCTCATGACGAAGGACCGGAGCAAGGGCCGGACGACGAGCCCGAGGAAGGGCCCGAAGAAGGGCCCGACCGGCCGCCACGCCGTCCACACCCTGGTCGTGCTCGGCCTGCTCGGCACCAGCGCGTACCTCACGGTCGAGCTGCGCGAGAAGCAGGACGTCGACGTGCCGCCGGTGCAGTCCGTCGCGGGCTCCGGCGCGACCACCGGCAGCAAGCCGGCCTCCGGCGAACGCCGCTTCGAACGGCTGGCCAACCCCGCCCGCACCGTCGTGCGCGCGGCCGACGGCGGAGTGCTCGGCACCTTCACCGACGGCGCCCGCACCGCCGTCCTCACCGGCGCCGGCCGCACCTTCACCGAGCCCAAGTACACCTCGGCCAAGGTGACCACGGACAGCTGGGTGCGGCTGCTGCCGGAGGCCTGGAAGGAGGGCTCCGAGAAGTCCGCCTGGTTCAAGGACTGGTTCAGCAAGTCCCTGGGCAGCAAGGAACCCGACATCTTCGCCTTCGCGATGGAATACCTCGAAGGCGCCCCGCAGAAGAAGGACGCCCAGGGCATCCCCTACTCCGGCGACGCCCAGTTCGGCCCCCCGAACCCCAACGGATCCGCGGCCGGCGACATGCGCCTGGAAGAATCCGACTTCTACGACTACCTCGGCATCCCGTACCGCTTCCGCGACGGCACCGTCGAACGCCCCGAACCGGCACGCTTCCGCGCCATGGACTGCTCGGGCTTCATCCGCACCGTCTTCGGCTACCGCGCCCGCTATCCCCTCATGGCCAAGGACATCAAGGGCGACGGCCTCCCCCGCACCGCCAACGGCATGGCACGCCTCTCCCCCGGCGTACCCGTCCTGGAACTCACCGGCAAGCGCCCCGACGCCACGGACCGCCTGCAGCCGGGCGACCTGGTCTTCTTCGACATCGACAAGCGCACCGGCGAACGCCTGGACCACGTCGGCATCTACATGGGCCTCGACACCGACGGCAAACCCCGCTTCATCTCCAGCCGCGAAGAGGCCAACGGCCCCACCTTCGGCGACAAGGGCGGCACGGCCCGCCTGGACGGCAACGGCTTCTACGCGACGGGGCTGCGGAGCGCGAAGCGGTTGTAGGGGGCGGGCACGTCGGGCTTGCAGCGCCGGTCGGCGCGGCTTGCTTCACAGGCCGGTTCCGGCACCACCATCAAAGCCCGTCCGGCGTTTGAGGACGAGCGCGTTCAGCGCGATCCGGGGGCCCGGGGGCTTGCCCCCGGTTGGGGAAGGGGCGGGTAGGGGATGCCCCCGCCCCCTACACCCGCTCCCAGGCCCCCAGCGCCAACCCCGCCGCATCGCCCCGCTGCCGAGCCACCCGCAAGTGACCGTCCATACCGAGCACAGCAACCGTCACCCGCCCCGCCGCATCCAGCGCCAGCGCCGGCGCCCCGGCGAACTCCTCACCGGTCTCCGACCACTGCGCGGCCAGCACCTCGTCCCCGCTGGGGCACACGGCGACGGCCGGCAGGCCGGAAGCCGCCCGCTGGGCCAGGACCGTGCACTCGTGCCCGTCGAGGACGGCGTGCAGCACGGCGACCGCGCCGCTGCCGGTGCCACCGACCGAGGCGGTGGCGGGCTCGGCGTCGGCGTCGCCGCCGGCCTCGGCCGCGGCCGCGGTCTCCGCCGCCAGCGTGTGCAGTTCGCCGTCGACGGCGTCACGCCAGAAGTGGGTGATGCGGTCCTCGCCGGTGACCCCGGCCGTCGCCGAGCAAGCCCCCGGCTTCGCGGGGACGTTGCGCACGCGCCGCACGGGCCCGCCCGGCTGTTCCTGCCGCCATCGCAGCACGAATTCGGACGCGGGGGCGAGCAGTTCGATGCGCCCCGACGGCGTCGCGGAAGCGGTCAGGCCGTCGAGGACGTGACTGCCCTTCATGTCGGTCCAGGGGCCCCAGATGCCGCGGGCGTCCTGCCGGCGGCCGCAGACGCCGCCGCCGGAGTTGCGGACGAAGACCTGCAGGCCGGTGGAGTCGACGGCGGCGGTGGGAACGCCGAGCTGGGCGGAGCGCTGCCGGTCCGGGCCGTGGGGCGAGCCGATCGACCGCCAGTTCGTGGGCGGGCGGCCGGGCTGGAACTGGGTGGCGTACACGATGTCGGTGTCGACCTCGCCCGCCTCGGTCTCGCGCTGCCGCACGCCGACGAGGTACACGTAGCCCTGCGGGCTCTGCGCTATGGACAGGCACGCCTCCAGGCCGGGCACCGCGAGCAGCTCCGGACCCGTCCACTCGGGGCCGCCGGGCCGGGTCTCGGTCCAGCGCACGACACCGCCCTCGGCCGGTGCGTAGGCCGTCAGGCGGCCGTCGCTCCCCCTCAGTAGCCAGCCGGTGACCGGGGTGGCCGTACGCACTGCCATGACTCGCTGCCAGCCTTTCTCGCATGCGGCTCTCGCACTCGGCCTCGGTCGCGCTGCGCTCGGAGCCCGTTTGTCGACCCTCGACAATAACATCGTGGCCGGTCAGGGCCTCCGCCCGCAGTTGGCGTGCGAGGCTGTGGGCATGAGCACCCTCCTCCCGGTCCTTCTGGTCGTGGACTCCGCGAACGTCGTCGGCTCGGTGCCGGACGGCTGGTGGCGCGACCGCCGTGCGGCCACCGAAAGGCTCCGGGACCACCTCGCGGACCGCGCGGCGCGGGGCGAGGGGGAGCTGTTCGCGGGCACCCCCGAGGTCGTCCTCGTGGTGGAGGGAAAGGCGCGGGGCGCCGGCCCGGTGCCGGGCGTGCGGATCGAGGAGGCCGCGGGGAGCGGTGACGACCGGATCGTGGAGCTCGTGGCGGCCCGGGAGCCGGGCCGCCGGTGCGTGGTCGTCACCGCCGACCGCGCGCTGCGGGCCCGCGTGACCTCCTGTGGAGCGGAGGTGGCGGGCCCGAGCGCGGTGCGTCCGTAGAGATCCGTAGAGACCTGTGGAGAAGGCGAGCGGGCTACGGGACGCGGCTGTGCTGCCGCCCGTACACGAAATAGACGACGACGCCGACGACCATCCACACGGCGAACCGCACCCACGTCTCGGCCGTCAGGTTGAGCATCAGCCACAGCGAGGCCAGCACCGACAGGACGGGCACCAGGGGCACGAGCGGGGTGCGGAAGGCCCGGGGCAGGTCCGGCCGCGTGCGGCGGAGGATGATGACACCGAGGGCCACGACGACGAACGCGAAGAGCGTGCCGATGTTGACGAGCTCGGCGAGGACGTCGATCGAGGTGAACCCCGCGAGCACGGCCACGACCACGCCGAGCAGGATCGTGGACCGGTAGGGCGTGCCGTAGTGCGGGTGCACGCGGGAGAAGATCCTCGGCAGCAGCCCGTCGCGGCTCATCGCGAAGAACACCCGGCTCTGCCCGAGCAGCAGGATCATGCAGACGGTCGTGAGGCCGACGGCCGCGCCGAAGCTGATGAGCCCGGCCCAGAACGGGTGCCCGGTGGCCTTGAAGGCGTCGGCCAGGGGCGCGTCCGTGGACAGCTCGGTGTACTTCTGCATGCCGGTGACGACGACGGACACGGCCACGTAGAGCAGCGTGCAGATGGCGAGGGAGCCGAGGATGCCGCGCGGCACGTCGCGCTGGGGGTTGCGGGTCTCCTCGGCGGCGGTGGCGACGATGTCGAAGCCGATGAAGGCGAAGAAGACGACGGCGGCGGCCGAGAAGATGCCCATGACGCCGAAGTTCGACGGGGAGAAGCCGAACATGAGCTGGATGAGCGGGGCCTGGATGTCGCTGCCCGCCGTGGTGCCCTGGGATTCGGGGATGAACGGGTCGTAGTTGGAGCCGGTGATGAAGAAGGCCCCGACGACGATCACGATCAGGACGACGGTGACCTTGATCGCGACCACTACGGCCGTCACGCGCGAGGACAGCTTCATGCCGAGGACGAGGATCGCCGTCAGCACCAGGACGAGGATGCAGGCGAGGAGGTCGAAGCCGAAGCGGCCTTCGTGCGTGCCTTGCAGGACGACGGGCAGATGCCAGCCCGCGTTGTCCATCAGCGACTGGATGTAGCCGGACCAGCCGACGGCGACGACGGCACAGCCCAGTGCCAGCTCCAGGATCAGGTCCCAGCCGATGATCCAGGCGGGCAGTTCGCCGAGGGAGGCGTAGGAGAAGGTGTACGCGGAGCCGGCGACCGGCACGGTGGAGGCGAACTCCGCGTAGCACAGCGCCGCGAGCCCGCAGACGATGCCGCCGAGAACGAAGGCCAGCGCCACCGACGGGCCGGCGTTCTCCTTGGCGACCTTGCCGGTGAGGACGAAGATGCCGGTGCCGATGACGACGCCGACACCGAAGACGGTCAGGTCGAAGGCCGTCAGGGACTTCTTGAGGACGTGCTCGGGCTCCTCGGTGTCCCGGATGGACTGCTCCACCGATTTGGTCCGGAAGATTCCGCGCTTGCTCTTGCCGCGGGGCTCCCCGAGAGGTTGCTGTTCGCTCGTGCTCATCGGCCCACCTCCACCTGTCCACCTGCTCGCGTGCTCACCATGAACTGAGCGAGTGTCCGCGATGATCCGGGCCGGGCAGGGGCCTGACCGGCCACCCTCAACAGGATTCACCCGATGGGACGCACCGGACCATATGCAGACGGACCGGTCGGACCACCCGGATAGGTGGACCGACCGGCCCGGAAGAGCCGCCCCATAGGGGCGCGGGGAACTGCACGACCAGCCACACACGGCCGTCGGCCGGCCGACCAGCCCGCGCGCCCGTAAGGGGCGCGGGGAACTGCGCGACCAGCCACGCACAGCCGGCAGCCAGCTGAGGCAAAAGACCCGGAGCGAAGGCGGAGCCTAGTCGCGCGCCGGCTCCACCGCCGCCTCAGAGGCCGCCGGGGCCGCCTCAGGCACCGGGGCCGCCCCGGGCGCATCCTCCAGCCGCCCGTCGAGCTTGGCGACAAGCCCGGTGACCTGACGGGCGATGTCCGGCGCGGTCAGCCCGATCTCCGCCATGACCTCCTTGCGGGAGGCGTGGTCGAGGAAGCGCGGCGGGATGCCGAAGTCGCGCAGCGGCAGGTCCACGCCGGCGTCGCGCAGCGCCTGCGCGACCGCCGAGCCGACACCGCCGACGCGGCCGTTGTCCTCGACGGTGACGACGACGCGGTGCTCGGCGGCCAGGCCGGGCAGCGCCTCGTCGACCGGCTTGACCCAGCGCGGGTCGACCACGGTCGTGGAGATGCCCTGCTTGTCGAGGAGGTCGGCGATCTCCAGGCACATCGGGGCGAGCGCGCCGACGGACACGAGGAGGACGTCCGGCCGTACGACGCCCTCGGCGGGGCGGCGCAGCACGTCCATGCCGCCGACGGTGCCGACGGCCTCGACGGCCGGGCCGACGGTGCCCTTGGAGTAGCGGACGACGGTGGGGGCGTCCTTGACCTCGACGGCCTCGCGCAGCTGGGCGCGGACCTGGTCGGCGTCGCGCGGGGCGGCGATCCGCAGGCCGGGGACGACCTGCAGGATCGACATGTCCCACATGCCGTTGTGCGAGGCGCCGTCGTCGCCGGTGACACCGGCGCGGTCCAGGACGAACGTCACGCCGCACTTGTGCAGGGCGACGTCCATGAGCACCTGGTCGAAGGCGCGGTTCAGGAACGTGGCGTAGACGGCGAAGACCGGGTGCAGTCCGCCGGTGGCCAGGCCGGCCGCGGAGGTGGCGGCGTGCTGCTCGGCGATGCCGACGTCGTAGACGCGCTCGGGGAAGGCCTTGGCGAACTTGCCGAGGCCGACCGGCTGCATCATGGCCGCCGTGATGGCGACGATGTCCTCGCGCTCCTTGCCGAGCTTGACCATCTCGTCGGCGAAGACGGAGGTCCAGCTGGCGCCGCCGGAGGCGACGGGCAGGCCGGTGTCGGGGTGGATCGCGCCGATGCCGTGGAAGCGGTCCGCCTCGTTCTGCTCGGCGTGCTTGTAGCCGCGGCCCTTCTGCGTCAGGCAGTGCACGAGGACGGGGCCGCCGAAGCGCTTGGCGCGCTGCAGGGCGGACTCCAGGGCCTCGATGTCGTGGCCGTCGATCGGGCCGACGTACTTCAGGCCCAGGTCCTCGAACATGCCCTGCGGGGCGATGAAGTCCTTCAGGCCCTTCTTCGCGCCGTGCAGCGTCTCGTACAGCGGCTTGCCGACGACCGGGGTGCGCTCAAGGATGTCCTTGCCGCGGGCCAGGAAGCGCTCGTAGCCGTCCGTGGTGCGCAGGGTGGCCAGGTGGTTGGCGAGGCCGCCGATGGTGGGCTCGTAGGAGCGCTCGTTGTCGTTGACGACGATCACGAGCGGGCGGTCCTTGGCGACGGCGATGTTGTTCAGCGCCTCCCAGGCCATGCCGCCGGTGAGCGCGCCGTCACCGATGACCGCGACGACGTGGTCGTCCTTGCCCAGGACCTGGTTGGCCTTGGCGAGGCCGTCGGCCCAGCCGAGCACGGTCGAGGCGTGGCTGTTCTCGATGACGTCGTGCGCGGACTCGGCACGCGAGGGGTAGCCGGAGAGGCCCTCCTTGGCGCGCAGCTTCGAGAAGTCCTGGCGGCCGGTGAGCAGCTTGTGGACGTAGGCCTGGTGCCCGGTGTCGAAGAGGATCTTGTCCTTGGGCGAGTCGAAGACCCGGTGCATGGCGATGGTCAGCTCGACCACGCCCAGGTTCGGCCCGAGGTGTCCGCCGGTCTTGGAGACGGCGTCGACGAGGAAGGTGCGGATCTCCGCGGCGAGCCGGTCGAGCTGCTCCGGGCTGAGCCGGTCCAGGTCGCGCGGTTCCCTGATGCGGGTCAGCAGGGCCACCCGTGCCTCCTCTTCGTCGAGCTGTCGGCTTGTAGAAACATGTAGAAGTCTTGAGAACCTCTAGATCCGTCGAGTCTAATGTTCCGCCCGCAGTGGCGATGAACGGGTGATGCGACCTGAGTCACCCGACCGGACGCATGAGCGACCCGGCGGCGCGACAAAACGCCTCATAGGACGTGGTCCGGCTGCACAGCCGTGCCCCGAAGGGGCGCGGGGAACTGCGCGACCAGCCACGACGCGCGGGCAGACGACGACGGGCGTGCACGCCCGCACGTGCGCGCCCGTACGACGAAGAGGCTCGTACGACGGAGAGGCTCGTACGTACGGGTACACCCGTCGGTACACCCGTACGGCGGGCGCACCCGTACGCAAGGGCACCGCCGCCCGCAGACCCGGGTGGTCGGCGGACGGCGGTGCCCCGCAGGGAGAGAGCAGCCCGCAGGGGCCTACGCCCGGCCGGCCGTCTTCTGCGTCCGCCGGGAGACCGAGTCGATCACGACGGCGGCCAGCAGCACCGCTCCCGTGATCATGTACTGGACCGCCGAGGCGATGCCCAGCAGCGCCATGCCCGACGCGATCGACTGGATCACCAGCACGCCCAGCAGGGCGGACCAGGTCTTGCCGCGCCCGCCGAAGAGGCTGGTGCCGCCGATGACGGCCGCGGCGATCGCGTTCATCAGCAGGCTGCCGGCCCCGGAGGACTGGTTCGCGGCGTTGATCTGCGACGCCAGGAACATGCCGCCGACGGCGGCCATCGTCCCGGAGAGGGCGAAGACGGAGATCCGGACCGCGGCGACGTTGATGCCGGCGCGGCTGGCCGCCTCCACGCTGCCGCCGAGGGCGAAGACCTTCCGCCCGTACGCCGTGCGGCGCAGCACGAGGTCGAGCGCCACGACGACACCGAGGAAGATCACCACGGCCAGCGGCAGGCCCTTGTACTGGTTGAAAAGCCAGGCCACCACGTAGGCGGGCACGGCCAGCGCCACCGTGCGCAGCACGATCTCGCTGAGCGGCCTGCTGGGCACGCCCGCGGCCTCGCGGCGCCTGCTGTCCCGGAAGGACACCAGGAAGAACGCGGCCACGGCGAGCGTCGCGAGCCCGTACGCGGCGGCGATGTCGGTGAAGTAGTGGTTGGTGAGACCGGCGACGATGCCGGAGTCGTCGAGGTTGATGGTGCCGTTGGAGCCGAGCACCTGGAGCATGAGGCCGTTCCAGCCGAGGAGGCCCGCCAGGGTGACGACGAAGGCGGGTACGCCGATCCGGGCGAAGAAGAAGCCGTGCAGGGCGCCGATGAGGGTGCCCGAGAGGATCGCGAGGACGAGGGCCAGCCACTCCGGCATGCCGTGGCTCACGTTGAGCACGGCGAAGACGGCGGCCGCGAGCCCGCTGACCGAGCCCACGGAGAGGTCGATCTCGCCGAGGATCAGCACGAAGACGATGCCGACGGCGATCAGGCCGGTGCCGGCGGCGGTGACGAAGAGGTTGTTGAGGTTCTCCGCGCCGAGGAACGCCGGGTCCCGCAGCTGGAAGACCAGGGCGATGACGATCAGGCCGACGATCACGGGGAGGGAGCCGAGCTCGCCGCTGCGGAGCTTGCGGAGGAACTCGCCCCAGTAGCCGGCGAAGCCTTCCTCGCGGACGAGGAGACGGGGGTCGACGGCGGGGACGGCGTCGTGGGCGGGGGCCTGGCCGTTTCCGTTGCCGTTGCTATTGGCATTGCCATTGCCGTTGGCGGGCGGCTCGGTGGACGACGTGGACGTGGGCAGCTTGGTGGTCATGCGCCCGCCTCCTTCTCGGGCTGGTCGGCGTGATCGGCCTGGCCGGCGCGGTCGGCGTGATCGGCCTGGCCGGCGCGGTCGGCGTGATCGGCCTGGCCGGCACCGGCAGCCTCGGCGGCCTCGCCGGCACCGCCGGCCTTCGCAGCCTCCGCGGCCTCCGCCGCCTCCGCCGCCCCCGCCGCCTTGGTGGCCTCCGCGGAGCGGGCCCGGCGCCGGGTGACAGCGTTGTCGGTGGCGCCGGTGATCGCGGAGATGATCTCTTCCTGGGTGGTGCTCGCCACCTCGAACGTGCCGTTGTTGCGGCCGAGGCGCAGGACGGCGACGCGGTCGGCGACGGCCTTCACGTCGGCCATGTTGTGGCTGATGAGGATGACGCCGAGGCCGCGCTCGCGCAGCCGCTCGACCAGGTCCAGGACCTGCGCGGTCTGCTCGACGCCGAGCGCCGCGGTCGGCTCGTCGAGGATGACGATCTTGGGCTCGCCGAGCAGCGAGCGGGCGATGGCGACGGTCTGCCGCTGCCCGCCGGAGAGCGAGGCGATGGGGATACGGACGCTGGGGATCCGGATGGACAGGGTGGAGAGCAGCTCACGGGCGCGGCGCTCCATCTCGACCTCGTCGAGCACCCCGGCGCGGGTGATTTCGCGGCCGAGGAAGAGGTTGCCGACGACGTCGAGGTTGTCGCAGAGCGCGAGGTCCTGGTAGACGGTCGCGATGCCGAGCTCCTGGGCGGCGTGCGGCCGGTCCACGGTGACCGGGCGCCCCTCCCACTCGACGACCCCGTCGTCGGCGGGGCCGACGCCGGCGATCGTCTTGACGAGGGTGGACTTGCCGGCGCCGTTGTCGCCGACGAGGGCGACCACCTCGCCGGCGTGGATCTCCAGGTCGACGTCGGTGAGCGCCTGGACGGCACCGAAGCGCTTGGAGATCCCGCGCAGGGCGAGAACGGGGGTGGCGCCGGACCGGGCCGTTGCGGCCGTGGTGGCGGTGGTGGCGGACATCTGCGGAATCCCTACTTGATCCCGGCGGAGTCGCACTGAGCCTTGTACTTCTCAGTGCAGATCTCGTCGCGGTTGAAGAAGCCTTCCTGACCCACGTACTTCCCGATGTCGGCCTTGGTGAGCGCGAAGGGGGTGACGATGATGGAAGGAACCTTCTTCTGGGTGCCGCTGTCGACGGTGCTCTTGGCGATTCCGTCGAGCGACTTCCCCTTGGCGAGCGCAACGGCCATCTCGGCAGCGGCGTCGGCCTCGGGCTTGTAGGGCTTGTAGACGCTCATGAACTGCTCGTCGGAGAGGATCCGCTGGACGGCGGAGAGCTCGGCGTCCTGGCCGGTGACGGGCGGGAGCTTTTCGAAGCCGGCGCTCTTGAGGGCGGTGATGATGCCGCCGGCCATGCCGTCGTTGGCGGAGTAGACGCCGACGATGTTCTCCTTGCCCAGCGAGGAGATCGCGCCCTTCATGTTCTCGTTGGCGTTCTCCGGCTTCCACTCCTTGGTGTCGTACTCCTTTCCGACCTTGGCCTTGCCGTCGAGCACGGAGTGGGCGCCGTCCTTGTACATCTTGGCGTTCGGGTCGGTGACCGACCCGTTCATCATGACGATCTCGCCCTTGGACGCGTTGTCGCCGAGCTCCTTGAGCAGCGACTCGCCCTGGATCTTGCCGACGCGCTCGTTGTCGACGGAGGTGTACGCCTTGATCGGGCCCTCGGCCAGACGGTCGTAGGCGACGACGGGAATGCCCTTGTCGTTCGCCTTCTTCACCGAGGAAGCTATCGACTTCGCGTCCACCGCATCGACGATCAGCGCGTCGACCTTCTTGGTGATCATCGTGTCGACCTGCTGCTGCTGGACGGAGGCGTCCTGCTTGGCGTTCTCGTAAAGGACGACGGTGTCGGCGCCCGCCAATTCCTTGATCTTCTTCTCGATCAGCGGCTTGTCGAAGCGCTCGTAGCGCGCGGTCTGGTTCTCCGGAAGGAGGAGCCCGATGGTGAGCGGGCCCTTCGTGTCCTTCTTGGTCTCCCCGCCGCCGGCCTCCTTGGCACTGCCACAGGCGGCGAGACCGGCCGCCATCGACATGGCCGCCACGGCCACGGCTGCACGACGCAGATGCGTGTTCACTTGCAGAAACCTCCCTGACGAGGCCGCGTCGTTGCGGCCGAGGTGGCTGGAAGTCAACTCGGCCGCAAAGGGGCCGTCAAGAAGTAAATCCTTAACGAGATGGCAACGGTGCCATTCGTTATCTACGTGAACTCAAGGAGGAGCTTGAAGCGGCTTGACCCAAAAGTGGGATGAAGCCGCCGGGAACCGGCTGGAACGACTGGAACGACTGGAACGACTGGAACGACTGGTACCGAACTCGGGCGAGCCTCAGGCGGGGCCTCAGGAGGGCAGCGGAGCACCCACCGGAGCATGCCCCTCCAGCAGGGTGGAATCACCCATCTCGCTCAGCACTAGGGCGAGCGCACCGAGCACCTCGGCGCGACCGCCGAGCGCACCGGGCACGACCTCCAACTGCCGTGCGGCGCTGGGGATCGCGTAGCGCGAGACGGATTCGCGGATCGGCGCGAGGACGAGCTCGCCGGAATCGGCGAGGTCGCCGCCGAGCACGACGCGGCGGGGGTTGAGGAGGTTGCAGAGGTTGGCGACACCACTACCAATATGCCGCCCGACGTCCGAAATCACCCGTCGACATCCGGGGTCGCCTTCACGGGCGAGCTGGACCATGCGGGTGACGGTCAGATCGGTGCCGTGGGCCGAATGGAGCAGGGGAAGGACATAGCGGGCAGCCGTAAAGGTCTCAAGACACCCCCGGTTACCGCAGCGGCAGACGGGCCCGGACTCGTCAAGCGTAATATGCCCGATTTCACCCGCAGTGCCCCCGGGCCCGCGATAGATCTGCCCATTGATGACAAGCCCTGCACCCACACCGCTGGCGACCTTGATGTAAGCAAGATCGGCAGCCCCGCGCCCGGCCCCCCACACGAGCTCGCCGAGCGCGCCAAGGTTGGCGTCATTGTCCACATGAACGGGCACCCTGAGCCGCTCCGCGAGCTCATCCCGCGGATTGGTCCCGGCCCACCCCGGCAGGATGGCGGTGGACCCCAGGGTCCCGGTCTCGACGTCGATGGGCCCGGGCACGCCGAGCCCCACCCCAATGATCTTGGACGGATCGATCCCGGTCCCCGCGATCAACCGCCTGACCAGCCGCTCGGCCCGCTCCAGCCCCTGCGCGGCGGACGCGTCCACATCCAGCGGCTCGGCATCCTCGGCAAGCACACGCTGGGCAAGGTTCCCGACCGCGACCCGCAGGTGGGTGTGCCCGAAATCCACCCCGACGACGATCCCGGCGTCCCCGGACAGGGACACACTCCGGGCCCGCCGCCCCCCGGAGGAGGTGGGCGTGACCTCGACGGTCCCGCCGTCCTTCAGCTCCCGAACGATATTGGAGACGGTAGCGGCCGACAGCCCGGTAGCCCGGGCGATCTCGGCCTGCGTGAGCGACCCCGCCCTGCGCACCGCGCGCACGACCCGCTCGAGGTTGGCCCGGTGCAGCGACGACTGCGACCCCGGAGTCTCCACGCCCATCCACTCCCGCCTAGCCGGACACGGCACGCCGGCCGTCCCCTCAACCGGACCACAACACTGGAGCCCGGCCATCCATACAACATATGAACCCTAAGCAGAGCCGTCCGCCCCAGACCCCGTCAAGCCCTTGAACCGCATCGAGAGCTCCATTGGGAGCCAGTAGGTCCACCCTCCCCCGAAAAGGAAAAGGTGGACCTAATCTCACTATGCACCGCATCCAGCCCCGGGTGACACCCGGTCCCGGCACGAGCCGGGGCGGCGGCCACAGCTCAAACCGGAGCAGGCCGGTCCCGTGATCAGCCGGTGACGCGAAGCTCGACCAGTGTGGTGGCCGGACCGGGCACCGGTGCACCGACGCCGACCCCCACCGCGTCGTTCTTGCTCAAGACGACGGGCTCCTGATCCTTGCCGTCCACCCTGAGCTTGGCTCGCACGGCGACGTCGCCGGTCATGATGCTGTAGACGCTGGGGACTTGCAGCTCGAGATAACCGGTCTTACCAGTTCCGGCGACCTTGAAGCAGTACACGCCCGGTTCACTCTGCCCGGGGTGGTTCACCGAGGTCAGGACCTGGATTTGCCGCGAGACCTTGCAGTCGACGAGCAGGATGCGACCATCCCCCTTACGGAGCGCGATGCCCTGCTCCTGGAAAATCTTCGCCGCGTTCGGGTAGTCGAAGTTCTCCACCGCGAACGGAGGCGTGGCGTCGTCCGTAGCAGCGGGAGTGGGTGCAGCGGCAGCGAGACCCGAAGCCGAGATGCCGGCGATGACGGAGCCGGCCCCGATGGCACCGGCGATCAGCATGCGACGCGCGCGAAGTAACACCAAGGAATCCTTCCGATGGTCACGCATCGGCGGAGGCCGTGCGTAACGGCGAAATAAAGACAACTGCGCGGGAACCTATCACCCCCACCGACTTTGCCTGCATCTGACGGTTCCTCAACTTGATTTTCCCGGCAATCCAGGGGTTTACCGCCGGTACGCAAAGTCGTGAACATGACACACCTTCCCCTTGCCGCTCACCGGAAAGGCACGGAAAGAGCATCCATGACAGAGCGTCACCTCCCGGACGCTGGCTATGCTCACGCCGCCGAAGTGCGGCGATTTGCAAGTGGCCAGGAAGAAGCGACTGGTGAGAGAGAACCTCTTCTTAACGAGAAGCAGGCACAGACGGAAGCTCGGCTTACGTACCCTGAGCCTCGGCGTACTGCCTTGTGCGCTTCTCGCAGGTTTGCTCGGGAACTCCCCGGCAGCAGCGGACGAAGCTACGGATCCGGCGACCGATCGCGGCCGTGTCGTCCAGTTGTGGACGTCGGGCGGTCCCGCGGTCAAGGCGGCGGCCGAGGCCGCGCTCATGGGTACCGATGACGATGTCCGCAAGTTCCTCGGCAGCGAAAAGGACTTCGCCGAGTACACCGACGACCGCGCCGATGCGACACGCATGTTCATGGCCGGCGGCGTGACGGTGCGTGAGGTGGCCCACGAAGCGCTGCGCTCCGGTTCGAAGGAGAAGTTGCGCGCCTTCCTGAAGGATGGTTGGAAGGCACCGTTCGAGACGGATATGCGGATCCGTGTCACACAGATCATGGAGTCGGACGGCCCGGCGACCAAGGAGGCCGCTCAGACGGCGCTGCGGGGCTCGATCGACGACGTCCGCAAGTTCCTCAACCAGGGCCAGTACACGACTCGCATCAATGACGACCGCCTGAAGGTCACGCAGATCATGAGCGCGGGCGGTCCGGCGACCAAGGAAGCCGCGAAGGTCGCGCTCCGGGGGTCGGCGAACGACATCCGCGAGTTCCTCGCGGTCGGACAGAACATCGCTCGTTCCCGTGACCAGGAGCGCGCCACTGCAGCTCAGCTGGCTCAGCAGGCCAAGGAGGCGGGCGAGGTCGCCAAGCAGCAGACGGCTGCCGCCAAGAGCGCCTCGGCGCGTGCGGTGAAGGCGTCCGAACTGGCGAAGGAAGACGCGAAGAAGGCCGCCGAGGAGACGAAGGCGGCCGGCAAGGACGCCGGGCGGGCGGCCGGCTGGGCACGGAGTGCGGCGCAGTCCGCGAAGGGTGCCGCGAGTGCCGCGCAGGAGGCCATAGGCGCGGCTCAGGCGGCCAACTATGCGGCACGCATGGCCGCCAACGCCGCCGCGAACGCCGCTGCCGCGGCTTCGGCTGCCGCCTCGGCGGCGGCGCGGGCCCGAAACGCGGCGGCAGACGCCGCCTCGGACGCAGGAATGGCCTCAGCCGCCCGGCAGGCCGCCGAGGAAGCGGATGCGGCCGTGCGCGCGGCTGAGGCGGCGGAGAAGGTCGCCGGACAGGTCGAGGCGGCGGCCCGGGCCGCCGGCGTCGCTGCCGACGCGGCGCTCAGTGCCAGTGCCAACGCGGACGAGGCGGCGAACGCCGCCGACGAAGCCGGTGGTTACGCCGGGGCGGCCGGGGCCGAGGCCGCCCAGGCCAAGGCATGGGCGGCCAATGCCCGCACCCAGGCGCGGGAGTCGCGCAGGGCCGCCGTCGCGGCGCGGGACCTGGCCTACGAGGCCGCAGGCGCTGCCGGCGAGGCACGTCAAGCCGCACACTCGGCCGCCGATCACGCCAAGCAGGCAGCCGCAGCCGCGCGGCGGGCCGCGGAGCACGCGGGCGAGGCGACCACAGCCGCGAAGGAGACCTCGGAGCACGCCACTGCGGCGAAACAGGCTGCCGACAAGGCATCGGATGCGGTCGCCACGGCCAAGAAGGTCCACGACGTCGCGGTGAAGATCGAGGCCGAGGAGCTGAAGGCCAGGACCGCGGCCGGGATCGAGACGGCCCGGGCCGAGAAGAAGGCCCAGGAGTTGGAGGTCGCGAAGGCGGATCAGGCGGCCAAGACGGCCAAGGACCTGGATGCCGAAGCCACGCGCCTCGTCGACGAAGCGCTCAGGCCCGGAACGGATGCCGAGGAGATGATTGCCAAGGGCCGCAAGGTCGCGGTCCTGGCCCTCAAAACCCGTGGTTCGTGGGGCCAGTCGGCAGCGAAGTCCGCACTGGCCGGTTCGGATGAGTCGATGCGTAGTTACCTGCGCAGCGGTTGGCAACAGGCCGCCGCGGAGGACCAGCGCGCAAGGGTCGAACGCCTTGCGAGCACCAGTGACGTGGAGAACGTCCGCACGGCGGCAGCCGCAGCGCTCAAGGGTGATGCGAAGCAGATCAGCGAGTTCCTGAGCACTGGCCAGTACAACGTGGCACTGACCGACTACCGCATCCGCGTGACACAGATCATGGGAAGCGGCGGCCAGGAGCTCAAGAGCGCCGCTCAGGCCGCTCTGCGCGACGGCTCTATCGGCAAGCTCCGCTCCTTCGTCGATGAAGGCCAGTACACGGCCCAGGTTGCAGACGACCGGATCACCGCCACCCGGCTACTCGGCAGCGACGGCGCCGAGACCAAGGCAGCGGCCAGGATCGCCCTCGAGGGAACCGACAGCGCCTTGCATGACTTCGTGGAGTTCGGTCAATACTCGACAGTCCGACGGGATCACCTGACGGCCACGCATGTCGCCACGATCCAGCAGCTCATCGCCGAGGCAGCTGGGGTCGCTGCGCTCGCGCAGAAGAACGCCGCTGAAGCCGCCGTCGTTGCGGTCAAGGCCAATCAGGCCGCCGATCAGGCCAAAGCCTATGCCGAGAAGGCCGCCAAGGTGGCCGGGGAAGCCAAGACCTACGCCGATCAGGCGCGCGGGTTCGCTCAGCAGGCCGAGACCTCGGCAGCAGACGCGCTCAAGTCGGCGCGAGTTGCCGACGCGGCGGCAACAGCGGCCGAGCACGATGCCGACGAAGCCGCGTATTCAGCGACACGCGCCGACATCTCCGCCGTCCAGGCGACGGCATCGGCCAACGCGGCCTATTCCTACGCTGATGCGGCCCGGACCTCCGCCACGACCGCAGGCAAGGATGCCGCAACCGCCGAGGGCGCCTACCAGGACGCCTACAAGCACTACCGCTACCTGCAGATCCAGGAGGAGGAAAAACGACGCCAGGAGCAGGAGAAGCTGTGGAAGGAGCGCGAGAAGCTCCCGGTGGAAGTGCGGATGCAACTCGCCATGATGACGACGACGGATATCACGGATCCCGAGGGCAAGCCCGGGCCGTTCATGACGGGGCTGCAATGGCTGACCGGCTTCGGCGGGGAGGACCACACGGAATACGGCCCTGATGACGAGTTCACCAAGCAGCTTCGCAAGGATCATTCGATGGACGTCGTCCGCAAGAGAATTCGCGAGGAGGTCGGCGCGGGCAGAAACACCCCGGACCCCGACCGCAGCCACGGTTACAATCTCCTGAAGGAGGAGGGCTGGACCCGGCCGATCGACGACGCAATGGATGTATTGACGCTGGGCGGTTCCGCGTGGGTGGTCAGGAAGTTCTCCCATGGCCGTTACGGCAGCACAGGGAACCTCTTCATCGGCTCGTACAGCTACAAATTCATCGTGGTCTCACGAGATGAGAAGACGAGTACTGCGCAGGTGAAGATCACCATCGAGAACGAGACGAGCCTCAACTCCTTCATGCACCCTCCCATTCCGGGATTGAACGGGTTGTGGGACAAGTACATGGCGGACAAGGTCAACGGCTTTGCCAACTGGCTCGGTCCGGCAAGGACCCGGTCACAGTCCTTCTCTTGGACCGAAGCCATGGACTACTGACAGTCTTCCGGTCGAAGGACACGGCGGCCCTACGGCCAGGCGAGCGAGGGGAATCAGCATGAAGGGCGACCAGGCCGACAGTTCGCGGAGTATTCAAGATGAGATGGATGGACCGGCACACCCCAGACGGTTTGCATTACCGTTGGGGCTCGCTGCGATCTTCGCTTGGTTCATCTACATCACATGGGTTTTCGCGCCGCTTCTCGCTGCAGCAAGCCTGGTGTGCGCCGTTCGCGAGTTCCGCGGGGCCCAGCGCACGGGATATCGACACAAAAGGGCGATCTGGGGGCTCTGCGTAGCCTGCCTGGCCGTAATCGCCAGCGCCTTCGGGTGCTACGGCCTGGCAACCCTGGGCGACTAGTAGGCGCAGAATACGGCTTCGATACCCGGCGCACACGCAGCAACCATCTATCGGTAGGGCCCACCCTGTAGACCCTGCCATATATTCGAACAAGAAAGAAATAAGAATGTCTGACAGACGTCCACGCGCCGCGTGGTTTGCCATCATGGCTTTAACTGCAGTCATGGCCAACACCCTGACGGCGACCTCCGCGCACGCCGTCGTCGGCCAGCCTGCGAATGACTCGTTCGCCTTCACCGCAAAGCTCGACATCGGCGGGAAGCACAGCTGCTCGGCAGCTCTCGTTTCGCCGCAGTGGCTGGTCACCGCCGCCAGTTGCTTCGCCGACAATCCCGCTGAGAGCCTCAAGCTCCCCGCCACGATACCCAAGACGATCGCCACCATAGGTCGCGCCGACCTGACCGGGGAGACGGGCAGCGTCGGGGAAGTCCTGGAGCTCGTCCCCCGCGAGGACCGGGACCTGGTACTGGCCAAGCTGGCCAAACCGGTCAGCGGGATCGCCCCGGTGAACCTCGGCGTCAATATCCCGCTCGCCGGCGAGGACCTGTGGGTCTCGGGCTATGGCCGTACCGGGACCGAGTGGATCCCCGACCGTCTGCACTACGCGAAGTTCTCCGTGAGCACCGTGAAGGAAGTAACGGTCGACTATTCGGCAAAGACCCAGGGCGCCGCCATCTGCCAGGGGGACAACGGTGGCCCGGCCTTCCGGGACATCGGCGGAAAGTTCGAGCTGGTCGGCGTCAACAGCCGTTCCTGGCAGGGTGGGTGCTTCGGCACCGACGAGAAAGAGACCCGCACCGGCGCCGTCGGCACCCGCGTCGACGACATCGAGAAGTGGATCCGCGGAGTCGTCTCCGTCCCGACCCCGCAGCCTGCGAGCGACGTTCCGGGGGACGCCGATGTCGACTTCGACGGTGATGGCAAGGCCGACTACCTCGTCGTCGAAGACAACGGCGCCGTCCATGCATGGCTGAACAGGGGCGGCGACACCCGTGGCGGCTGGAGCGATTACGGCATCGTCGCCAAGGGTGCCGGAGCACCCGGCAGCAAGGTCCGCTTCGCCGACATCAACGCCGACGGCAAAGCCGACTACCTCATCGTCGAAGACAACGGCGCCGTCCGCGCCTACATCAACGACGGCGGCGACAACCGCGGCGGCTGGACCAACTACGGCACCATCGCCAAGGGCGCCGGAGCACCCGGCACCAAAGTCCGCTTCGCCGACATCAACGGCGACCGCAAAGCCGACTACCTCATCGTCGAAGACAACGGCGCCGTCCGCGCCTACATCAACGACGGCGGCGACAACCGCGGCGGCTGGACCAACTACGGCACCATCGCCAAGGGCGCCGGAGCACCCGGCACCAAAGTCCGCTTCGCCGACATCAACGGCGACCGCAAAGCCGACTACCTCATCGTCGAAGACAACGGCGCCGTCCGCGCCTACATCAACGACGGCGGCGACAACCGCGGCGGCTGGACCAACTACGGCACCATCGCCAAGGGCGCCGGAGCACCCGCAAGCAAGGTCCACATCTGACCTCGCCTCTTCTTCCGTCTCGATCCGCCGGATCATCCGGCAGATGTGACAGAGCCCCGCGCCGCCGAACCGGCGCGGGGCTCCGCCTTCGTCCCGGCTGCTTCCCGATCCCTCAGCAGCCCTCATGGAAAGTCCCCGGCACGATGTCCCGTACTCACCCGCGTCGTCACTCCGTAGCGCGGCTTTTCGTTCCCGCACTGGCTGCCGCACTGGCGACGAGCCTGGCGGCGGTCGCAGCGGCCACGCCCGCCGCCGCAGTTCCCTCGCCGCCGGCTGCGGAGGCCGCCCCGGCCGGCCCGATTGCCCAGGCCGCCCCGCAGAATTGGAAAGTTCCGCGTCTCGCGGTCATGCCCCTGGGAGACTCGATCACCCGGGGCGCCGGTAGCTCCACCGGCGACGGTTATCGCATCGCCCTGCACGACAAGCTGGCCGCTCACGCCGGCTCCCTGCGGTTCGTGGGCTCAGTGCGCACCAACGGTGCGGAACACGAAGGCCACTCGGGCTGGCAGATCTCCGATCTCTCCGAGAACATCGAACGCTGGCTCCCGGCGGCAGACCCGAACGTGGTCCTCCTCAACATCGGCACCAATGACATGGACCGCAACAATGACGTGGACGGCGCTCCCGCCCGGCTCGGCCGCCTGATCGACCAGATCACCCGTGCGGCGCCCGAGATGACAGTGCTGGTCTCCTCCCTCGTCCCATCACAGTTGGCGGATGTGCAGAAGCGCGTCGAGAAGTTCAACGCCGAAGTTCCGGGCCTGGTCACCGAGCGACGGAACAAGGGCTTCAAGGTGGGATACGTGGACATGGGTGCCGTGACCGTCCCCGACCTCAACGACCGTCTCCACCCCAACGACAGCGGCTACGCAAAGATGGCGACCGCCTTCTACGAGGGGCTGGAACGCGCAGCCGGCAGCGCCTGGGTGCGCGAGCGCGTGGACATCAAGCCCGCCCCGCCCCGTGAGGCCCCGCTGGGCGACTACCAGGTGGACTTCAACGGCGACGGCAAAGCCGACTACCTCGTCCTCGAAGACAACGGCGCAGTGCGCGCCTGGATCAACGACGGCGGCGACGGACAGGGCGGCTGGTCCGACTACGGCATCGTCGCCAAGGGTGCCGGAGCACCCGGCAGCAAGGTCCGCTTCGCCGACATCAACGGCGACCGCAAAGCCGACTATCTCGTGCTCGAAGACAACGGCGCCGTCCGCGCCTACATCAACGACGGCGGCGACAACCGCGGCGGCTGGACCAACCGGGGCGTCATCGCCAAGGGGACCGGCGCCCCTGCAACCAAGGTCCGCTTCGCCGACATCAACGCCGACGGCAAAGCCGACTACCTCGTCCTCGAAGACAACGGCGCAGTGCGCGCCTGGATCAACGACGGCGGCGACGACCAGGGCGGCTGGACCGGCCAGGGCCGCATCGCCGCCGGCACGGGAGCACCGAGCGCCAAGGTCCGCTTCGCCGACATCGACGGCGACCGCAAGGCCGACTACCTCGTCCTCGAAGACAACGGCGCAGTGCGCGCCTGGATCAACGACGGCGGCGACGGACAGGGCGGCTGGACCGCCCGGGGCCGGATCGTCTCGCGCACCCCGGTACCCGGCGCCGGCATCCGCTTCGCCGACATCGACGGCGACGGCAGGGCCGACCACCTCGTCGTCCACGACAACGGCGCCGTCGACGCCCTGGTGAATCCGGGCGGTGACGGCCGCGGTGCATGGGCCGACCACGGCCGCATCGCCACCGGTGCCGGCCCCGGTTTCCGGGTCCGCATCTAGCCGGGGATGGCAGGGACACCTGGCAAGAGGCACGCATGAGTGAAGCCCAGCCACGGCGTGGCTGGGCTTCTCGTCATTCACCGGGCCTTCGAACGATTAGCGTCGGCCGCCTGCCTTCTCGTCCTTGTCACGGGCTTCGTATTGGCCGGTCTCGAGGAAGCGGACACGATCCTCAGCAGTGCCCTTGAGCGCTGCCTTCCCGGCTTCCTTCACCGCGGGGCCACCATAGGAAATGACCCGCGCGACCAGAACCTGGTTGTCGATGTCCCGCTGCTGGAACTGACCGACCTCAAGGAAGCGGACGCGATCCTCAGGGGTCCCCTTCAGCGCCGCCTTGGCGGCCTCCTTCACCCCGGGACCGCCGATAGAGACGTACCCCGCGATCAGAACCTGGTTGTCGATGTCCCGCTGCTGGAACTGACCGACCTCGAGGAAGCGGACACGATCCGCGGGAGTTCCCTTCAGCGCCGCCTGACCCGCCTCCTTCACCCCCGGGCCGCCGGTGGAGACGATGCGCGCAATCTGAACTCCGTTGTCCTTGTCCCGGGCCGCATACTGACCGCGCTCCAGGAACTCGCGCATCACCGCGGCATCGCCGTCGAGCGCCTTCTTGGCGTCATCGCCCAGCGCGGAACCCGGCCGCGCGACGCTGACGATGCCCTGGATCTCGGCCCGGTCCTTCTCGGCCCGCTGGTCCTTGCCCGCAGGCTCTTCACCCTGCTGTCCGGCGGACTGCTGCGCCGCGGCGGACTGAGCGGACGGGGACGGGGCAGCAACGGTTGCGAAGGACGGCGCGGCGAACAGGACTGCCGGAACGACAGCAGCGGCGGTGGCCATAGCGGCGATTCGGGTTAACTTCACGACAGGACCCACTCTTTCCCTACATCTGACTTTCTGTACACCTGCCAACTCTAGGAGTCACGAGGAACTTCAGTCCACCGAATAGAAGTCCGATACGCGGCTCGGCCGGCTCCGTGTCGCCTTCATGCCGGCCTGACACACCGGAGCCCGGGGTCACCGGCACGTCATACATCGCATTTGACGCCTAGCGCACCACATTACGCATTCGTGTGGTTTGGTGCCGATAGGTCACAGATGGCTGTCTTTCCTTCGACATCGTGGTTCAACCGGGGTCGTGTGACGACGCGGCCCATCGATGAGTGAAGGGCGATCCGATGCGAAATATTGCGCGTGCGGCGCTGGTGGTCCTCTGTGCGACCGGTGCTGCGCTGCCCGTCGTCCCGGTGGCGCAGGCGGCGTCTGCGGCACCTCTCGACTGCCGGTACGTCTACTCCCACGGGCGTCCCGGGCCCAGTGGGGAGAGCAGAGGCAGCGGCGTCTACGACGAGGGGGACCGTGACGCCGAGGGCCGCGTCTGTCACAACGGCTGGTGGGTGCACCCGTACGAGATCCACCGTCACGACGACGACCACCACGGTGACGACCACCACCGTGGGGACGATCACCGCGGGGATGGCGACCACGGCTGGAACGACGACCACCGCTGGGACGGCCACCGTGATGACGGCGACCACCGTCACGACGGCGACCACCGTCACGACGGCGACCACCGCCGGGACGACGACCACCGTCGTGACGATCACCGCCACGACCGCGGCGACCGTCACGACAACGACCACCACCACGGCGATCACCACGGCGACCACGACTACGGGCGACGCTCGTAGCCGCTCGGGCGCCGGACAGCAGCAGGCCGTCCCCCGGTGTCCGCGGTGTCCGCGAGCGCCGGGGGACCGATTCCCCGCCGGGCCGGCTCACCCCTGCTTCGGCTGCTTCGGCTGCTTCGGCTACTTCAGCGCCCCCGCCGTGAGCCCCGCCTGCACCTGCCGCTGGAAGACGATGTACGCCGCCAGCACCGGCAGCATCGCGATGACCAGGCCCGCGAAGAGGCCCGACCAGTCGCCCTTGTAGCCCTGGCTGACGGCCAGCGCCACCAGGCCCTGCGGCAGCAGCTTCTTGTCCTCGTCGCCGACGTTCAGGACCGCCGGCAGCAGGTACTGGTTCCACTGGCCCAGGAAGTTGAAGATCCCGACGCTGATCAGGCCCGGCTTGGCCATCGGGAGCATCACCTGGAAGAAGGTCCGGGTGTGCGAAGCCCCGTCGATCATCGCGGCCTCGGCCACCGAACCGGGCAGGGTGCGGAAGAAGCCGCTGAGGAAGAAGATCGTGAAGGGCAGCGAATAGGCGATGTAGACCAGGATCAGTCCGTGGTACGTGTCCAGCAGCTGCATGTTCTTCAGGACGAAGAACAACGGCACCAGCGCGAGGATCACCGGGAAGCTCATCCCGCCCACGAACAGGTAGTAGACGAAGCGGTTTCCCGGGAATTCGAAGCGCGCCAAGACGTATGCCGCCATGGAGCCCAGCAGCATCGTGCCGAAGAGGGAACCCGCTACCACCACCACCGAGTTCATGAAGTACTCGCTCATGTGCGCCTGCGACCACGCCCTCGACCAGTTGTCGAAGTGCAGGCTCGTGGGCAGCGCCCAGGGCGACGTGAAGATGGCCTTGTCGTCCTTCAGGGCGCTCATCACCGCCCACAGCAGCGGCAGCGTGACCATCAGGGCCCACAGGATCAGCACTCCGTGCGAGAAGACGTTGAGGACTCTTCCCTCGGTGCCGATGCGATCCCCGGATCCGGTACGAGCCTCCGGCGAGCCCGTCGCCCGGCCCGTCGCAGGGCCCGTCGCCCCGCCCGGGACCTTCCCCTCCACTGCGCTTTCGCTCTCTGCGGCGCTCATCTCAGAACTCCAGCCGTTCGCGCCGGCCCAGCTTCATCACGATGCCGGCGAAGATCATGGTGACGATGAGGAGGGCGACGCCCAGCGTGGTCGCGTATCCCGCCTGCCCGTCGCGGAATGCCTTCGTGTAGAGGAAGTACGCGAGCACCTCGGTCGAATAGTCCGGTCCACCGGGGCCGACGGTCATGATCTGGACGACCGCGAAGCCGTCGAGCGCCATGATGCCCATGTAGACCCAGCCCGTCTGGACGGTGTCCCAGAGAAGCGGGAGCGTGATCCGGAAGAACGTCTGGAGGCGGTTCGCACCGTCCAGCAGCGCCGCCTCGTAGAAGTCCCTGGGAATGGAGCTCATGCCGGCCGAGAAGAGCACCACGTAGAAGCCGACGTTGCTCCACACCATCACCGCCATCACGCACCACAGCGCGAGATCCGGGTCCCCCAGCCAGTCCGGCCGGACGGAGTCCAGGCCCACCGCGTCCAGAAACGAGTTCAGCGCGCCGCTGTTCGGGTTGTACGCGAACTGGAACAGCAGGGCCACGATCGCGATCGACAGCACCTGCGGGAAGAAGTAGACGACCTTGTAGAAACCGGAGCCGCGGACGCCCGCCACCGCCGCATTCTTCCTCCTCCGCCCGCCCACGTTCAGCATGAACGCGAAGAAGAGCCCCAGGCCCAGCGTCACCAGCGGCAGGACCAGCAACAGCAGGACGTTGTGGCCGACGGACTTCCAGAACACGTCGTCGGCGAACATCTTCCGGTAGTTCTTGAACCCGACCATCTTGAAGTCGGGACTCAGTCCGGTCCAGTCCGTGAAGGAGTAGTAGATGGCCTGGAGGAACGGCGAGATCACGAACACCGCGTAGATCGCCAGGGGTACGACCAGGAACCCCACGATGAACCGGTACTTGCCGTGCTGCATTGCTTTCGACCCCGATCTCCCGCAGATCTCCGCAGACGTCCCGCAGACGCGGAGCGGCGGGCGGGCACGTGGCCACGCCGCCGCCGGTGACCTGACCTGAGCTGACCTGAGCTGACCCGAGCTGACCTGAGCTGACCCGAGCTGACTTGAGCTGAGCTGACCTGAGCTACTTATGCCGGTACTTCTTGATCGAGTCGTCCGCGCGGGCCTCGTCCGAGAACTTCTGGATCTTCGCGACCGTCTCGTCCGGGGTCATCCGGCCCGCCATCATCTCGCCCAGCGCGGCCACGCCGATCTTCTCCTTCTGCAGCGCGGTGTACCAGTCCCCGATCCGCGGATTGATCACGTTCTGACCGGCCTTGGCGAGGACCTCCTGCGAGGAGCTGAGGCCCGGAGGCAGGGAAAGACCCTCCGTACCGCCGTTCAGCGACGTCAGCGACGAGACCTGCTTGATGAAGTTCTGCGAGGACTTCTTACCCAGCATGATGCGGAGCAGTTCCATGCCGCCCTGCGGGTTCTTGGCGTTCTTCGGGACGATGAAGGGCTCGCCGCCCGAGGCCCAGATCGTGCCGAAGGGCATCTTGTCGCGCTTCGCGTCCAGGCTCGACGGCGCCCCGACCGCCATCTTGAAATCGGCGGGCGTCGTCTTCTTCGACTCGTTCTCCACCCACGATCCGTTCGGGATGAACAGCGCCTTGCCCTGGTTCCAGGCCGTCTGCGCCTCGATGTGGGTGAGGCCGGGGGTGCCCTGGAGGATGTAGCCCTTCTTGTAGAGCTCGTAATAGGCCTCGAAGGCGGCCTTGACGGCCGGGTCCTTCCAGGCGTTCGGCTCCAGGTTGTCGATCCGGTCGATGACCTCTTTCCCGCCGATCTTCGCGATGAACGGGTAGAGGCTGAAGGGGAGGTAGTACGGGTGCTTGCCGGGGTACGTCCAGCCGGCGATGCCCTTCTTCTTCGCCTTCTCGCAGACGGCGAGCATCTCGTCCCACGTCTCGGGGTACTGCGCGTCCAGCTTCTCCAGATTGGTCTTCGAATACCAGACGCCGTAGACGGTGTAGGCGTAGAAGAGGACCCAGGTCTCCTGGCCGTCGAACTGACCCATTTCCACGACACCCGGCCGCAGCGTGTCCCGCACCTTCTTCGACGGGTCGTCGATCGACGGCGCGTCCAGCAGGGCGTTCAGATCGGTCAGCTGCTTCTTCCCCACCAGGGTGCCCATGTCCATCTGCTTGGCACCGGAGTTGTCGATCAGGTCGGGCGGGGTGCCGCCGTTGAAGCGGGGCTGGAGCTGGGTCTGGATCTCCTGCGTGGCGGCGTGCTGGACCTTGGCCTTCGGGAACGCCGCCTTGTACTCGGCCTCGGCGTCCTTGGCGTACTGCTGGCCGAAGCCGCCGTCGAAGATGACGACGTCGAGCGGGGCGGACTCGTTGACCGCGAGCGGGTTCTTCTCGCTCTTCGTGCCCTTGTCGACCTTGTTGTCGCTGTCGCCGTCGCCGCTGGCACAGGCGCTCAGCACGCCCATCGACGGCACCGCGATCAGGCCCAGTGCAGCCGCTCTCCTGATCAGGTCGCGCCGGCCGAATTCCCCTGTGGATCCCGTGCTCGATCCCATGCTCAAGTCCTCGCCTTCTCCAGGACTCAGGCGGTGCACCGGTACTTCCCCTTGCTCACAAGAGTTGACGAAGGGCCCGACACCGCGGGTCAGTTGAAGCTGGGTGTGCAGGAAGTGCTGGGTATACAGGAAGTGCAGGAAGTGCAGGAAGTGCAGGGCGTACAGGAACTGCTGGACGTACAGGAATTACCGGACGCGCAGGAACCACTGGAAGTGCTGAACGGGACGCCCGGCGTGCTGGAGGTACGCGCACCGGAAGCGGTGACGTACCCGCGGCGTTCTCCCCCCGCCGCTCCTCGCCGCTTCCCCGCCGCACTCCCCGGGTCCGCCGTGGCGGCCCTCAGGACCTCCCCGGTAGCCGACAGGTATAGTCCACTTCTCATCAACTGGGCAAGATCAGAAGCAGGTTTGAGCTTCAGTCTTTCCCTAGTTGAGACCTCCCCGCGGCACGAGGCCCCGCCCGCCCGCGACCCCGTACGACCCCGTACGACCCCGTAGGACCACAGGACCCCGTACGGCCACGGGCAACCGCGACACCAACCCCGGGACCCTTGACACCACCCGCCTCTCACGCCCTACTTATCTCTGCGCGACTCACTTGACAACGTTGTCGGTTTCGTTGGGAGACTTGAGATGCGGCAGGGCAGGCAGCGGCACGGACTCCGGCACCGATGGCCCAGTCTCACCCGTTCGCTCACGCGCCCCCTCGCCTCCCTCCTCGCCTTCCTCCTGGCCTCCAGCCTCATGACGGCCATTCAGGTGACTCGCCCCCACGCCGCCCACGCAGCGCCGGCCACCCCTTCCTTCGCCTCCTCCTTCGAGCCGGGCCAGCCGCAACCCGACTGGCGCAACACCGTCGAGACCGCCCCCGGCGGGCACAAGCGGTCCTCCGGCATCGACGGCAACGACGAGCGCGGCATCCCCGGCAACGTCACCGACACCGTCACGGCCGTCCGGGCAAGCGGGGAGAACGCGGGCTCGGGCGAGGTCAAGGAGAACCTCTTCGACGGCGAGAGCACGACCAAGTGGCTCGACTTCGAGAAGGCGGCCTGGCTGGAATTCGAGCTCTCCGAGCCGGTCACCGCCGTCCGCTACGCCCTGACGTCCGCCAACGACTCCCCCGGCCGCGACCCGCGGGACTGGACCCTCCAGGGCTCGCAGGACGGCCGGAACTGGACGCCCCTCGACTCCCGCAAGGGCGAGACCTTCGAAAAGCGCTTCCAGACCCGCGAGTTCTCCTTCCTCAACTCCACCCCCTTCCGGCACTACCGGCTCGACATAGCCCGTAACAGCGGAGCGGACATCACCCAGCTGGCCGAGGTGCAGCTGGCGCCGTACTACACCGGCCCGCCGCCGCCCTCCGACATGCGCAGCTACGTCGACAGCGGCCCCCCGGGCTCCCCCACCGCCAAGGCCCGTGCCGGCTTCACGGGCACCCACGCCCTGCGCTACGGCGGCGTGCACCAGAGCAGGGACCGCGCGTACTCGTACAACAAGGTCTTCTCGATCGGGGGCGGCGGCCTGCGCGTGACCGCGAAGACGGTCCTGTCGTACAAGGTCTTCCCGTCCATGCCCGAGGTCGACCGGCGCTATCCGGCCACGCACGTCGCCCTGGACCTCGCCTTCACCGACGGCACCTATCTGAGTGACCTCGGCGCGGTCGACCAGCACGGTGCGCCGCTCACCCCGCGGGGGCAGGCCGAGTCCCGGACGCTCTACGCCAATCAGTGGAACAACAGGGAGTCGCGCATCGGCGCCGTCGCCGCGGGGAAGAGCGTGGCGCGGGTGCTCGTCGCCTACGACTCCCCGTCCGGTCCGGCGAAGTTCCGCGGCTGGGTGGACGACGTCTCCCTCGCCCCCGCACCCGCCGAGCGGCCCCCGGCGCACCTGGCCGACTACGCCGTGACGACGCGCGGAACCCACTCCAGCGCGAGCTTCTCGCGCGGCAACACCTTCCCCGCGACCGCCGTCCCGCACGGCTTCAACTTCTGGACGCCGGTGACGAACGCGGGCGCCATGGACTGGCTCTACCAGTACGCCGCCGCCAACAACGCCGACAACCTCCCCACCATCCAGGCGTTCAGCGCGAGCCATCAGCCGAGCCCCTGGATGGGCGACCGGCAGACCTTCCAGGTGATGCCGGCCGTGGTGCCGCGCACCGCCGCCGGCACGGACCCTCCCGGCACCGGGCGCACCGCCCGGGCCCTCCCCTTCCACCACACCAACGAGACGGCGCGCCCCCACTACTACGGCGTCACCTTCGACAACGGCCTCAAGGCCGAGATCGCGCCCACCGACCACGCCGCCGTCATGCGCTTCACCTATCCGGGGGACGCCACCGACACCGCCGCGCTCGTCCTCGACAACGTCCGCAACCAGGGCGGCCTCACCCTCGACCCCGGGAGCCGTTCCTTCACCGCCTGGTCGGACGTGCGCAGCGGGCTGTCCGTCGGCGCGAGCCGGCTCTTCGTCTACGGCGTGCTCGACGCGCCCGTCACGGCGAGCGGCAAGCCGGGCCCGGGCGGCGAGGACGGCACGACGGGCTACCTGCGGATGACCCCCGGCCGGGACCGCACCGTCACCCTGCGCATCGCGACCTCCCTCATCGGCACCGAGCAGGCGAAGGCCAACCTGGAGCAGGAGGTCCCGGAGGGCGCGGGCCGCGCCGCCTTCGACCGCGTCCACGACCGCGCCCGCGCCGCGTGGGACGCCGTCCTGGGCCGGGTCGAGGTCGAGGGCGCGACCCGGGACCAGCTCACCACGCTCTACTCGAACCTCTACCGGCTCTACCTCTACCCCAACTCCGGCTTCGAGAACACCGGCACCCGGGCCCGCCCGCGCCACCGCTACGCGAGCCCCTTCTCGCGCCCGGAGGGCGAGAGCACACCCACCCGGACGGGAGCGCGGGTCGTCGACGGCGAGGTGTACGTCAACAACGGCTTCTGGGACACCTACCGCACCACGTGGCCCGCCTACTCCCTCCTGACCCCCAAGCAGGCCGGCCGGCTCGTCGACGGCTTCGTCCAGCAGTACAAGGACGGCGGCTGGATCTCGCGCTGGTCCTCCCCCGGCTACGCCGACCTGATGACGGGCACGAGCTCCGACGTGGCCTTCGCCGACGCCTACGCCAAGGGCGTCTCCTTCGACGCGGAGGCGGCCTACGAGGCGGCGCTCAAGAACGCGACGGTGGTGCCCACGCAGCCCGGCGTCGGGCGCAAGGGCATGGACACCTCCGTCTTCCTCGGGTACACGAGCACCACGACGCGCGAGGGCATGTCCTGGGCGCTGGAGGGCTACCTCAACGACTACGGGCTCGCGACGATGGGCAAGGCGCTCCACGAGCGGACCCGCAAGGCGCGCTACCGGGACGAGGCCGCGTACTTCGCCAACCGGGCCCGCAACTACGTCAAGCTCTTCGACCCGGCCGTCGGCTTCTTCCAGGGCCGCAACGCCGACGGCTCGCGGCGGCTGCCGCCGGGGCGGTACGACCCGCGCGTCTGGGGCCACGACTACACCGAGACCAACGGCTGGAACTTCGCCTTCCACGCCCCGCAGGACACCCGCGGGCTGGCGGGGCTGTACGGCGGCCGGGCGGGCCTGGCCGACAAGCTCGACCAGTTCTTCGGCACGCCGGAGACGGGGGCGCCGGAGTTCGCCGGTTCGTACGGCGGCGTCATCCACGAGATGACCGAGGCGCGGGACGTCCGCATGGGCATGTACGGCCACAGCAACCAGGTCTCGCACCACATCGCGTACCTCTACGACGCGGCGGGGCAGCCCTGGAAGACCCAGGAGAAGGTGCGCGAGGTGCTGTCCCGGCTCTACCTGGGCAGCGAGATCGGCCAGGGCTACCCGGGTGACGACGACAACGGCGAGATGTCGGCCTGGTACCTGTTCAGCGCGCTCGGCTTCTACCCGCTGGTGATGGGCGGCGGCGAGTACGCGGTGGGGTCGCCGCTGTTCACCAAGGCGACGGTCCACCTGGAGGGCGGCCGCGACCTGGTGGTGAAGGCCCCTCGGAACAGCGCCCGCAACGTGTACGTGCAGGGGCTGCGCGTCAACGGCAAGGCGTGGCGGTCCACGGCGCTCCCGCACTCCGTCCTCGCGAAGGGGGCGACGCTGGAGTTCGCCATGGGCCCGCGGCCGTCGTCGTGGGGCAGTGGCAGGAACGACGGGCCGGGCTCGCTGAGCAAGGACTTCGAGGCGCCGGTCCCGGACGGCGACGTGACCCTGCCCGGCGTCTCCCCGCTCACCGACGACACCTCGCTCACGGAGGCCCCCTTCACCACGGCCCTGCTGCAGGTGCCGTCCGGCGCGCGCGTGACCTCCTACACGCTGACCTCGGCCGACCGGGCCAAGGCGCCCGGGGGCTGGGTCCTGGAGGGGTCGCCGGACGGCGAGCGGTGGCAGGAGGTGGACCGGCGCACGGGCGAGGCCTTCTCCTGGGACCGGCAGACCCGGGTGTTCTCGGCGGCGCGGCCCGGTTCGTACCTCCACTACCGGCTGCGGCCGGCGGACGAGAGCACTCTGGCGGAGATCGAACTATTGGGGCCGAGATCCGCATAACTGCGCCATTGACTTGTAAAGAGAGTGTGAAACGATCACGTGGATCCAGTGGCGTGCCCCTGTCAGGAGTTCCTGACGGGGGCCGTCGCTCTTCACTGAGACCCTCTTGGAGAACCCACGTGGCTCACCTTCCCGGCCGCCCGCGCTCCCGCGCGGTGCAGCGCGTCGCCACCGCGGCGATAGCCGCCGCCCTGGTCGGCACCACCGCCGGCACGGCCCTGGCCGACGGCCCCAAGTCCTCCCGCGTCACCGTCACGGCCGAGCGGGCGGCCGAGCTGCCCGCCGTCACGTCCCTCAAGCACCGCTCCGAGGCGCTGCGCGGCGAGGCGAAGTCCGGCGACTACCCGAAGTCCGGCCCCCTCGCCCCCAAGGCCCCCTCGGCCGCCCCCGCCCCGGGCCTCGCGGCCCCGCGCAAGGGCGTCAAGGCCGACGGCCCCACCGCCGAGGCCCCCTTCCTCCCGCTCAGCGCCGTCAACAACGACGACCTGTACTTCTACTGGCCCGACGGCAAGGGCGGCATCACGCCCAAGGAGTACGTCACCAACGGCTGGAACGCGATCAACTCCGCGGCCCGCGTCGACCACGACCGCGACGGCATCGCCGACGGCCTGTACGTCCGCGACAACGACCAGAACATCATCTTCGCGCCCGCGGGCGGGAACGCGAGCATCGTGGCGGACGACTGGGGCCAGTACGACCAGTTCATGTCCCCCGGCAACCTGGGCGGCGGCAAGGAGTCCGACATCCTCGTCCGCGACCGCGAGGGCGTCCTGTGGCTCTACCTCGCCTACCCGGACGGCACGCTGACCGGCCGCAAGAAGGTCGGTCCGGGCTGGGGCCAGTTCACCGAGATCGCCGGCCGCGGCGACCTGACCGGTGACGGCAAGGCCGACATCGTCGCCCGCGACAAGGACGGCGTGCTGTGGCTCTACAAGGGCACCGGCGACTACACCAAGCCGTTCGACTACAAGCAGCGCGTCGGCGGCGGCTGGAACCAGTTCAGCAAGCTGGTCGGCACCGGCGACGTCGATCTGGACGGCAGGGCCGATCTGATCGCGCGCGACAAGGACGGCGCCCTGTGGCTGTACAAGGGCACGGGCAAGGCCGCCCAGCCGTACGACTACAAGGTGAAGATCGGCAACTCGGGCTGGAACCAGTTCCGCATGATGTACTGACGCGCCGTGACGGCGTAGTGATCCGCCGCGACGCGATGTGACGTGAAGGGCCGCACCCCACCGGGTGCGGCCCTTCGCCGGTCCCGTCCCTCAGCCGCGGCCGCACGTGGCGCCGAGGGCGGCGAGCAGGAACTCCTGCCAGGCCTTCTCCACGGCCGGCGGACCGCTCACGCCCGGCACGCTCACCGTCCAGCCGAAGCTCACCTGGCGACGGCCGTCCGGGGAGCTGAAGGACATGGTGCGATAGCCGAAGCCGTTGCCCCGGTTGCCCCACAGCAGCTCGCCGGGGTTCGCGGGACACAGGTCGCCGCCGGCCATCAGGCCCTGCGTGTAGTACGGGTACTTGCCGTCCTGCTTGCGCATCTCGGCCAGCCCGGCCGGGGAGAGCAGCGTGCCGTCGGACAGCGCGCGGAAGAACCGGTTGACGTCGGCGCTGGTCGACACGACGGCGGCCGCGGCGCCCCACACCGACGGGGTGTAGTCCGTGGCGTCGAAGAGCGGCCCGCTCTCCGGCTTGATGTATCCATGCACGTGCGGCCCGCTCAGGAACGGGTTCACGGTCGGGTACGAGGTGTCGCGCATGCCGGCGGGCCGGAAGACCCGGCGCGTCAGCTCGGTGCCGAGCGAGTGGCCGGTGGTCTTCTCCACCACCAGGCCGAGCAGGGCGTAGTTGGTGTTGGAGTACGGCAGGTCCGGGCTCGCGGGGTCCGCGAGCGGCCTCTTGACCGCGTTCTTGATCAGGCTCTGCGGAGCGAAGTACCGGAACCGGTTCTTCTGATGCTCTTCGAGCGAACCGGTCGCGTACAGGTCGTCGAAGTAGTCCGGGATCCCGCTCGTGTGGTTGAGCAACTGCCGCAGCGTGATGGGCTCCTTGTAGGGGAGCACGCCCGGCAGGTGCTTCGCGACCGGGTCGTCGAGCTTCAGCCGCCCCTCGCCGGCGAGTTGCATGACGACGGTCGCGACCATCGACTTGGTCACGCTGGCGACGCGGTAGCGGTCGCCGGGGCGGGCGGACTGCTTGGTCCGTACGTCCCGCACGCCGCTGGCCCCGGACCAGCGCTGGTCTCCGACCCGTACCTCGGCGAGGGCCGCGGGCGCACCGGCCGCGGTCAGCTTGTCCAGCGCCGCCTGCAGGGCTCGGGCGTCCAGCCCGGCGGGGGCGGCGGCTGCGGGAGCGGCGCCCGCGGGGGCACTGTCCGCGGCCACGGCCGCGCCCGGCGGGACGGCGAGGCCGATGGCGAGGGCGGCCGCGGCCGCCGCCACGACGGAGCGGAGTCTCAAAGTCACACATTCCCCCAGGAGTTCGAGTCCCCTCGATCCTAGGTGATCACTCCCGGGCGCCCGCATGCGCTTCAGCCCCGCAGCGCCCCGAGGGCCAGCCGGAAGAGCGACCGCACCGGCCTCCACAGGGCCAGCGTCAGGCCCGCCACCGGCAGCGTGAGCAGGACGACCTGCAGGGCCGCCGCGATCAGGCCCAGCACCGGATAGCCGTCGGCTCCCACGTGCCCGGCCAGCAGCGTGATCGTCTGCCAGTCCGTACGGAGCAGCTGCGGCAGGTTGACCAGCACCATGCACAGCTGCAGCGTGAGGGCGGGCACCAGGAACAGGACCCACGCCGCGACCACGATCTGCGGCCACCGCTTCAGCGCCTTCAGGCGCTCGTCCTCGGGGCGGCGCAGGACGACCCGCTTCAGGATCGGCGCGATGTACTTGAACAGGTCGGGGATCCCCACCAGATCGGCCACGATGTAGTAGCCGTCGAACCGCAGCGTCGGCAGGAGCTGCTGGACCATCTCCACGTGCACGGAGAAGATCGCCACCAGCAGGAGCGGGCTCCCGGTCACGTCGTACAGCGCCAGCAGGCCCAGGACGAACAGGGCGTTGAAGTAGACCCCGCCCAGGTCCGCGCGGATGCGCCCGGCCCGGCCGAGCCGGTACGAGCTGGTGATGTCGGTGTAGAAGGCGGGCCACACCAGGTAGATGCCGCAGCCCATCGCGCCGGGCCGCACGCCGCCGTAGCGGCAGGCCGCCCCGTGGCCCATCTCGTGGAACACGCAGGAGGCGACGGCCAGGAGGACGACGAGGAGGACGTCGGCCGGGGAGGAGAGCACGGACCGCAGCGCGGCGCCCGTGTCCTGGGTCATCCACAGCCATACCTCGCCGAAGGCGAAGGCGCCCAGGGCGAGCAGGACGAGCGGGGGCCGGAACAGCCACGCGAACAGCCCGGCCAGGAACCACGTGGCGCGCTCCGGCAGGACGGCCAGGCGGAACCGGAAGGCGAGGAACGGGTCGCTCTTCCGCGCGGGCGGAGGCGGCGAGCCGTCGCTGTAGGTGGTGATGCCGAGCGGGGCGAGCTTCTTGTCGATGACGTAGACGACGTGTTCGGTGGTGAACTGCCGGCCGGTCTCCCGGCTGACCTGCTCGGCCACCCGCGCGACGGGCCGGCCGTCCAGCGCCCGCGCGACCTGGTACAGCAGAGGGGGGAGCCGGACGATCTGCCCGTCGGGCCGGCAGACCAGGTGCGGCGGCTCGCGGTAGCCGGAGTCCTCGAACTCGCCGACCAGTTCCGTGCCGGCCACCAGCGCGGGCAGCGTCATTCTGCGCTCTCCGTAGGGGGACGTCCGTGAGGGGACAGGGGGCGGGGAAGGACCGGGCGCTTCCGGCCGGCCCTTCCCCTGGTGCGTACGGGCCGTGGATCAGTGGCTGGAGACGGCGGCCGGGACGCAGTGGAGGCCGGTGGCCGGGTTCTGCGAGTGCAGGCTGAGCGAGCTCAGCAGGCCGGCCGGCTGCTGCCGGTCCACGGACTGGCAGGCCGACAGCATGGTGGTGCCGTGGTCGGAGGCGGGCGGAGCGTAGACGCCGCCGCCCGAGGCCGTCGCGGCGCTGCTGCTGGAGCTGCCGGCACCGGCGCCGGCGCCGCCGTCGCCCTCCCCGGCGGGGCCGTACGCGAGCGGGGCGGCCACGATGCCCATGACCGTGCGCTCGGGCAGGAGCTCGCCCGCGACGCCGTCGAGTTCCTCGAAGCTGATGGCGTTGTCCATTCCATTCCCCTTCTCTGATTACGGATTGCGGATCAGTGCTCAACGGGTGGAGATGGCCGCGGGAATGCACGTCGTCGTGTAGCCGGGGTCCTGGGAGGCGAGTCCCAGGAAGACGAGGAGCGGAGGACTTCCCGCGTTCTGCCGGTACTGGCAGGCGTAGGCGACCGTCGTGCCGTGGTCGGTCTTCACCATGGCCGGATAGACCGGCTGGTCGGTCCCCGCCGACAACATGCTCGACAGCGCGAGCCGTGGCGGGAGCTCCTCGCCCGAAAGGCGTTCGAGCTCCCCGAAAGTGACGGCGGATCCCATGGTTGTTCCCTCCCTAGGGGCGACATCGTCCCGGCGTCGATCCCCGCGGGAGGTTAACCAGGAGGGGAATGTCCGACACTTCGCCAACACCCCTATCACCCGGTCGAGTTACGGTTTGCCCCGTGAGGGTGCAGGGGCGAACGCGCGTACCGGGCCAGGGGCGTACACGAGGGATACAGGTCCCCGAAACGCGGAAGGGCCGCACCCCGTACGAGACGGGGTGCGGCCCTCGACCGCTCGGCTGTGCCGCCGGAACCGCTTACTTGCGGATCAGCGAGCGCAGCACGTACTGCATGATGCCGCCGTTGCGGTAGTAGTCGGCCTCACCGGGGGTGTCGATGCGGACGACCGCGTCGAACTCCACGCCCGTGTCGGTGGTGACCTTGACCGTGCGGGGCGTGCGGCCCTCGTTGAGCTCGGTCACACCGGTGAAGGTGAAGGACTCCTCGCCGGTCAGGCCCAGCGACTCGGCCGAGGCACCCTCGGGGAACTGCAGCGGCAGGACGCCCATGCCGATGAGGTTCGAGCGGTGGATGCGCTCGTAGGACTCGGCGATGACGGCCTTGACGCCCAGGAGCGCGGTGCCCTTGGCGGCCCAGTCGCGGGACGAGCCGGAGCCGTACTCCTTGCCGGCCAGGACGACCAGCGGGATGCCCTGCTCGATGTAGTTGCGCGAGGCGTCGTAGATGAAGGAGACGGGGGCGTCGTCCTTCGTGAAGTCGCGGGTGAAGCCGCCCTCGGTGCCCGGCGCGATCTGGTTGCGCAGGCGGATGTTGGCGAACGTGCCGCGGATCATGACCTCGTGGTTGCCGCGGCGCGAGCCGTAGCTGTTGAAGTCACGACGCTCGACACCGTGCTCGGTGAGGTACTTGCCGGCCGGGGTGTCGGCCTTGATGGCACCGGCCGGGGAGATGTGGTCGGTGGTGACCGAGTCGCCGAGCTTGGCGAGGACGCGGGCGCCCTCGATGTCGGTGACCGGGGTGGTCTCCATCGTCATGCCCTCGAAGTACGGGGGCTTGCGGACGTAGGTGGACTCGGTGTCCCACTCGAAGGTGTTGCCGGTCGGGATCGGCAGCGCCTGCCACTGGGCGTCGCCCGCGAAGACGTCGCTGTAGGACTTGTTGAACATGTCCTCGCCGATGGCGTGGGCCACGACGTCGTTGACCTCGGCCTCGGTCGGCCAGATGTCCTTGAGGTAGACCGGGTTGCCGTCCTGGTCGGCGCCCAGGGCGTCCTTGGTGATGTCCACCTTCATGGAGCCCGCGATGGCGTACGCGACGACCAGCGGCGGGGAGGCCAGGTAGTTCATCTTGACGTCGGGGTTGATGCGGCCCTCGAAGTTGCGGTTGCCCGACAGGACGGACGTGACCGCGAGGTCGTGCTCGTTGACCGCCTTGGAGACCTCCTCCGGCAGCGGGCCGGAGTTGCCGATGCAGGTGGTGCAGCCGTAGCCGACGAGGTTGAAGCCGACCTTGTCGAGGTAGGGGGTCAGGCCCGCCTTGTCGAAGTAGTCGGTGACGACCTTGGAGCCCGGGGCGAGGGTGGTCTTGACCCACGGCTTGCGGGTCAGGCCCTTCTCGACCGCCTTCTTGGCCACGAGCGCCGCGGCGACCATGACGTAGGGGTTCGAGGTGTTGGTGCAGGAGGTGATCGCGGCGACGGTGACGGCGCCGTGGTCGATCTCGTACGTCGTGCCGTCGGGGGCCGTGACCGTGGTCGGGCGGCTGGGCACGCCGTTCGAGGCGGCCGGGGCGTCGGAGGCCGGGAAGGACTCCTCGCCCGCCTCGTCGGCGGTGGAGACGTAGTTGAGGACGTCACGCTCGAACTGGGCCTTGGCCTCGGCGAGGACGATGCGGTCCTGCGGGCGCTTCGGGCCGGCGATCGACGGGACGACCGTCGACAGGTCCAGCTCCAGCTTCTCGGAGAAGTCCGGCTCGGCGGCCGGGTCCAGCCACAGGCCCTGCTCCTTGGCGTACGCCTCGACGAGCGCGACCTGCTGCTCGGAGCGGCCGGTGAGCTTGAGGTAGTTCAGGGTCTCGCCGTCGATCGGGAACATCGCGGCGGTGGAGCCGAACTCCGGCGACATGTTGCCGATGGTGGCACGGTTGGCCAGCGAGGTGGCGGCGACGCCCTCGCCGTAGAACTCGACGAACTTGCCGACGACGCCGTGCTTGCGCAGCATCTCGGTGATCGTGAGGACGAGGTCGGTGGCGGTGGTGCCGGCCGGGAGCTCACCGGTCAGCTTGAAGCCGACGACGCGCGGGATGAGCATGGAGACCGGCTGGCCGAGCATCGCGGCCTCGGCCTCGATGCCGCCGACGCCCCAGCCCAGCACGCCGAGGCCGTTGACCATCGTGGTGTGCGAGTCGGTGCCGACCAGGGTGTCGGGGTAGGCCTGGCCGTTACGGACCATGACCGTACGGGCCAGGTGCTCGATGTTCACCTGGTGGACGATGCCGGTGCCCGGGGGGACGACCTTGAAGTCGTCGAAGGCGGTCTGGCCCCAGCGCAGGAACTGGTAGCGCTCCTTGTTGCGGCCGTACTCCAGCTCGACGTTCTGGCCGAAGGCGTCCTTCGTGCCGAACTTGTCGGCGATGACGGAGTGGTCGATGACCAGCTCGGCCGGGGAGAGCGGGTTGACCTTCGCCGGGTCGCCGCCGAGCTCCTTGACGGCCTCACGCATGGTGGCGAGGTCGACGACGCAGGGGACGCCGGTGAAGTCCTGCATGATCACGCGGGCCGGCGTGAACTGGATCTCCTGGCTGGGCTGGGCCTGCGAGTCCCAGTTGCCCAGCGCACGGATGTGGTCGGCGGTGATGTTCGCGCCGTCCTCCGTGCGGAGCAGGTTCTCCAGCAGCACCTTCAGGCTGTAGGGAAGGCGCGCGGAGCCCTCGACCTTGTCCAGCCGGAAGATCTCGTACGACTCGTCGCCCACCTGCAGCGTGCTGCGGGCGTCGAAGCTGTTCGCCGACACGACAGTCTCCTTCATGCATGAATTCGCGTACTGCGGCCATCCTGCCGCCCCACGGTCCCGCCGATCCGATAAGGTGTGCCTTAGTTAGGCATGCCTTACTGGCGCGACAGCGGTACGCCTCTCGGCAGATATCTCGATGTCGAGATAACTCTAATACATCGCCGGGGAACGGTCATGTCCTGGCGGGCCCCTGCGCCCCTCGCCCGGTGCCCGTCCCCTCAGGCGTGCCCGCCCGGCGCGGCCTCCACCTCGCGCCAGAACTCCGGCACGCGGCTGTTCAGCGCCTTCACCGGAATGCCGTGCCCGGCGCCGGGCACGATCTCCGCCCGCACGTCCGGGATCAGGCGGTCCGCCCGCTCCCGGGCACGCTTCGAGTCCATGGCCCGGTCCGCTCCGCCGAGCAGGATCAGGGCGGGGGCGGTCACGGAGCGCAGTTCCTCGTCGCTCATGCGCGGCGGCGGCAGCAGGCGCACGCGGAAGCCTCGCATGGCCTCCAGCGACAGGTGCGTCTGCGCCTCGGCCTCCTCGGGGTCCGCACCCGTGTCGCCGATGAGCGCGGTGAACCAGCGGCGCTGGAACTTCTCCGAACCGCTCACCATCGAGGCGACGGCGCCCAGGACGAAGCCCGCCCGCAGCGGGGCCAGGGCGCGGGGCGGATCGTAGACGGCGACCGAGGCCACGCGGGCGGGCTTGCGGGCCGCGTGATTGAGGGCCACCCAGCCGCCGTACGAGTGACCGACCAGGTGCGCCCGCTCCAGGCCGAGGCCCGCAAGGACCTCTTCCAGCCAGATCGCGGTCTCCTCCGCGGTGGTGATGGGGGCGCTCTGCGTGCTGTACCCCGGCTCGCCGACCCGGTCGACGGCCAGCACGGGGCGGCCCTCGCCGAGCGCGGCCACGTGCGGCGCCCATTCGGCCGGGGTCGCGCTCTGGCCGTGCAGCAGGACGACCGGCGTGCCCGGGCCGCCGCCGTAGGTGTGGACGCGGGTGCTCCCGAAGGACGTCGCGACGTCCTGCTGACCCCGCGGCTCCGGCCAGAAGGCCATGGCCGCGTCGTAGGCGCCGAGTATCCGCGCCCGCGCGGCGTCGTCGGCGAAGGAACTGACCTGGGTGCCCATGAGGCGACCTCCCCCTGCGGCGGCACCCCCGGCCGCCACGTCTTCGATCATGACAGGGGGTGGATCGCGGGCTGCGGGTGGGGGATCCCTCCGCGGGCGCGCGGGCGCAGGCCGCGCGCCCGGCCGGGCCTACCGCGCCGCCAGACCGCCCCGCACGGCGTCGACGATCTCCTCGTCCGTCAGGCCCAGGGCGCGGGCGTCGGCGACGAGGGTGCGGACGATGTCGCTCAGGCGGGCGCGGCCGGGGGCGGCGGGGTCGGCCGTGACGACCGCGCCGCGGCCGCGCCGGAGTTCGATGAGGCCCTCCTCGCGCAGCTGCTGGTAGCCGCGCAGGACGGTGTGGACGTTGACGCCGAGGGAGTCGGCGAGGGCGCGGGCGGCGGGGAGGCGTTCGCCCGGGCGTACGACGGCGTCGGCTATGGCGCCGCGCACGGAGGCGGCGATCTGGTCGCCGAGGGGCACCGGGGAGCCGTGGTCGAGGCGGAAGAGCATGTCAGCCGCCGCCGTTCGCCGTGCGGGCGCGCTCGGCCAGGGCGTTGAGGAGCGCGGCGGCGGTGGCGGCGTCGTCGACGGTGACGACGAATTCGCTGCCGGTCGTCAGGCGGGCCACCACGGCGTCGCCGGAGCGCAGGGCGAAGCCGCTGCGGCCGGGGACGGCGCGGTAGCCCCAGCCGCCGAGGTCGCGCAGCGGGTCGACGTCGCGGTGGACGGCCTCCGCTATCCGGTCGAGCGGGATGCGGACGCGGGGGCGGGGCAGGCCGAGCACGTTGACGGTGAGCCCGTGCCGGTCGACGGTGACGCGGACGCCGAAGCAGGCGCACAGCACGGCCCCGCCGGCCATCAGGCCGGCGCCCGCGGCCCAGCCGGCGAGCGGGACGAGGACGGCTCCGGCCGCCGCGAGGGCCCCGCCGCCGATGAGCAGGGGGCGCGAGCCCGCGCTCCGGGTCCAGATCGCGCTCTCGCCCTCGCGGAGGCCGAGGCGGGGCACGGCGGCGGCAGGGCCGGCGGCCGCCCGCGCCGGGGCCGTTGCCGGGGCGCCGCGCCCTGCGGCGAGGGCGCCCAGGCCCGCGGCCACGGCGGCGACGGCCGCGGCCGCGCCGAACGTCCCCAGGGTGAAGTGCACCTGATCCGCCGTCTCCGCGCGGGCGTTGCCCAGGACGACGGAGACGGTGACGGCGCACAGGAAGCCCGCGACGCCGCAGCCGAGGGCGACGAGCCCCCGCGCGCCGCGCGCCGCGTGGACGAGCCCGCCGAAGAGCAGCGCCGTCACGAGCAGGAGGCCCAGCGCCTGGTAGGGGAAGGAGCCGAGCGCGGTGAAGCCGTCGGCGCCGCCGGAGCCCGAGAAGTGCGTGGCGACGGGGTCGGGCAGGTCGCCGCTCCGCTCCAGAAAGACCGTCAGGAAGGCGGCGCAGGCCAGCAGATGGGCGGCGGTCACGACGAGGGGCGCACGAACGCCGCTCACCGGGCGCGGGGTCACAGTCATGGCACCTCCGGGGCACCTCCGAGTTGTACGCATCGTAATAGAACAACCAATGGCCAGAACCGCCATGCGGATGAAATCTCATATGTGAGATAACGTTTAGGCCATGACAGACGCATACCTCGCCCGCATCGGCAAGCTGATCCGCGATGCCCGTCAGCACCGAGGCTGGACCCAGTCCCAGCTCGCGGAGGCCCTCGGCACCAGCCAGAGCGCCGTGAACCGCATTGAGCGAGGAAATCAGAACATCAGCCTTGATATGATCGCCAGGATCGGTGAGGCGCTGGACAGCGAAATCGTCTCCCTCGGTTACGCGGGGCCCATGCATCTCAGGGTGGTCGGCGGGCGCCGGCTCTCCGGTTCCATCGACGTCAAGACCAGCAAGAACGCGTGTGTCGCCCTGCTCTGCGCCACCCTGCTCAACGCCGGCCGCACGACCCTGCGCCGGGTCGCCCGGATCGAGGAGGTCTACCGGATCCTGGAGGTGCTGGGCAGCATCGGCGTCCGCACCCGCTGGATCAACGACGGCAACGACCTGGAGATCGTGCCGCCCGCCGAGCTCAACCTGGCCGCCATGGACACCGAGGCCGCCCGCCGGACGCGCAGCGTCATCATGTTCCTGGGCCCGCTGCTGCACCGCATGGACCACTTCAAGATTCCGTACGCGGGCGGCTGCGACCTGGGCACCCGCACCGTTCAGCCGCACATGACGGCCCTGCGTCACTTCGGCCTGGAGGTCACCGCGACCGACGGCACGTACCACGCACAGGTCGACCGTTCGGTCGCACCCACCCGGGCGATTGTGCTGACCGAGCGCGGGGACACCGTCACCGAGAACGCCCTCCTGGCGGCCGCCCGGCACGACGGCGTGACCGTCATCCGGAACGCCAGCTCGAACTACATGGTCCAGGACCTGTGCTTCTTCCTGGAGGAGCTCGGCGTGCGCGTCGAGGGCATCGGCACGACCACCCTCACCGTGCACGGCGTCGCCACCATCGACCGCGACGTGGACTACGCCCCGTCCGAGGACCCGGTGGAGGCCATGAGCCTGCTGGCCGCCGCGGTCGTCACCGAGTCCGAACTGACCATCCGGCGCGTACCGGTGGAGTTCCTGGAGATCGAGCTCGCGGTCCTGGAGGAGATGGGCCTCGACCACGAGCGCAGCCCCGAGTACCCGGCGAACAACGGCCGCACGCGCCTGCTGGACCTGACCGTGCGCCCCTCCAAGCTCCGGGCCCCGATCGACAAGATTCACCCCATGCCGTTCCCGGGCCTCAACATCGACAACGTGCCCTTCTTCGCGGCCATCGCCGCGGCCGCCCAGGGCCAGACCCTCATCCACGACTGGGTCTACGACAACCGCGCCATCTACCTCACCGACCTCAACCGCCTCGGCGCGGACGTCAAGCTCCTCGACCCGCACCGCGTCCTCGTCGAGGGCCCCACCCGCTGGCGCTCGGCGGAAATGATGTGCCCGCCGGCCCTGCGCCCCGCCGTGGTCGTCCTGCTGGCCATGATGGCCGCGGAGGGCACGTCGGTCCTGCGCAACGTCTATGTCATCAACCGCGGTTACGAGGACCTGGCGGAACGCCTCAACTCGATCGGCGCCCAGATCGAGATCTTCCGCGACATCTGAGCCCGAGGCCCCCTTCCCCGTCCCCCATCCCATCCCCACCCGTCGCAGGCCGCGGCGAACCGCCGGTGGACGTTTCGCCGTGGTGAACCGGGTCATCGCGAGTGATCCGGGACAGGATGGGGGGATGGGATTCCATGTCGATTCCGAGGCCGGGCGGCTGCGCCGCGTCATACTGCACCGCCCCGGCCTGGAGCTGAAGCGGCTCACGCCCTCCAACAAGGACGCTCTCCTCTTCGACGACGTGCTCTGGGTGCGGCGGGCCCGCGCCGAGCACGACGGCTTCGCGGACGTGCTGCGCGAGCGCGGGGTCGAGGTGCACTTCTTCCAGGACCTGCTGGAGGAGAGCCTGACGGTGCCGGAGGCCCGGGCCATGGTGCTGGACCGGGTCTTCGACGAGAAGGAGTACGGACCGCTGGCCACCGGCCACCTGCGGGCCGCGTTCGAGCGGCTGCCGGCGGCGGACCTGGGCGAGTGGCTGGTCGGCGGGATGACCAAGCGCGAGTTCCTGGAGCGCTGGAGCGAGCCGGTCTCGGTGCGCTTCCACGCCATGGAGCTGGACGACTTCCTGATCAACCCGCTGCCCAACCACCTGTTCACCCGGGACACCTCCGCCTGGGTCTACGACGGGGTGTGCGTCAACGCGATGCGCTGGCCCGCGCGTTGGCACGAGACCGTGCACTACGAGGCCCTCTACCGCTACCACCCGCTCTTCTCGGGCGGCGGCTTCCACGTCTGGTCCGAGGGCCAGGCCGCATACCCGTCCACGATCGAGGGCGGCGACGTGCTCGTCATCGGCGAGGGCGCCGTGCTGATCGGGATGAGCGAGCGGACCACCCCGCAGGCGGTGGAGATGCTCGCCCACCGGCTCTTCGCAGCCGGCTCGGCCCGCACGATCGTGGCGCTGGACATGCCCAAGCGGCGCGCGTTCATGCACCTGGACACCGTGATGACCATGGTGGACGGGGACACCTTCACCCAGTACGCCGGGCTGGGGACGCTCCGCTCGTACACGATCGAGCCGGGTGCGGGCGAGCGCGAGCTGAAGGTCACCGACCATCCGCCGGAGCACATGCACCGGGCGATCGCCGCGGCCCTCGGCCTGGACTCGGTGCGGGTGCTGACCGCGACGCAGGACGTGCACGCGGCGGAGCGGGAGCAGTGGGACGACGGCTGCAACGTGCTGGCCATCGAGCCGGGCGTGGTGGTGGCCTACGAGCGCAACGTGACGACCAACACCCACCTGCGCAAGAACGGCATCGAAGTGATCACCATTCCGGGCAGCGAGCTGGGCCGGGGGCGGGGCGGGCCGCGCTGCATGAGCTGCCCGATCGAGCGGGACCCGGTGGGCGGGCACCCGGCCGGGCAACCCGCCGGACCGCCCGTCCCGGGCATCGCTCCGGGCCCCGTCGCACCGCCCTCCGCCGGCTCCGCCCCGGGTGGTCCTTCGCACACTTGATTGCATAGCAATGCGGAAGCATGTATAGAATTCCATCTTTCCGCAGTCGTGAGCCCCGCGAGCCAGACCCAGCTAGGAGTCCATCCCCATGACGACAGACCTCAAGGGCCGTCACTTCCTCAAGGAGACGGACTTCACCGCCGAGGAGTTCCACAGCCTCGTCGAGCTCGCGGCCGAGCTCAAGGCCGCACGGCAGACCGGCGTCGAGGAGCAGCGCCTCCTCGGCCGGCACATCGCCCTGGTCTTCGAGAAGACCTCGACGCGCACCCGCTGCGCCTTCGAGGTCGCGGCGGGCGACCAGGGGGCCCGCACGACCTACCTCGACCCGGCGGGCTCCCAGATCGGGCACAAGGAGTCGGTCAAGGACACCGCGCGCGTGCTCGGCCGGATGTTCGACGCCATCGAGTACCGGGGCCACGGCCAGGACGTCGTGGAGGAGCTGGCCGCGCACGCCGGGGTGCCCGTCTACAACGGTCTGACGGACGAGTGGCACCCCACCCAGATGCTCGCCGACGTCCTCACCATGTCCGAGCACACCGCCAAGTCCCTGGACCACGTCGCCTTCGCCTACCTCGGCGACGCCCGGTACAACATGGGCAACTCCTACCTCATCACGGGCGCGCTCCTCGGCATGGACGTGCGCATTGTGGCCCCGGAGGAGCTGTGGCCCGACGCGGACGTCATCGCGGCGGCGCGGCGGCTCGCCGAGACGAGCGGGGCTCGGATCAGCCTCACCCCGGACGTCGCCGAGGGCGTGAAGGGCGCGGACTTCGTCGCCACCGACGTGTGGGTGTCGATGGGCGAGCCCAAGGAGGTGTGGGACGCCCGCATCGCCCTGCTCGCGCCGTACGCCGTCACCATGGACGTGCTGCGCGCGACGGGCAATCCGGCGGTGAAGTTCCTGCACTGCCTGCCCGCGTTCCACGACCTGGAGACCTCGGTCGCCCGCGAGATCCACGAGCGGCACGGGCTGACCTCCCTGGAGGTCACCGACGAGGTCTTCGAGTCGCAGCACTCCGTGGTCTTCGACCAGGCCGAGAACCGGATGCACACGATCAAGGCGGTGCTGGTGGCGACGCTCGCCGGCTGACGGCCCGCTCGCCCCGGGCGGTCGGCCGCCGGCTGCCGGCCACCGGCCGCCGACCGCCGACCGCCCGGAGCAACTCCCCTTCTATCGCGCACTCGTGACGACAGTCACGCACCGGTGATAACTTCACAGCGCAGGCACGCACCAGCCCCCCGGCTGAAGGAGGCCGCGCTCCATGACTCCGTTCACCGGCTCCGCGTCCCGTACCGAGGAGTGGCGGCACCTGCGCCTGACCCTCGACGCGGGCGTCGCGACCGTCACCCTCGCCCGCCCCGAAAAGCTCAACGCCCTCACCTTCGGCGCCTACGCCGACCTGCGCGACCTCCTGCCCGAGCTGGCCCGCGACGGCTCCGTGCGCGCCCTCGTGCTCGGCGGCGAGGGCCGCGGCTTCTGCTCCGGCGGCGACGTCGACGAGATCATCGGCGCGACGCTGGCCATGGACACCGGGCAGCTCCTGGACTTCAACCGCATGACCGGGCAGACCGTACGGGCCCTGCGCGAGTGCCCCTTCCCGGTCGTCGCCGCCGTGCACGGGGTCGCCGCGGGCGCCGGGGCCGTCCTCGCGCTCGCCGCCGACTTCCGCGTCGCCGACCCGACCGCCCGCTTCGCGTTCCTCTTCACACGGGTCGGGCTCTCCGGCGGCGACATGGGCGCCGCCTACCTGCTCCCCCGCGTCGTCGGCCTCGGGCACGCCACGCGGCTGCTGATGCTGGGCGAGCCCGTGCGCGCCGCCGAGGCCGAACGCATCGGCCTGATCAGTCAGCTGACCGGCGAAGGAGGGGCCGGGGAGGCGGCGCAGGCCCTCGCCCGCCGTCTCGCCGACGGGCCCGCCCTCGCCCACGCCCAGACCAAGGCCCTGCTCACCGCCGAGCTCGACATGCCGCTGGCGGCCGCCGTCGAACTCGACGCCGCCACCCAGGCCCTGCTCATGAACAGCGCCGACTACGCCGAGTTCCACGCCGCCTTCACCGAGAAGCGGCCCCCGAAGTGGCGGGGGCGATGACGGCCGCCGCGCGGGTCGCCGTCATCGGCGGCGGGCCGGGCGGCCTCTACGCCGCGGCCCTGCTCAAACGCCTCGCCCCGGAGCGCGAGGTCACCCTCTGGGAACGCAACGCCCCCGACGACACCTTCGGCTTCGGCGTCGTCCTCTCCGACGAGACGCTCGGCGGCATCGAGAGCGCCGACCCGGAGGTCTACGCCGCCCTGCGCCGCGAGTTCGTCCGCTGGGACGACGTCGACGTCGTCCACCGCGGCACCGCGCTGCGCTCCGGGGGTCACGGCTTCGCCGCCCTCGGCCGCCGCCGGCTCCTGGAGATCCTCCACGATCGCTGCCACGGGCTCGGCGTCCGGCTCCGCTTCCGCACGGAGGCGCCGCCCGCCGGCGAGCTCGCCCGCACCCACGACCTCGTCATCGCCGCCGACGGCGTCCACAGCCGCACCCGCGAGACCCACGCGGACCTCTTCCGGCCCGCCCTCACCACCCACCGCTGCCGCTACATCTGGCTCTCCGCCGACTTCGCGTTCGACGCCTTCCGCTTCGAGATCGCCGAGACCGAGCACGGCCTGATGCAGCTCCACGGCTACCCGTACCGGCACGACGCCAGCACCGTGGTCGTCGAGATGCGCGAGGAGGTCTGGCGCCGCGCGGGCCTCGACCGCGCCGACGAGGACGCCACGCTGGAAGCCTGCGGCAAGTACTTCGCCGACGCCCTCGGCGGCCGCCCCCTGCGCTCCAACCGCTCCGCCTGGACCGCTTTCCGCACCGTCGTCAACGAACACTGGCACCACGGCCGTACGGTCCTCCTCGGCGACGCCGCCCACACCGCCCACTTCTCCATCGGCTCCGGCACCAAGCTCGCCGTCGAGGACGCCCTCGCCCTCGCGCAGGCCCTGGAGCGGCACCCGGACGTCCCCGCGGCGCTGGCCGCCTACGAGGACGAGCGGCGCCCGGCCGTCGCCTCCACCCAGCGCGCCGCCCGCGCCAGCCTGGAGTGGTTCGAGGACCTCGCCGTGCACGTGGACCAGCCCCCGCGCCGCTTCGCCTTCAACCTCCTCACCCGCAGCCGCCGCGTCACCCACGCCAACCTGCGCCTGCGCGACGCGGACTTCGTCGCCTCCGTGGAGGACGAGGCCGGCGTCCCGCCCGGCACGCCCCCCATGTTCACGCCCTTCCGGCTGCGCGGCCTGACCCTGCGCAACCGCGTCGTCGTCTCCCCCATGGACATGTACTCCGCGGCCGGCGGCACCCCCGGCGACTTCCACCTCGTCCACCTCGGCGCGCGCGCCCTCGGCGGGGCCGGGCTCGTCATGGCCGAGATGGTCTGCGTGAGCGAACAGGGCCGGATCACGCCCGGCTGCTCGGGGATGTACACCCCGGAGCACGAGCGGGCGTGGCGCCGCATCACCGGCTTCGTGCACGACCGGGCGCCCGGTACGGCGATCGGCCTCCAGCTGGGGCACGCGGGCCGCAAGGGCTCCACGCGCCGCATGTGGGAGGGCATCGACCAGCCGCTCCCGGAGGGGAACTGGCCGCTGGTCGCCCCGTCGGCGCTGCCGTACCGGGCCGGCGTCAACCAGACCCCGCACGCCCTGTCGGTCGCCGGAATGGAGGCCGTGCGCGATCAGTTCGTACGGTCCGCGGAGGCCGCCGCCCGCGCCGGGTTCGACCTCCTCGAACTCCACTGCGCCCACGGCTACCTGCTGTCCGGCTTCCTCTCCCCCCTGACCAACCACCGCGACGACGCCTACGGGGGCGACCTCGCCGGGCGGCTGCGCTACCCCCTGGAGGTCTTCGACGCCGTCCGGGCCGTCTGGCCCGCCGACCGGCCCATGACCGTACGCATCTCCGCCACCGACTGGGCCGACGGCGGCACCACCGCGCAGGACGCCGTCGCCGTCGCGCGCGCCTTCGCCGCCCACGGGGCCGACGCGCTCGACGTCTCCACCGGCCAGGTCGTCGCCGACGAGCGGCCCGCCTTCGGCCGCTCGTACCAGACGCCCTTCGCCGACCGCATCCGCCACGAGGCGGGCGTCCCCGTGATCGCGGTCGGCGCGATCTCCTCCTGGGACGACGTCAACTCCCTGATCCTGGCGGGCCGCGCCGACCTGTGCGCCCTCGGCCGGCCTCACCTGTACGACCCGCACTGGACGCTGCACGCGGCGGCCGAACAGGAGTACGCGGGGCCGGGGGTGCGGTGGCCGGAGCCGTACCGGGCGGGAAGCAGGAGGCCGCCGACGGGCCGCGGCGCCTGACTCGTGTCCGGCACGTATTGCGCCCGGGCTCAGGAGAAATAGAGCCGTCCGGCGATTGAGGACCGGGGTCCGGGGCGGAGCCCCGCGCAGCGGCGGGGCACCCGACCACGGGCCTAAGCCAGCTCCCCCGCCACGAACCGCGCCCCCGCCTCCCGCAACCGCGAATGCAGCGCACCGAACACCCGCGCCGCCCGCACCCCGGGCCAGTCGGCCGGCAGCAGGCCGCCCGGCAGGCCGGGGTCCGCGTACGGCAGGTGCCGCCACGAGTCCAGCGCGAGGAGGTAGTCGCGGTAGGCGTCACGCGGCGGCACCACCCGCCGCCGCGCCCAGCGCCGCAGCACCGGCTCGTGGGCCGCCAGGAAGGCGTGGTGCTGCCCGGCCAGGGACGCGAGGTCCCACCAGCGCCCCACGGCCTCCGCGGTCGGCTCGAAGCCGACGTGGGAGCCCTTGAACAGGTCGACGTAGGAGGCCAGTCCGAGCCGTTCGAGGGTGTGCCGCGTCTCGTCGTGGACGTGCGCGGGGGCGATCCACACGCCGGGGGCGGCGGTCCCGAAGCCGAGCCGGGCCAGCCGCGAGCGCAGCAGGTGCCGCTTGTGCCGCTCCTCCTCGGGCACGGAGAAGACGGCCAGCAGCCAGCCGCCGGCCGTACGCGTGGAGACCCGGCCGTAGATGCGCCGGTCGCCGTCGTCGAGGAGCTGCCGCGCGGCTTCCGAGAGCCCGTAACCCGCGGCCCCGTCGGGGGTGCGGTCCGCGACGAGCAGGCCGCGTCGTTTGAGCCGCGAGACGGCCGACCGCACCGAGGGCGAGTCCACGCCGACGGCACCCAGCAACCGGATCAGGGCCGCGATCGGTACGGGCCTGCCGCCCGTATGGCGGGCGGCGCCCCCGCGGCCGTACGCGCCGTAGAAAGTGACGATGAGGGACCGAGGAGTATGGAGTGGTTGCTGGTCAGTCACGGGGAAACTGTAAAGCGCCGTGACGCAGCCGGAAGCGCTGCAATTTGCCGGTGGGCGTGCGGGGAAGGGACTCCGGGAACTCGATCTCGCGAGGGCACTTGTAGGGAACGATCTCCTTTTTGGTGAACTCCCGCAGCGCCGCCGCCGTTTCCGCGGTGCGCGGGGCCCCCGCCCGGAGCACCACGTGGGCCACGACGATCTGGCCGCGCCGCTCGTCGGGGCGCCCGACGACGGCCGCTTCCAGGACGTCGGGGTGGCGCAGCAGGGCCTCTTCCACCTCCGGGCCGGCGATGTTGTACCCGGCCGAGATGATCATGTCGTCGGCGCGGGCGACGTAACGGAAGTGGCCGCCGGGTTCGCGGACATAGGTGTCTCCGGTGAGGTTCCAGCCGTCGCGGACGTACTCGCGCTGGCGTTCGTCGGCGAGGTAGCGGCAGCCGGTGGGGCCGCGCACGGCCAGCAGACCGGGTTCGCCGTCCGGCAGCGTCCGGCCGTCGGGGCCGGTGACGCGGGCCTCGTAGCCGGGGACGGGCAGGCCGGTGGTGCCGGGGCGGATCGCGTCGTCGGCGGCGGAGATGAAGATGTGCAGCATCTCGGTCGCGCCGATGCCGTTGATGACGCGCAGCCCGGTGGCCTGCCGCCAGGCGTGCCAGAGGGCCGCGGGCAGGTGTTCGCCGGCCGAGACGCAGCGGCGCAGCGACGAGACGTCGTGCGGGCCGGGCTGTTGCTGTTGCTGTTGCTGTTGCTGTTGCTGTTGCTGTTGCTGTTGCTGTTGCTGTTCCAGTGTCTCCAGCATCGAGCGGTAGGCGGTGGGGGCGGTGAAGAGCACGGAGACGCGGTGGCGCCGGATGTCGGCGAGGAGGCGTTCGGGGCCGCGCCAGTCGGTCAGCAGCGTGGCGGCGCCCGCCCGCAGGGGGAAGACCACCAGGCCGCCGAGGCCGAAGGTGAAGCCCAGGGGCGGGCTGCCGGCGAAGACGTCGTCGGGGCGCGGCCGCAGGACGTGGGCCGAGAAGGTGTCGGCTATGGCGAGCACGTCGCGGTGGAAGTGCATGCAGCCCTTGGGGCGTCCGGTGGTGCCGGAGGTGAAGGCGATGAGGGCGACGTCGTCCGCGGAGGTGTCCACCGCCGCATACGATGAGGGTTTGTCCGCGGCCAGGCGCAGCAGGTCGCCCGGAGTGTCCCCGCCGTACGGGGTGATCCGCAGGGGTTCCGGGGCCCGCGCGAGGGCGTCGAGGCCGTCGAGACCTCCGAGACCTCCGAGACCTTCGAGCGAGCGGGCGTCGCACAAGGCGTGCCGTATGCGGGCCAGTTCGCAGATCGTGGCGAGTTCGTGCGGCCGCTGGGCGGCCAGGACGGTGACGGCGACCGCGCCGGCCTTCATCACGGCGAGCCAGCAGGCCGCGAGCCAGGGGGTGGTGGGGCCGCGCAGCAGGACCCGGTTGCCGGGGACGACGCCGAGGTCGCCGGTGAGGGTGTGGGCGATGCGGTCGACGTGGGCGGCGAGCTGGCCGTAGGTCCACCGGCATCCGGTGTCGTCGTGCACGGCGGGGCGGTCCGGGCCCAGCCGGGCCACGGTGGCGTCGAGGAGTTCGCTGCCGCAGTTGAGGCGGGGCGGGTAGGCGGGCAGGGCGTCGCTCCGGTGCAGGAGGGCGGGCCAGTGGCGGGCGGGAGGGAGGTGGTCGCGCGGAAAGGTGTCGACGTGGGCCGACGGCTGAAGCTCGGTCGCTGCCATCGCTGATGCGCCCCCTCGCGCCGGTGACATGGAGGTGAACGGGGGTCTTGCCAGCCGTGCGGATCCGCTGTCAGCGTAGCGACTTGGTGACGGCAGTCAACACAGCGCGATACCACGAAGGGGCCGCCCATGGTCACCCCGTTCGCCCTCGACCCGCAGCAGCGCGCCTGGTGCGCCGGCTTGCGCACCGTCGCGGCGGAGCGGCTGCGCCCGCTCGCGGCCGGCGGCGAGCCGGGCCGCGTCAACCGTCCCCTCGTCGCCGCCCTCGGCGAACTCGGCCTGCTGGCCCGGCTCTTCCCCGCCGAGGGGCCGGTGCGCGCGACGGACCTGTGCCTGCTGCGGGAGTCCCTCGCGCGGGAGTGCACGGAGGCCGAGACCGCGCTCGCCCTGCAGGGGCTCGGCGCCTACCCCGTCGTGCAGTCCGGGACCGCCCGGCAGCGCGCCCGCTGGATGCCCGAGGTGATCGCGGGCCGGGCGGTGGCCGCGTTCGCGCTGAGCGAGCCGGCCGCCGGGTCCGACGCGGCGGCCCTGGAGCTGTGCGCCGAGCCGGACCCGTCCGGCGCCGGGGACGGCTGGCGGCTGTCGGGCGAGAAGACGTGGATCTCCAACGCGCCCGAGGCCGACGTCTACACCGTCTTCGCCCGCACGGGCCAGGCGCCCGGCTCACGGGGCGTGACGGCGTTCCTCGTCCCCGGCGACAGCGCGGGACTCTCCGGCCGCGGCCTGGACATGCTCAGCCCGCACCCCATCGGCACGCTGACCTTCGACGGCGTGCCGGTCGGCGCCGGGGACGTCCTCGGGGTGCCGGGCGGCGGCTTCCGCGTCGCCATGCGCACGCTCGACCTCTTCCGGCCGAGCGTGGGGGCCTTCGCCGTCGGCATGGCCCGGGCCGCGCTCGCGGCCGCCGTCGCCCACGCCGGGGAGCGGCGCGCTTTCGGCGGCCCCCTGAAGGACCTGCAGGCCGTCTCCCACCAGCTCGCCGAGATGGCCACGCGTACCGAGGCCGCGGCGCTGCTGGTGTACGCGGCGGCCGCGGCGTACGACGCGGGCGAGCCCGGCATCGCGGCCCGCTCGGCGATGGCCAAGCTGTTCGCCACCGAGACCGCGCAGTACGTCGTCGACGCGTCCGTGCAGCTCCACGGCGCCCGCGCGCTGCGTCGGGGGCACCTGCTGGAGCACCTGTACCGGGAGGTGCGCGCGCCGCGGATCTACGAGGGCGCGAGCGAGGTCCAGCGCACGATCATCGCGAAGGAGCTGTACCGGTGAACAGCCACGAGGCCGGGGGCACGGACACGCACGGCGCCGCTGACGCGGACACGCACGGCGCCGCTGACGCGGACACGCATGGCGCCGGGGGTGCGGATCCCCGTGGGGCCGGGGGCGCCGAAGTGCGCCGGATCAACCCGCCGGAGCTCTCCCCGCCCACCGGCTTCTCGCACGCCGTCACCGTCACCGGGGGCCGGCTCGTCCTCCTCGCCGGGCAGACCGCCCTCGACGGCGCCGGCCGCCTCGTGCCCGGCGGGCTGCCGGAGCAGTTCGAGCGGGCCCTGGGCAATCTGCTCGCCGCCCTGCGCGCCGCGGGCGGCGGGCCGCAGCACCTCGCGCGCGTCACCGTCTACGCCACCGACGTCGCCGCCTACCGCGCGCACGCCCGGGAACTGGGCGGCATCTGGCGGCGGCTGGCCGGGCGGGACTACCCGGCGATGGCCGTCATCGGCGCGGTGCGCCTGTGGGACGAGGAGGCGCTGGTGGAGCTGGACGGGATCGCGATGCTGCCGTGAGCCGGCCCCGGGGGCGCGGGGTCAGAAGCCGGAGCAGGTCGCCGTCGCCTCCCGGCCGGACGCCGTGGCGGTCCACGGCCGGCGGTCGTCCACCGTCACCGAGCAGGAGACCGTACCGCCGCTCTTCCCGGTCGTAACGGCCAGCAGGCCGCCCTTCTCGAACTCCGTCGTCTCCAGCTCCTTGCGCCAGGGCAGGTCCCGGGGACCCTCCTTCTGCGTCACGACGGCCCCGTCCTGCCACGTGCTGTACGCGATGGACACGCCCTTCGCGTCGCCGGTGACCTCGTACCGCACCCGGACCGTCTTGCCGCTCTGCCCGGCGAGCACGACGACGATCGCCGCGCACCCGGCGGCCAGCAGGAGCACGACGGCGAGCAGCACCCACGGCCACTTCCGGTGCCGTCGGTGGCGGACGTGCGGCGGCGCACCGTGCGCGTAGTCGTCGCCCCAGTGCTGCGTACTCATGCGGCCAGCATGCCGCCGCCCCCGCGGGGTGGCGAGCGGGGGCCGCCCGTACGGGCGGCGGCCCGCGCCCCCGCCCGCACCCGCAGCTGCGGGCCGGATCCCGCCGGTGGCGCCTACAGCCGCGGGTCCACCGGCTCCGACTCCAGGGCGAGGACCCCGAAGACCGCCTCGTGCACCCGCCACAGCGGCTCGCCCGCCGCCAGCCGGTCCAGCGCCTCCAGCCCGAGCGCGTACTCGCGCAGGGCGAGCGAGCGCTTGTGGCCGAGGTGGCGTGCGCGCAGCCGGGCCAGGTTGTCCGGGCGGGTGTACTCGGGACCGTAGATGATCCGCAGGTACTCCCGGCCCCGGCACTTGACGCCCGGCTGGACGAGCCGCCCGCCGGCGGTCCGCACGAGCGCCTGCAGCGGCTTGACGACCATGCCCTCGCCACCGGCGCCGGTCAGGTCCAGCCACCACTGCACGCCCGCGGCGACCGACGCCTCGTCCTCGGTGTCGACGACGAGGCGGCGTGTCGGGGCGAGCAGGCGGTTCATGTACACCGGGGTGTACGCGCAGATGCCGTTGTTCGACTCCGAGCCGTACATCTCCGCCTCGATCATCCGGTCGATCAGGGCGAGCTGCTCGTCGTGCGGAAGTGCGGCCAGGCTGCGGCCCTGCACCGCCAGGATCTGGAACGGCGCCATCCGGATGCCGTCCAGGCCGTCCGTGCCCTTGGCGCCGACCCGGCGCAGGGACTGCGTCTCCGCCTGCTCCCCCGGCCAGCCCTGGGCGCTGTCGCCGGTGGTCCAGCAGTAACGGCGGTACGCCTCCGTGAACGCGGCCGCGTCCGCGGCCCGCTCGCGCTGGCGGTCCAGCAGCCCGGACACGTCCACGCCCCGCTCCGCAGCCGACTCCAGTGCGGCGATCGCACCGGGGAAGACCGCGCCGGACGCGGCGCCGACGGCCGCGTACTGGTGGCGCAGCAGCCCCTGTGCCTTGAGGGACCAGGGCATGAGCTCGGCGTCGAGCAGCAGCCAGTCGGTCTCCAGCTCGTCCCACAGCCCGGCCGCGCCGATCGTCCTGCTCAGCCGGTGAAGGATGCGCCCGGTCATCTCGGGGTCGTCGAAGAACGGCCGGCCGGTGCGGGTGTAGAGCGCCCCGCTCGCCCCGCCGGTCGCGCCGAAGCGCTCCCGCGCCACGTCCGCGTCGCGGCACACGAGGGCCACGGCCCGCGAGCCCATGTGCTTCTCCTCGCACACCACCTGCCGCACCCCGTCGGCCCGGTAGGCGGCGAACGCCTCGGCCGGGTGCTCCAGGTAGCCCTCCTCCTGGGAGGTCGCGCACGGCGCCATGGTCGGCGGGAGGTAGGGCAGCAGCCGCGGGTCGACGGAGAAGCGGCTCATGACCTCCAGGGCGGCCGCGGCGTTCTCCTCCTTCACCGCGACCCGGCCCATGTGCCGGGTCTCGACGACGCGGCGGCCGGTGACGTCGGACAGGTCGAGCGGGCGGCCGTCCTCCCCGCCGGGCGCCTCGCTCATCAGCGGCCGCGCCGGCTCGTACCAGACCTGCTCGGCCGGTACGTCCACCAGCTCGCGCTCGGGCCAGCGCAGCGCGGTCATCTTCCCGCCGAAGACGGCGCCGGTGTCCAGGCAGATGGTGTTGTTCAGCCACGTGGCCGACGGGTTGGGGGTGTGGCCGTAGACGACGGCGGCGCTGCCGCGGTAGTCCTCGGCCCACGGGTAGCGCACGGGCAGGCCGAACTCGTCGGTCTCGCCGGTGGTGTCCCCGTACAGCGCGTGCGAGCGGACGCGGCCCGAGGTGCGGCCGTGGTACTTCTCCGGCAGGCCGGCGTGGCAGACCACGAGCTTGCCGCCGTCGAGGACGTAGTGGCTGACGAGCCCGTCGACGAACTCCCGCACCTGCGCGCGGAAGGCGGGGTCGCGGGCGTCCTCGCGCTCCAGCTGCTCGATGGTCTCGGCCAGCCCGTGGGTCGGCTGGACCTTCTTGCCCTTGAGCCAGCGGCCGAGCTTGTTCTCGTGGTTGCCCGGCACGCACAGGGCGTTGCCGGAGGCGACCATGCCCATGACGCGGCGCAGCACGCCGGGGCTGTCCGGGCCGCGGTCGACGAGGTCGCCGACGAAGACGGCCGTGCGGCCCTCGGGGTGGACGCCGTCGGCGTAGCCGAGCTCGCCCAGCAGGGTCTCCAGTTCGGAGCTGCAGCCGTGGATGTCGCCGATGATGTCGAAGGGGCCGGTGAGGTGCCGGAGGTCGTTGTAGCGGCGCTCCAGGACGACCTCGGCGGCCTCGACCTCCTCGACGCCGCGCAGGACGTGCACCTTGCGGAAGCCCTCGCGCTCCAGGCCGCGCAGCGAGCGGCGCAGCTCGCGGCGGTGGCGCTGGATGACGTGGCGGGGCAGGTGGGCCCGGTCGGGGCGGGCGGCGTTGCGCGCGGCGCACACGTCCTCGGGCACATCGAGGACGATCGCGATGGGCAGCACGTCGTGCTCGCGGGCGACGCGGACCAGCTGCCGGCGGGCCTCGGCCTGGACGTTGGTCGCGTCGATCACGGTGAGGCGGCCGGCCGCGAGGCGCTTGCCCGCGATGTAGTGCAGCACGTCGAAGGCGTCGCCGCTGGCGCTCTGGTCGTTCTCGTCGTCGGCTACGAGGCCGCGGCAGAAGTCCGAGGAGAGCACCTCGGTGGGCTTGAAGTGCTTCCGGGCGAAGGTGGACTTGCCGGAGCCGGTCGGGCCGACCAGCACCACGAGGGAGAGGTCGGTGACGGCGAGGGTGCGCTTCGCCCGTGCCGCGGGGGCTGTTGCTGTGGTGGTCATGCGGCCTTCTCCTGCTCCGGCTCTTTCTCTGTACGGGTGAAGACGCCCATCTGGGTCGGCGGCCCGACCTCCGGGTCGTCCGGCCCCACGGGCGCGTACGCCACCTCGTAGCCGTACCGCTCCGCGACGCCCGCCGCCCAGGCGCGGAACTCCTGGCGGGTCCACTCGAAGCGGTGGTCCGAGTGCCGCACGTGCCCGGCGGGAAGGGTCTCCCAGCGCACGTTGTACTCCACGTTCGGGGTGGTCACGACGACCGTCGCGGGGCGCGCCGCGCCGAACACCGCGTGCTCCAGGGCGGGCAGCCGGGGCAGGTCGACGTGCTCGATCACCTCGCTGAGCACCGCCGCGTCGTACCCGGCCAGCCTGCGGTCGGTGTACGCGAGCGAGCCCTGGAACAGCGCGACCCGCGCCGCCTGGCGCTCGGTCATGCGGTCCAGGCGCAGCCGCCGCGCGGCCACCGCGAGGGCGCGCGCCGACACGTCCATGCCGGCCACCTCGGTGAAGCGCGGGTCCTTCAGCAGCTCGCCCACGAGCTGCCCCTGCCCGCAGCCCAGGTCGAGCACGCGCGCGGCCCCCGAGGCGCGCAGGGCGCCCAGGATCGCCTCACGGCGCTGCACGGCCAGCGGGACGGGCCGCTCCTCGGTGTCCGTCTCCTCGTCGACGGCGTTGTCGAGCTCCTCGGCCTCGCTGTCGTCGGCCTCGGCGAGGCGGGCGAGGGCCAGCCGCTCCAGGGCGTCCCGCGTCAGCGACCAGCGGCGGCCGAGGTAGCGGCCGGCGATCAGGCGCTGCTCGGGGTGGTCCTCCAGCCATCCCTCGCCGGAGCGCAGGAGCTTCTCCACCTCGTCGGGCGCCACCCAGTAGTGCTTGGAGTCGTCGAGCACCGGCAGCAGGACGTACAGGTGGCGCAGGGCGTCGGCGAGCCGCTGCTCGCCCTCCAGCACCAGCCGTACGTAGCGCGAGTCGCCCCACTGCGGGAACTTCTCGTCCAGCGCGACCGGCTCGGCGGACACCGTCCAGCCCAGCGGGGCGAACAGCCGCTCCACGAGCGCCGCGCCGCCGCGGGCTGGCAGCACGGGCACCTCGACGCGCAGCGGCCGGGCCGCTCCGGGCAGCCCGGGCCGGGCGGCGCACTGACCCTTGAGGGCGGTGGAGAAGACGCTGCCGAGGGCGACGGCGAGCAGCGAGGACGCCGCGTACGGACGGTCGTTGACGTACTGCGCGAGGGCGGAGTCGGGGGCGCCGCCGCGGCCCTTGCCCTTGGAGCGCCGCACCAGCGCCACCGGATCGATCTCCAGCAGCAGCGCGGCGGTGCAGCGCTCGGCCGTGGCCTCGGGGTAGAGGACGTGCGCGGTGCCGTGGGAGGTCGAGAAACGCTGCGCCTTGTCGGGGTGCTTGTGCAGCAGGAATCCGAGGTCGGTCGCAGGGGATCCGGTCGTGGCGGTGGTGGATATCGTCAGGAACACGCGGTCGAGTATCCCCGGGGGTGCGCGCCTGCTGCTAATGCTTTTCGCCGGTGCCCTCGGTGGTATTCACCGGAAGGCCGTGCCCCGGAAGGCCGTTCCCCGGCTTGCCCTTCCCCAGCAGGCCGTTCCCCGGAAGGCCGTTCAACAGCAGGCCGTTCAACAGGGCGCGGGTGAGGACCGCGATGGTGAAACCGCAGGTGATCTCCCCCGCGGCGACCATTTCCGCGACCTCCGGCCAGGGCCGGGGGACGATGCGCCGGATGCCTTCGGAGGTCTCCGGGGAACCGAAATCGTCGATTCGGGCGGCGAACAGCTCGACGTGATCGCCGATCAGCCCGCTGTCGGGATGCATACGGCCCAGGGAAATCAATTCGGTGACCTCTGCACCGATTTCCTCCGCCAGTTCCCGCACCGCGTTCTCCGCTCCGGTGGCGCCGGGGGCGCCCATGCCGCGCGGCACCTCCCAGTGCCAGGAGCGGGTGGCGTGGCGGTAGTGCTCGACGAGGACGACGTCTCCCGCGGGCGTGAGGGGGAGGACAACGGCGCCGGGGCTCGCGACCGTGGAGAGCATGCGGACGTAGAGCCCGGGGGCGCCGCCGGGGAAGCGGACGGCGTCCCGTACGAGAGTGACGAAGCGGTCGGCGTAGACGACGCCGACCGGTGCCGCGGCGCCCTCCGCTCCGGCACCCTCCGCGCCGGCATGCTCCGCCCCGGTGTTCTCCGCCCCGGCGCCCGCCGTGCGCCGGGCCTCCTCGACGTCGGCGGGGTCGAAGAGGATGTCGATCCCGCCCGGGGTGTTGCCGAACAGCTCGGGACGGGCGGCGCGCAGCCGGTCGTAGGGGGTGGCGGGGGTCTCTTCTCGCACTGGCTCAGTACTCCGGGAGTTCGTCCTGCACGGTGGCGGAGCCGGTGGCGGCCGGGGAGCCGCCCTCCTCCCGGTACCCGGGCAGCTTGCGCACCATGTCGTGGAACCTTTCCCACTCCCGCGCGCCGTCGAACCGCACCGCGGCCATCTCCCGTGCGAACTTCTGCTCGCGCCGGCCCTCCAGCCTGTTGCGCAGCACCAGTTGCACGGATCCGCCGTACCTGGCCGAGACCCCGCCGAGGCTGCCGGCCACGCTCCAGGCCTCGTCGCCGGTGACGGCGGTGAAGGCGGCGCCGCCGACGGTGACGACGACCTCGATGACGGGCAGCCACTTGTTGGCGCGGGCCCGGCTGTCGCCGCGGGCCTCGGCGAGACGGACGATCTCGGAGTTGAGCCTGACGTAGCGGTCGAAGACGGGGCCGACGCGCTCGTGGAAGGACGCCGGGTCGGCGGTCAGCTCGTCGAAGGCGCGTATGTAGGCGTTCCACGAGTCGCTCTGCCGCAGGCTCCAGATGTCCTCCAGGGCGAGCGCGTCGACCGCGGCGGGGGTGAGGGCGAGCCGGTCCTGGACCGTGGAGAACGCCTGCCGCTGCAGGAACAGCAGGAGCTGCTCGGGGTCGGTGACCGTCCCGGCGGGTGTCGTACGGACGTCGCGCCACTCCTGGAGGGCCACCCTCCGCAGACTGCCGGCCGGGGTGAGCGGATACATGCCGAGGGCGTCGGCGAGGTTGACGTTGTAGATGAGGTCGAGGAGCTGTTTGATCTCCGCCGCGAAGGGCTTGTTCCTGTCGTACCTGCCCTCGGAGACGGCCGTGCCCGGCACGGTCACGAACTCCTCGTAGAGCACGTTGCGCGTGACGAGGTCGCCGCGGATGCTGCGCTCGTTGCTGAGGCCGACCACTTCCCCGATCCGGGCGGCGAACGCCGCGTGCCGCCGCTGCGGGACGCCGACCTGCGCGGCGAGCAGGGGGATGTCCTTCGCGGTGAGCCCCTGCACCCGCGCGGCGAAGGCGTTGAACAGGGCGCTCCTGGTGGCGTCCCGGTTCTCCTGGTCCTCCCAGGAGAACCGGACGCACTTGACGCGCTCGCCGGCCGGCATCCCTTCGAGCGTCTCCTGCCAAGCGGTGAAGGCCCGCTCGTCGAAGTCCAGCCCGGTGCTGGGGCGCTCGGCCGGATCGCGCTCGTTGAGCAGGTACGGGACGAGGGCCGCCTGCGCCAGCAGCTTCTGATGGGCGCGGCGGGCCGCGCCGCCCTCCACGAGGTCGCGGCTGACGGCGGCGTTGTTGTAGAAGAACACGCGGTTGGCTACCACTTGGCGGGTGTTGATCAGACTGCGGAAGTACTCGGCCCGCACCTCCTTCTCCCGCGCGCCCCCGACCTCGCCGAGCGATCTCCCGCCCGCGACCATCTCCCTGGTCAGCTCCGCGGTCACCCACTGGTTGTCCAGGGACTGGGCGATCACCGCGCCGGGCGCCAGATCCGGCGGCCTCACTCTGACGGTCGTCTCAGCGGATTCCTGGGACATTCCCCACCCCCGGTCCTGGATCCCCCACGACGCATCTCTCACGTCCGCGTCCACGCTAGTGGTGAACCCGTGGCCCGGACCTGCGGTTGCACCAACTGGCCTGATGTGAAGCGGTGTTGAAGGTGCCACTGAGACGGGGAGTCGCTACTGAGGCGGCCGGGGAGGCGGTCGGTGCCACCCCGGGATCACCTCCGCGAGCCGCGCGGGCCGGCGGACGTCGCCGAAGGGCTCGATGCCGGCCTGGGCGTAGCGGAGCCGGAACTCGGGGGAGGGTCTGACAACGGCTCCGCGGCGAAGGCGTCAGGCCCTCAGGCCCCGGCCTGGCCCGGCGCCGAGGGCGTCGGCCAGAGAGGCGATCTCGGCCGGGCCCACGCGGCAGCAGCCCCCGATGAGGCGGGCACCCGCCTCGTACCACTCGGTGACGCAGTCGGGCGCGAAGGCCGGCTCGCCCGTCCAGGACCGGGCCTCGGCATCCCACTGCTCGCCGCTGTTGGGGTAGACCACGACGGGCTTCCGCGCGGCCTCCGCCGCGAGCCGCACCGCGGGGCCGGCATCGGCGGGCGTGCAGCAGTTGACCCCGACGGCGACCACCTGGTCGTTCCCGGCGGCCAGCGCGAACGCCTCGCGCAGCGGCTGACCGGCGCGCGTGCACTCGCCCTCCGCGCTGTAGGACAGCCACACGGGCACCCCGCAGCCCGCCACGGCCCGCAGGAGCGCCTCCGCCTCGTCGACGTCGGGCACGGTCTCCAGCGCGAGGACGTCGGGCGCGGCCTCCACCAGGGTCTCGATCCGAGGCCGGTGGAAGCGCTCCAGCTCGGCGGTGCTCAGGCCGTAACGCCCGCGGTACTCGCTGCCGTCGGCGAGGAAGGCGCCGTAGGGGCCGACGGATGCGGCGACCCGGATCTCCCGCCCGGGGGCCTCGCGCTCCGCGGCGCCGCGCGCCAGCTCCACGCTGCGCCGCAGCAGCGCCGCGGCCTCGGCACGGCCCAGGCCGCGCCGCGCGAAGCCCTCGAAGGTGGCCTGGTAGCTGGAGGTGATGAGGACCTGGGCGCCCGCCCGTACATACGCCGCGTGGGCCTGCTCGATCTGCTCCGGGTCGTCGGCGAGCAGCCGGGCCGACCACAGGGCGTCGGACAGGTCGCAGCCCTGCGCCGCCAGCTGGTTGGACAGCCCGCCGTCGAGGACGAGCGGGCCGCGCTCCAGCGCGTCGGCGAGAGGGGTGGTGGGGACGGGCGTCACAGGTGCTCCTCGGTCGTGCGGCGGCGCCGGGCCGGCGTCAGCCCAGCTGGGACTGGACCTCCGAGGAGATCAGCTCCAGGTGGTCGAGGTCGTCCAGGTCCAGGATCTGGAAGTAGACCCGGGAGGAGCCGATGGCCGCATAGCGGCCGATCTTGTCGACGACCTCGGCGGGCGAACCGGCCAGGCCGTTCTCCTTGAGCTCGGCCACATCGCGCCCGATGACCGCCGCCCGGCGCGCGACCTCCGCGTCGTCCTTGCCGATGCAGGCGACGAGCACGTTGGAGTAGACGAGCTCGTCACCCTTGCGGCCGGCCTCCTCCGCGGCCGCCCGCACCCTGCCGAACTGCCGCTCGCTGTCCTCGACCGAGGCGAAGGGGATGTTGAACTCGTCGGCGTACTTCGCGGCGAGCCGCGGCGTGCGCTTCGCACCGTGGCCGCCGATGAGCACGGGCACCTTCCGCTGTGCGGGCTTGGGCAGCGCGGGGCAGTCGGTGAGCTGGTAGTAGGTGCCGTCGAAGTCGAAGGTCCGCCCGGCCTCCGTCTCCCACAGGCCCGTCACGATCGCGAGCTGCTCCTCCAGACGCCCGAACTTCTCCTTGGGGAAGGGGATGCCGTACGCCTTGTGCTCCTCCTCGAACCAGCCGGCGCCCAGGCCGAGCTCGACCCGCCCGCCCGACATCTGGTCCACCTGCGCCACCTGGATGGCCAGCACGCCGGGCAGCCGGAACGTGCCCGCGGTCATCAGGGTGCCGAGCCGGATGCGGCGCGTCTCACGGGCGAGCCCCGCCAGGGTGATCCAGGCGTCCGTCGGCCCGGGCAGGCCGTCCGCGGATCCCATGGCGAGGTAGTGGTCGGAGCGGAAGAAGGCGTCGAAGCCGAGGTCCTCGGTGGCCTTGGCGACCGTCAGCAGGGTGTCATAGCTCGCCCCTTGCTGGGGCTCGGTGAAGATTCGCAGATCCATGCCCCCCATCCTGCACTGCCGCACGCGCGTCAACCGACCGTGCCCTGCCCCGGTCCACCCACCCCGGTCGGGTGAAATTCCGCCGCCCCCGCCGGACGGGTGAGCCCCGGCCAGTGTCCGCCGCGGCCGGTGGTCGTTGGCTCGGGCGGAGCCGGACCGCCCGGCCCGCGCACCGGTGTGCTCTGCCGGAGGCGACGACCGCAACACCGCTCTCCCGCACTGGGAGGGCCGGGGCCGAGGAGGCCGCGATGACCCAGGAAGCCGTGCCCGACGAAACGGTGCCCGCCCAGCCCGCCGCCCGGCAGCCGGGCGCGCCCAAGGGCCTGCTGCAGCAGATGGAGGAGCTGATGGCCGCGCTCAACGCCGACCTGTCGCAGCTCGACGCCGATCTGCAGCCGCGCGGCGGACGCCCGGCGTCCGTCGACGGAGGGGATGCCCGCTGACCGCCCGCGCCTCACGCGGCACCACCCTCCCGCTCGCGTGCCGCGAGCCGTCTCTGTAACCAGCGGACCCTGTCGCTCGTCTCGTCGGCGGCGTCGATCGCCTCTATGCACTGCCAGTACATGGCGTCCTCGCCGGAGGAGCAGGCGACACCCACCAGGGCGATGCCCACCTCGCCGAGGAGCCCGCAGAGCCCCGCCAACGCTCCCCAGGGGTCGCGCACTTCGGTGAGCTGCCCGGCCCGTATCGCTCCGGCGCGCAGCGTGTGACGCAGCGCGCCGGACGCACGGGTGCCGGCCTCGCTCAGACTCCCCGCGGCGGCGCGGGCCTCGAAGGGCCCGTGCACCGCGAGGTGGCCGCCGACCGCTCCCGCCAGCGCCTGCGTCTGCCATGCCTCGGTGACGATGTCGTGGACGGCCCCGGCCTGCGCCAGGGCCGTCCGGGTGGCTCCGATGAGCCGCACTGCATCCATGGCCTGAATCCCCATCTTCCCGACTGCGCCTTCAACTGCGCTTCCGACTGCGCCGCGCCCACACCGGCTCACTACCCAGAGTGATGACTAACCGCCGGAAACGCCAGGGGAATTCAGAAATCTGTGGATACCAGATGGGGTGTGGATAACTCAATCACTCCGGAGAGTGACGATCTGGCGTATCCGGAGCTTCCTGGTCCGGACGGCCGGGTTAAGTCGGCCGGCTTAAGTCGGCTGATCCGGCCGGTCCGGTTCCATCGGCTGATCCGGCAGCGGGAACCGCTTCTCGTTGCGCTCGATCTTCGCGGAGAGGGCCTCCGCCGGGTCGATGCCCAGCACCTGGCAGAACTGCAGGAGATACGCCAGCACGTCCGCGACCTCGTCCTCGACCCGGGCGGCGGTTCCCGGGCTCTCCATCACCCGCGCCGATTCCTCCGGCGTCAACCACTGGAAGATCTCGACGAGTTCGGACGCCTCGACACTCAAGGCGGCAACGAGGTTTTTGGGCGTGTGGTAGGGAAGCCAGCGGCGCGCCGCCGCGAAGTCGGCCAGGCGGCGCTGCAGCACCTGCAGCTCGCCCTCTCCGCCGCCGCGCCCCTCTTCTCGGTGTTCAGGATTCACCCCCAAGATCTACCACCGAGATCCCCGGCAGGGCCGGATCCCCTGCGGGATGCGAGGGATCCGCGCCCCCGTGCACCGCCGCCACCAGCCGGACGTGTCCCCGCTCCCCCATCCGCACCGCCAGGTCGAGCAGCTCGCGCGCCTGCCGCGCGTCCAGGCAGCGGTCGAAGCCGTCCGCCAGGACGGTGAGGGTCTGCCGCGCCTGCAGCACCTCGGCGGCCGGGTCCATGTCCAGCACCCCCGGACCGGTCATCAGCACGAGGCAGAGGGCGAGGTAGCGCAACTCGCCGTCCCCCAGCCGTTCCAGTGGCGTCGCCGCCCCGGACCGCCGCTCCAGCCGAGCCGTCACGAGGCCGTCGCCCAGCTCCCGTACCGCCAGTTCGTCCACGGGCACCCGGCACCCCGCGCCCACCGCCGCCACGAGCGCCGCGTGGCGGGTCGCGCACTCGTGGCGCGTACGGCCGAGAACCGCCGCGGCGTTGTCGCAGGAGCCGCGCAGCAGCCCGTCGCCCGCGGCGGCGGGCAGCCGCATGAGCCCGGGGCGGGGATCGCAGGCGAAGACGGAGCGCAGCGCCACGACGACCTGTTCGGCAGCGTCGAGGACGAGGCGCTGACCGGCGGTCTTGCCCGCGACGCGCAGGGGCAGCAGAGCGGTCCCGAGCCGGTCGTCCGGCAGGGGCGCGCGGGTGACGGGAACGGCGCCGGCCGTGTGCCAGGCGGCCTCGACGGCGCGGCGGCCGGGATCGCGCAGGGCCGTGGAGAGCAGGGTGCGGCCGGCGGCCGTCATCCGCTCGCCCACGATGCGCAGCTCGGGTTCGGCCTGGACGGCGACGTCGAGGCGGACGGGGCCCAGGGGCCCTCCGACGGTGCAGCCGATGCGGAAGCCGCGCCGGCCCTGTGCGTCGGGGCGGGCCTGCAGCGGGACGCAGGCCTCCGGGCCGCCGTCGACAGTGGCGAGGGCCTCCTCCAGGGTGTCGCCTCCGGCGAGCCGGGCGAGGGCTCCGTAGGCCTGGAGAGCACTGGACTTGCCGCTGCCGCTCGGGCCCCGGAAGAGGGTGAGCGGGCCGAGCGCGAAGACGGCGTTGCGGTGGGACTTGAAGGCGGAGAGCCGTAACTCGGTCACCGCGGGGCGCTGCCCGCCGGAAGGAACGGGGGCAGGAGCGGAAGGGACGGAAGCAGCGGTAGCAGCGGAAGTAGAGGAAGTAGAGGAAGTAGAGGAAGTAGAGGTAGCAGACGTAGCAGCGGAATTAACGGCAGCGACGGCGGGAGGAGCGTCCGGTCGGGCACAGCGTGTGTCCATGCCCGGACCGTATGTGACAGATATTCAGCCAAACCGTTTCGGCTGATCACTTTTCCTACGATCGGGGTATCCCGACGCCACCTCCGTCCCTTCCGGGGCCAGCAGGAAGACGTTCGTGTCGACCCGGTGCATGCCGCTGCCCAGGCCGAAGACGACACCGCTGGAGAAGTCGAGGATGCGCTTGGCGACGTCCGTGTCGGCGCCGGTGAGGTCCAGCAGGACCGGCACCCGGGCCATCAGGTGCTCGGCGACCTCGCGGGCGTCCGCGAAGACCTGCACCCGCAGCACGACCATGCGCCGCTGGTTGGGATCGGGCTGCTGCTCGTCCTCGGGCAGCGCCCTGTGATTGGGCCATGACGGCCATGCGTGGTGACCACGGAGCGGGACGACCTCGGCCAGACCCTCCCACTGCTCGTCGGTGGCCTCGGACCTGTTCACCGGCTCACCCCTCCGGGGAACGTGCTCGCTATATGCATCCCACAATCCTAGGGACAATCGTCACCCGTCAGGACCAATGACACGCGTGAGCGCCGGACGGGCCGTCACGGCTCGTCCGGCGCACCCGCATGGGGCGGGCGGGTCAGCCCTGGGTCAGCCCTTGTAGACGCTGAAGCGCTTCGTCAGCGCCCGGATGCCGGCGTCCTCGCCGACGACGCCCACCGCGCAGATGCCGAGCTCCCCGGAGGAAGCCTCTTCGACCATGGCCCGGTAGTCGTCGAAGCTGTTGCTGAGCGCCTGGCCGCGGGTGGTGAACACCACCGGGGCGAGCCCCTCCGCCCGGGCGGACTCGGCCAGTTGCAGGAGATGACTGGTACGGCCCGAGAGGACGACGGTGTTGAAGCGGATGCCTGCGTGGTGCATCCCGTCGCCGTCCCGCACGTCGTCCGCGTAGATCCTGGCGTCGACACGGGCCAGCTGGCCCATCACGATGGCGGTCGCGTTGGCGACGGCGCCCGCTTCCAGGGACTTGTCGACGGCGATCACCGTACGGAGGAGTTCTGACATCCGGTTATTTTCTCCGCTCGAAGACGACGAAGCTCATGGGGGTGCCGGCGGAGAGCACCTCGATGACCTTCAGCCCGTAGTGGTCCGCACAGGTGGCGTTGGTGATGGCGGCGGCGCGGCCGCCGTGGGCCAGGGCGGCCTTGCAGGCGGCGCTGTTCGAGGTGGCGTGGAAGGACTCCCCGGTCCGGCCGCTCACGCGCGACTCGAAGAGCTTCCTGGTCGCCGGGTGGTAGTGGACGACCTCGAACCGCTCCAGGTCCGCGTCCTGCGGCGGGGCGGCGAAGACCATGTCCGGCAGCGGGCCGACGAACGCCTCCACGGCCCGCAGTTCGGGGTCGAAGAAGAACGTGCGGATCTCCGGGTAGGCGCCGGCCACGAGCAGCGCGTCGTTCCGGCCGTCCTTGACCGAAGCGGCGGCCTCCTCGAAGGAGGGGTAGCCGAGCAGCCGGCTCGCCTTGCCCGTCGCCGCCCAGCGCGTACCCACGGTGACGCTGCACGTGAGCCCCGCCGGGTCGTCGGCCAGCGTGGCGACCGAGGCGTAGCGGGTGGCCGTGTCGATGTAGGCGCTGAAGGAAGCCGCCGCCATCAGTTCATCAACGTCCGAGCCTGCACCTGAATTTACGACCGAATTCACGACTGAATTCACGTCCATGGTCTGCGTGGTCACGATGTGCACTCCTCGGGGACGTCGTTCAGGTGAACCGTCAGGCGTACCGTCGGGCGGGCGGACGGACGGGCCGACGGACGGAGCCGGTGATCATCCCTCGAGTTCATAGAATCCCGCCCCGTCCAGATATCGGATCGTTCCCATGTCGCGCTGCACTACTTCTTCCACCTCGTGCATCAGATTGATGATGACGGGGTATGTGGTGTCGTCCACGGTCGGCACAATCTCCTCCCCCGGCCGGACCAGCTCCCACATTTCGCGGAAGCTCTCCAGTGAACGGATTTCCTCGGTGTTCCGGTACTTCTTGAGCCGCCCGGCGGCCGGTGAGATCAGCGCCACCCAGGCGAAGTACCGGTCTATCTCGTACGGCTCCCCCCGGCGCGCTAGGAAGCGCTTGGGCCGTACGTAGGCGTCGACGGCCCAGTCGAGCTGGGACTCGCCCGCCGCCAGCCGCGCGTAGTGCGGCAGGTCGCCGCCGGACAGCCGCGCGCCGGCCTCGATGAGGCACGGGCCGTCCGGAGTCATCTTGAGTTCCACGTGGGCCGGACCGTGCCGGATGCCCAGCGCGTCGAGCACCCCGAAGGCGTACTCGACCAGCTGGTCCTGCACCTCGCCGCGGCGCGGGACGATGTAGCAGGCGCCCGACAGGTCGCGGATGCCGTTGACGCTGAAGCGCGAGCTGCGCCAGATCTCGGCGGCGTGGTGGGCGCCGTCCAGGCTCGCCGTGTTGACGATGTACTCGGTGCCGACCAGGTACTCCTGGGCCAGCACGGCAGTGTTGGGGCGCGAGAAGATGTCGTCCGCGCCGACGATGCGGCGGAACGCCGCCGCCGACTGCTCGGGGGTGTCGCAGAACGCGACCCCGTCGCCGCCCGCGCTGGAGAGCGGCTTGACGACGATCCGGCCGCCGAGCTTGCGGTGCCAGTCCACGAGCTCCTGCTCGCTCTCCGCCCGCAGCTGCTCCGCCGTGCGCAGACCCGCCCGGCGTACGGTCTCCGCCATCTCGGCCTTGTCCCGGCGGGCCCGGCTGAGGGCGGTCCCGTTGGTGGGCAGGCCGAGGGCCTCGCTCAGCACGTCGGCGAACGCCACGCCGTACTCGCCGCCGGGCACGACGGCCACCGGGTCGTAGGCACGCAGTTCCGCGACCGTCCGGGCGAGGTCGCCGTCGTGCACGAGGTTGGCGACGTAGTTCTCCAGCGCGGGGCGCGAGGACGCGTAGACGGCGGGCGGATTCGCGGAACTCTGGACGCGCACGCACGAATATCCGGCATGAATGAAGGCCGGGGCGATGTGGCGGGCAGTCTGCGGAACTCCGTGCTCGGCAGTCTCGTAACTGTCGACCAGAATCACGTTCCGCTGCCGGCGCACATCCTGGTGGGTGCCCAAGGAATCCTCCCGTACCGATCTCCGTGCATTCGCACTCGTATTCGTATTCGTATCCGTATTCGCCAATCCTTGATCGACCCGCCGGGATCAGTCAACGGTGGCGGATGTCACAGAAATGGGGCTTCCGGTAAGGCACTTCTCTTGATTTCGGGCAGGCCTGTTCCGGCCTGCGGCAAATAAGGCGGGGCGGCAGGCCGGGGTAACACGAGGAGAAAGAATTCCCGGGAAATGCGGGCCGGTTACCGGCCCGGCAACTCCTTACGGAAACGCTCGGCGACGTAAAGGAACCGGTCGTTCGCGGCGGGCTCCCCCAGGCTGACGCGCGCGCCCTCGCCGCTGAAGGCCCGCACCAGGATCCCCTCCCGCTCGCACAGCGCGGCGAAGTCGTCCGTGCGCTCCCCCGTCCGCAGCCAGACGAAGTTGGCGTGCGACGGCTCCAGGGCCCAGCCCTGTTCCGCCAGCGCCGCGCTCACCCGCCGCCGTTCGGCGGTGAGGGCCTCCACGCGCTCCCGCATCCCGGCCTCGGCCCGCAGTGACGCGACCGCGGCATCCTGCGCGAACTGCGTCACGCCGAAGGGGACGGCCGTCTTCCGCAGGGCGGCGGCCACAGGTTCGTGCGCGAAGGCGAAGCCCACGCGCATGCCGGCCAGGCCGTACGCCTTGGAGAAGGTGCGCAGGACGCAGACGTTGGGACGGTCGCGGTAGACCTCGATGCCGTCCGGGAAGTCCTCGTCCGCCACGAACTCGATGTACGCCTCGTCCAGGACGACCAGGACATCGGAGGGCACCCGGTCGAGGAAGCGCTCCAGTTCCGCCCGGCGCACTATGGTGCCGGTCGGGTTGTTGGGGTTGCAGACGAAGATGAGGCGGGTGCGCCCGGTGACGGCTGCGGCCATGGCGTCGAGGTCGTGCACCTCGCCCGCCGCCAGCGGCACCTCGACGGGGCGGGCGCCCACGATGCGGGTGAGGACGGGGTACGCCTCGAAGGACCGCCAGGCGTAGAGGACTTCGTCCCCGGGCTGCGCGGTGATCTGCAGCAGCTGCTGGGTGACGCCGACCGAGCCGGTGCCGGTCGCGATGTGCGCCTCCGGCACGTCGAAGCGCGCGGCGAGTTCGCGCGTCAGCTCCCCGCACCACAGGTCCGGGTAGCGGTTGATCCCCTGTGCGCCGGCCACGGCCCGCTCGATCACGCCGGGCAGCGGCGGATACGGATTCTCGTTCGCGGACAGCTTGTACACCGGCTGCGACTGCGACTGCCGGAGCCGCTGCTCCCCGGGAGCTTCAGCTGCGGCTTCCGCAGGAACCCCCGCAGAGCTCCGCGGCTTGCTCGCCGGCACCCCCTCCAGCGCCGCCCGCAGCTTGGGCCCTAACTCCCCCACGTGCTTCCCCCTCCTCGGACACGACACGGTCCCGGCCGCACGACGGAGACCGCGGCCGAGGGACCGCACGACCAAGATCAAGATTACGCGAGCACGGAGGGTGACGGAGGCCCGGGCGACCCCCGAGCATCGCAAAGAACCGTAAAGATCCGCAGGTCAGCAGATGGGATCGGGGTTTGCGGGAGAAAACCGAGCAACCGGAGGCATCTGTTCCGAGTGTGCGTGGGCCCGTGGCCCCACGGACGCTCGGGGTCGGACGCTCGGGCACCCGGACGCTCGGACCGCAGGCCTACCGGCGCCGCGTCACCGCTTCAGCCGCCCCCGTACGGCCTTCAGGAGCTCCACGCGCCCGACGCGCAGCGCCAGCGCATCCCGTCCCGGCAGCGGCTTCGCGTACCAGGGCAGGCCGAGCCGCTGCCAGCGCGCCGGCTTCAGCGACGCCTGCGGCGGTACGGGAACGGACCACTCCTTGCCGGCCACGGCGAGGCGGAGCGTCAGCTCCCACTCGCCGGCGGTCGTGCAGGGCACCTGCACCGTGAAGGTGCCGTCGGCGGCCGACGGCTCGACCGGGATCGTCTGCTCGGCACCCTTCGGGCCCTTGGCGCGCACCGTCAGCGCGCCCGCGGGCAGGCTCTCCAGCGTGCAGCGGCCGCTCACGGAGAGGGTGGCGGGGCCGTCGGCCGACCACTTCGCGCCGGTGACGCGCAGGCGCGGCAGTACGCGGTGGCGGGTCTCGCCGACGTCCAGCGTGAGGTTGCCGTAGGGCTTGGTGGTGAAGAGGGCGACCGCCGTGCCCGCGTCCGTGATGAGCATCGTCGTCGCGGTCGTCACGGACTCCGCGCGGCTGCTGCCGAGGCGGGCGTTCTTGACGATGCCCTGGGCGCCGACGGCGAGCGAGATGTCCCACATGCCGGCCGTCAGCGACGCCAGATCGATCGTCGCGTCGTACCCGGCGACGTCGTAGTCGTGCAGCCCGCCGTCCTCCTCGGCACCCAGGCCCGGGGTGGCCGTGTGGTGGACGGGGAGGCGGTGCTCCGTGTCCGTGCCGCGCTTGCGGAGGACGAGCTCGGTGGTGACGTCGCGCGTGGCGATGCGGTGGATGTAGGCGTGCCCCGTGAGGCGCAGCCCGGCGGTGTTGATCTCGGCGGAGTCGACGCGGTGGCGGGCGCGCAGCTCGTCCGTGATGTCGTAGCAGTCGTCGGGGATGTTGAGCGTGGAGTCGCGGAAGTAGGGGTGGAGCGCGTAGGCGCGGCCGCCTTCGACCAGGAGGTCCGGGAGTGCGGAGGCGGTGGCGGCGAGGGTGGTGATGCCGTAGCTGGCGGCGCCGCGGTCGAGCTCCCAGCGGACGAGGGTGAGGAGCTCGTCGAGGAGCCTGTGGCGGATGAGGTGGCAGCGCAGGCGGACCACGGCGGGCAGGCGCGCGGCCAGGCCCTCGCTCCAGTGCAGCGTGACCAGGTCGGACAGCTCGTTCAGCAGCTTGTCCTGGACGTCCCGCTGCGGCTCGCGGCTCAGCTGGAGGACGGCGTCGCGCAGCTCGACGGCGAAATGCCGGTGCATCAGCGTGTCGCGGTCGGGGCCGGCCGGCACGTGCTCGGCGACGAGGCCCGCCATCATCCGGAAGAGGTCTATTCGCATCCGCGCGCCGTGCTCCTGCGCGGTGATGTTGTTCCCGTCCTCGCGCGCGACCCAGTACAGGCAGTCGTAGTCGGCGACGACGGATATCGCGGCGGCCTGGAGGTAGGCGGTGGCGACGAACGGCTGGTCCTCGCCGATCGACAGCCCGGTGTCGAAGCGCAGCCCGAGCCGGTCTATCAGCTCGCGGCGGAACAGCTTCATGGGGTTGAGCGTCCAGTAGACCCGGGAGGCGAAAACATCGGTTTTGGGCTGGTTCCGCCGGAACATCGACTGAGGCGCCCGCCGCCCGCCCTCCCCCACGATCCGCCCGAGCACGACGTCGGACCCGTTCTCGTCCGCCGCGGCGACCATGCGCTCCAGGGCCTCGGGCCCGATCCGGTCATCCGCGTCGAGGAAGTACACGTAGCGCCCGGTGGCCTGCTCGAGCCCAAGATTCCGCGGCCCCGCGGGCCCCCCGGAATTCGCCTGATGAACGACCCGCATCCCCGGCCCCGCCCGCTCCGCGAGCCGGTCCAGCTCGGCGGCCGTACCGTCCGTGGACCCGTCGTCGACCACGATCAGCTCGATCCGGTCGGCCCCGAGCGACTGCTCCAGAACGGAACCGACACTGCCGGTCACGTACGGCATGGCGTTGTACGCGGCGATGATGACCGTGACGTCGGGCCGAGGCCGGGACATGGCGGGGGTGCTCCGTTCCTGCAGGGGTGGCGTTTCAGGGTATAGGAGACATCGAAACGGTGTTCGTCGAAGATTGCCGGAACCGGGGATCGCCGCAGGGGCCCCGGCGCGTACGCACGGCGCAGGGGTGCGGATGAGCGACGGCGCCGGCCATCAGGAACCGGGGCGGGCGTCGCCGCCCCGGTGGAAGGCGAGGTACGAGCAGAGGGCGAAGAACTCCCGCTGGTACGTCGTGGAGCCCAGGAGCTCGACGGCGGGTCCGGCCTCGCGCAGCCGGCGCTCGGCCCCGCCCAGGTCGCGCGGGGCCATCTGCAGGTATAGCCAGGACACGGCCAGGCGCAGGCGCAGCCAGAGGGTCAGATCGCCGCCGGTACAGGTGAGTTCGGACATCGCCTGTTCGAGGAGCTGGACGGCTTCGGAGCGCCGCTTCTGGCGGATGCGCACCGTGCTCGCCGTCCACAGCGCCTCGACCCGCAGCCGGGCCGGCAGTTCCGCCACGAGGGCGAGTAACTCATCCGAGTGCGCGGCGGCTTCGGCGATCCGTCCGGCGTCGGCCTCCAGGGATACGAGCACCAGGAGCGCCCGGGCCGAGTCCAACGGAGGCATCGCCCGCTCGGCGGTGACGGCATGGGCCGTCCCGGCGGCGTCCAGCGCCTCCCGGTTCCGGCCGCAGGCCTGCAGGTACCGCGCGAGCTGGACGCGGGCGCGGACCTCGAGGCGGGGGTTGCCGATCTCCGCGCCGACTGCGATCAGGGCCCGCAGGGTCTGCTCCTCCTGCTCCCGGTCGCCCTGTGTGCGGTAGGCCTCGGCGAGGACCCACAGCGCCTGCCAGCGCACGGCCGGGTCCATCTCGGCGGGCCGTTCCAGGTTTTCGAGCAGCAGCGGGACGACGTCCGCGTCCTCGGCGACGCTTCCCGACAGCACCACGGCGAGCCGCTGCGCCGCTTCGTCGGGGTTCTCCTGCCCGAAGACCTCGGCGGGGACGCCGAGCTTGTCGCAGAGGTAGGCGAGGGCCCGCTCGGTCGGCGGGCGGTTGCCCGATTCGAGGCGCGAGAGGTACGCCGGCGACATGCCCGGGCCGGCGAGCTCCGCCTGCATCATGCCGCGGGCCTGCCTGATCTCCCTCAACCGGGCGCCGAATCCCGGCTGTTCCGGGAGATACCTAGCTCGCTGTCGCATGGCCGTCATGGTGCCACTGCCGGGCAGTCGCCCTCCTTCGCCTCGCTGTTCTGCGGCTGATCCGCACGGGCGCCGACGCCGGCCGAGCCGTGAGGGAACCTACTCGATTCGTAAGCCCGCAACCAGCCCTGCCGACGCTTGACAAACCTGGCAATTGATCTTTGGGTGATGGCCGACAGGGGAGGCGTGGGGCGCTGCCGCACGTGAGCGAAGGGGGGCCTGCGTTGTCGAAGGCGCACGCAGGGGCGGAGAAACTGTCTGTGATGTCAGGGCCAGGACTATGGTCCGCGTCGTACCCGGTGAGCAGGGTCCCCGTGGACTCCCTGCGCAGCGGCGACTCTCCGCGGCTCGGCGGCATCGACCAGGAGCACGTCGAGGCCCTCGCCCAGTCGCCCCGGGAGTTCGCCCCGATCCTGGTGCACCGCGCCACGCGCCAAGTGGTCGACGGGATGCACCGGTTGAGAGCGGCGGTGCTGCGCGGCGAGCACGAGATCGCGGTCCGCTACCTGGACGGGCCGGCCGACGAGGTGTTCGTCCGGGCCGTCGCGGCGAACATCGGCCACGGCCTGCCGCTGACCCTGAAGGACCGCAAGGCGGCGGCCGAGCGGATCCTGCGCACCCATCCCGCCTGGTCGGACCGGGCGATCGCCCGGATAACGGACCTGTCGCCGAAGACCGTGGGCGCGGCCCGAAGGCGTTCGTGCGAGGAAATTCCTCAGCCGAACACCCGGGTGGGCCAGGACGGCCGGGCCCGGCCGCTCGACCCGGCCCGGCGCCGGGAGGCCGCCCGGGCCCTGCTGGCCGCGCACCCCGGGGTCCCGCTGCGCGAGGTGGCGGCCCACGCGGGGATCTCCGTCAGCACCGCCCATGACGTGCACCGGCGCATGCAGTGCGGCGAGCCCGAGTCGGCGGCGGCCCGCCGGGCCACCGCCCCGGCCGGACCCGCGGCCGGGCCGCACGAGGTGCGCCGCAGCCGGGCGACGGTGCTGCGGAGGCTGGTCAACGACCCTTCGCTCAAGCTCACCGAGTCGGGGCGCGCACTGCTGCGCTGGCTGAGCACGCAGGCCCTGGACATCGAAGCCGGCGAGCAGTTGCTCGCCTCCGTGCCGCCGCACTGCGCGGTCACCGTCGCCGACCTGGCCCACTCCTACGCGCAGGAGTGGGAGCGGTTCGCCCGGGAGCTCGGCCGCACGCAGGAGTCGGCGGGCGCCCGGCGCGCCGGCTAGCAGGGGCCGACCGGGCGGCAGGGACCGCAGACGGCGGGGCCCGGAGGCCTCCGGGCCGGGCCTGCTCAGGCTCCGAAGCGCGGTTCGCGTTCGGCCTCGACGAGGACGCGTCGCAGCAGGTCGACCAGGAGCTCACGCTCGGCCGGGTCGAGGGCCTGCAGGATGCGGTGCTCCTCGCGCCCCTCGGTCTCCAGGGCGGACTGCCAGGCGGTCCGCCCCGGACCGGTGAGCTCGACCGTCACCTTGCGGCGGTCCGCCGCGGACGCCTCGCGCCGGACGAAGCCGCGCCGCTCCAAGCCGTCGAGACGGCTGGTCATCGCGGACGGGGAGAGCTTGATCGCGGCCGCGAGCTCCGACGGCGTGGCCCGGCCGCCGCGGCCGGCGAGGGCGTGCAGCGTCAGGTACTCGAAGCTCTGCAGGCCGTGCTCGGCGAGGGCGGCCTCCTTGGCCCGGCCCAAGTGTCTGACGAGCACCGACATCCGGGTCACCGCGCCTTCCACCACCGGATCGAGGGTCGGCAGGATCTCCTGCCAGCGGGTGACGTGTTCGTCCACGGAGTCGCGCTCAGCCATGGACACATTTTACTTCGTCGCCATAAAGTGCGTTGTCAAATATTGCGACGTCGAATTAATCTCGCCGGATGACCCATCCCCTGCGGCTACGCAACTTCCGGCTGCTCTTCATCAGCCGCACCATGTCCACGCTCAGCGACGCCCTGGTGCCGACCGCGCTGAGCCTGGCCGTCGTCCAGGTCACCGGCTCGGCCACGCTGCTGGCCGTCGTCCTGGGCTGCGCCCTCGGCACCCGGCTCGTGCTGCTGCCGGTGGCCGGTGCGGTCGCCGACCGGTTCAACACCCGCCTGGTCGCGCTCGCCGCGGACCTCACGCGGATGGTCACCCAGGCCGTGGTGGCCGTGGAACTGCTCGGCGACGACCCCAGCGTCACGCACATCGCGATAGCCCAGGCCGTGGCGGGGGCGGCGTCGGCGGTCGGCCTGTCCAACCTCTCGCCGCTGGTCACCAAGATCGTGCCCGCCGCAGGGGAGCAGCGGATCAAGGCCAATTCCCTGATGAGCGTGGCCAAGAGCGTCTCCCTGCTGGCCGGTCCCGCCCTGGCCGGCACCCTGATCTTCGCGGTCGGCTACGGCTGGGTCTTCGTGGTCGACGCGACCGCCTTCGGCATCAGCGCCGCCCTGATGCTGACGGTCCGCCTGACCGAGGCCGCCCCCGCCCCCCGGGCGCGCACCTCGATCCGGGCGGACCTCACCGAGGGGTTCGCCGAGGTGCGGGCCAGGGACTGGTACTGGACCAGCCTGATCGCGCACGCCGTGTGGAACTTCGTCGCCAACATCCTGCTCACACTCGGCCCGCTCATCGCCGTGAAGCGGCTCGGCGGCGAGGGCGCCTGGGTCGCGGTGACCCAGGCGGGCGGCATCGGTCTCCTCGCCGGCTCGCTCCTGTCGGGCTGGGCCCGCCCGAAGCGGCCCGTGCTCGTCGGCAACATCGCCCTCGCCAGCTACGCGCTGCCGCTCGGCCTGTTCGCCGCCGGCGCCCCGGTGCCGCTGCTGGTGGCCGGCTACGGCGTCGCCCTCGCCGCGCTCGGCTTCCTCAACCCCACCTGGGACACCACCGTCCAGACGGTCATCCCGCAGGGCGTGCTCGCCCGGGTCAGCTCCTACGACTGGCTGGTGTCGCTGGCCGCGCAGCCGCTCGGCGTGGTCCTCGCTCCGGTCGCGCTGTCCCTGTGGGGCGAGCGGGTGCCCTTCGCGGCCGCCGCGGTCCTGGTCGCGGTGGTCTGCGTGGGCACGGCCGCGGTCCCCGGCGTACGGAACCTGCGGCTGGACCGCGAGGCTCCGGCGCACCCCGGGCCCGCGGCCGAGGAAGCCGGCGCGGCGGCCGGGGACGGCGCCGAAGCCGTCCGGGAGAGCGGGGAGGGCACCAAGACGCCCGCTTGAGCCGCGAGGCTCCCTAACTCCCGTTCGACCGGGATTCCTTGACGGGGAAAACCGTACCGCGGAGTATGCATTCACGGGCGGCTCCGGCGCTCAGCCGCGTGGTCCCGCGCACCGCACGAGCGAGCGCTGTGCGCGAGCCGGCCCCGCGCGAGCCCGCCGGGCCGCCGTTCACCCATGCGTCCTCCGGCTCCGCACGAGCGGAGTCCACGGCCTCCCGAGCCGCCCTGAACACCGGTTACCGGTGCCCGGGCGCGGACCGGCACGCCCCGAAAGGAATCCCATGAGCACCGCCGCACACGACCTCCTCGACGAGATCCGGCTGATCTGGGCCGAGGTGCTCGACCAGGAGGACGTCCCGGTCGACGAGAACTTCTTCGAGGCCGGCGGTGATTCCCTGCTCTTCATCGTCCTCCTGGAGCGGATCAACCGCCTGACCGGCCGCGAGATCGAAGCCGCCGAGCTGTTCGACCACTCAACCGTGGAGGCCCAGGCCGAGTTCCTCGCGGGCCTCGCCGTCCCCGGGGCCGGGGCGGACGCCGCCGACGACGCGGCCGAGGGGCGCGGCCGGCTCCTGGCCCGCGGCCACTGAGGCGGGGTGGCGCAGGCGTGAGCCGCGACACCGACATCGCCGTCGTCGGCGCCGGGTGCCGTTTCCCCGACGCGTCGAACCCGCAGGAGTTCTGGCGCAACCTCGAGAACGGCACCGTCTCCGTACGGGAGCTCTCCGACGAGGACCTGCTCGCCGCCGGGGTGGGGCCCGGGACCTGGGCCGACCCCGGGTTCGTCCGGAAGGCCGCCCGGCTGTCCGGGGCCGCCGACTTCGCCGGGGAGTTCTTCGGCTACTCCCGGGCCGAGGCCGAGGCCGTCGACCCGCAGCAGCGGCTCTTCCTCGAAGTGTGCTGGGAGGCCCTGGAGTCCGCCGGTCACGGAGCCCGCTCCGGCACGGCCACCGGCGTCTTCGCGGGCAGCCACGCCGGGCCGTACTCGGCACGGCTGCTGGCCGCCACGGCGCAGCGGGACGGCTGGCCGGCGGCGCTCGGCGACCTGCCGCTGCACCTCGGGGGCCTCGGGGACTTCATGCCCGCGCGCGTGGCCTACAAGCTGGGCCTGCGCGGCCCCACCGCCGGTGTCCAGGCGGCCTGCGCCTCGGCCCTGTACTCCGTGCACTCCGCGGTCCTGAGCCTGCTCGCGGGCGAGTGCGACCTCGCCCTGGCCGGCGGCGCCACGGTCCTCGAACCGGAGACGGGCTACCGGCGCCGCCCCGACGGCAGCCTGTCCGCGGACGGCTACTGCCGCTCGTACGACGCCAGTTCGTCGGGCACGTTCTACAGCTCGGGTGTCGGTGCGGTGGCGCTGCGCCGGCTGCCGGACGCCCTGGCGGACGGCGACCCGGTCCTCGCGGTCCTGCGCGGCACCGCCGTGGGCAACCACGGCTCGGATCGCGCCGGCTTCACCGCGCCCAGCGCGGCGGGCATCGCCTCCGTGGTGCGCCGGGCCCTGGACGTCGCCGGAGTGAGCGGCCACCAGGTGGGCTACGTCGAAGGGCACGGCGTCGGCACGCCCATCGGGGACCGCCTGGAGATCCGCGGCCTCACCGCGGGCCTGGGCCCCGGAGTCCCGGCCGGCCGGATCGCGCTCGGCTCGGTCAAGGCCAACATCGGGCACACCGGGCCCGCCTCGGGCCTCGCGGGGCTGCTCAGCGCCGTCCACGTGGTGCGCACCGGCCGGCTCGTGCCGCATCCGCTGTTCAAGGAGCCCCGCGAGCCGCGGGCGTTCGCGCAGAGCCCGTTCCACGTGACGACCGAGCCGCGGCCCCTCGCCGGGGAGGAGCGGTTCGCGCTGGTCAACAACATCGGCTTCGGCGGCAACAACGCGGTCGCCGTGGTCGCCGCGCCGCCCGCGCCGGTGCGCCCGCCGGCACCGGAGCGGCCCGTCGTGCGCCTCGTCCTCTCGGCCCGCAACGGCGCGGAGCTGGACTCCGTGGCACGGCGGCTGGCCGAGGTCGCGGAGTCCGGCGCCGTACGGCCGGAAGACCTCGCCCACACCCTGCGCACGGGCCGCCGGGCCTTCCCCGAGCGGCGCGTGGTGGCCGTCCCCGCCGACAGCCCCGCCCGCCTCGCCGCCGCCCTGCGCGACGCCGCCGACCCGGCCGTGCGGTCGCGACGGGCCGCCCCTTCGGGCCTGCTCGCGGTCGTCGTGGCGACCGCCGACGCGCCCGGGGCCACCGCGCTCCTCGACCTGCTCGCCACCGCCTTCCCGCGCCGCAGCGCCCGCTACGACGCCGTCGCGGACGTGCCCGAGCGGGCCTTCACCGTCCTGGTGGGCGAGGGCCTCGACCCGGGCGACCGCACGGGCCCGGTCGTGCGGCTGGCCGCCCGGCCCGCGGACCTCGCGGAATCCGTCGAGGAACTGGCGCACGAGGCCTGGCTGCACGGCGTCGACGTCGACTGGGCCGCCCTCGCGGGCCGCCGCGGCCGGCGCGTGCCGCTGCCCACCTACCCCTTCCCGCGCGAGCGCTACTGGGCCCTCGACCACTTCCCCGCGCAGGCGGGCCGCCCGGCGGCCGCTCCCCTGCCGCCGGGCGGCGGGTCCGGCCCTCACTCAGCACAAGGAGAACCCGCATGACCGCCCGTACGCTCTACGCCTGGTTCCAGGAGGCGGTGGACCGGTACCCGGAGCACACCGCCCTGGAGGTGCAGGACACCTCGTACACCTATCGCGAGCTCCACGCCCAGGCCGAGGCCCTGGCCGAGCTCCTGGTGCGCGAGCACGGCAAGGCTCCCGAGCGCGTCGCGCTGCTCGCCATGCGCAGCCACGTCGCCTACGCCGGCTACCTGGCCGCGCTGCGCCTGGGCGCGGTGGTGACCCCCCTCAACCCGCGCTTCCCCGTCACCCGCAACCAGGCCACCTGCGACCTAGCCCGCATCGACGTGGTGCTCGTGGACGAGTCGGGCGCGGCGCAGGTATCCGACTCCGAGGGCTGGTCGGAACACCAGGTGATCACCCTCACCGCCGCCGACGTGGCCGAGGCCAAGGCCGGCGGCGGCCTGCCCGCCTACCGCGGCGACCTGGACGACGTGGCCTACCTGCTGTTCACCTCGGGCTCGACGGGCCGCCCCAAGGGCGTGCCGATCCGGCACCGGAACGCCTCCGCGTACGTCGCCCACTCCGTGGAGCGCTACGACGTGCGGCCGGGCGACCGCGTCTCGCACACGTTCGACCTCACCTTCGACCCCTCGGTCTTCGACCTCTTCGTGACCTGGGCGGCGGGCGCGACGCTCGTGGTGCCGCAGCGCACGGAGCTGCTCACGCCGGTCGACTACCTCATCGGCCGCCGGATCACCCACTGGTTCTCCGTGCCCTCGGTGGTGACGGTCAGCCGCAGCCTCGGCAAGCTGTTCACGGGCGTGTCGGACACGCTGCGCTACAGCCTCTTCATCGGTGAGCAGCTCACCCTCGATCAGGCCGCGGCGTGGCGGCGGATCGCCCCGGGCGCGGTCATCGGCAACGTGTACGGCCCCACCGAGCTCACCGTGGCCTGCGCCGGCTACGAACTGCCCGCGGACCCTGAGCAGTGGCCCGCGACCTCCAACGACACGGTGCCCATCGGCCCGGTCTACCCCTTCCTGGAGTGGCTGGTCCTGGACGAGGACGGCCGCCCCGCCGAGGACGGCGAGCTCGTGGTGCGCGGCTCCCAGCGCTTCGCCGGCTACTACGCCCCGGAGGACGACGCGGGCCGGTTCGTGTCCGTCGAGGAGACCCCCGGCGGCCCGGTGGCGACCGTGTTCGACGGCTCGGGCGAGCTGACCGACGCGCACTACTACCGCACCGGGGACCGGGTCCGCCTGGAGAACGGCGCGTGGGTGCACCTGGGCCGGCTCGACAACCAGGTCAAGCTCCGCGGCTACCGCGTGGAGCTGGGCGAGATCGAGACCGTGCTGCGCCGCCACCCCGGCATCGACCAGGCCGTCGTCGTCGTATCGCCGCAGGGCCCGGGCGCGGGCCTCGTCGCCTTCCACACCGGCCCCGAGGAGTTCGGCCGCGGCGCGCTGAGCACCTGGCTGCGCAAGAAGCTGCCCGTGCACATGGTGCCGCAGCAGTACGAGCACCTCGACGCGCTGCCGCTGAACACCAGCGGCAAGGCCGACCGTCCGGGGCTGGTCCGGATGCTCACCGAACGCGCTACCCGGAACGAAGGGTGACGGAACCGATGGACTTCAGCCTCTTCTACTTCGCCAACGACAGCGCGGGCGAGGACGGCGGCAACCGCTACGAGCTCCTCCTCGAAGGCGCCAGGTTCGCCGACCGCAACGGCTTCACCGCGGTGTGGACGCCGGAGCGGCACTTCCACGCCTTCGGCGGCACCTACCCCAACCCCTCGGTGACCGGCGCCGCCCTCGCGGCGATCACCGAGCGCGTCAAGATCCGCGCGGGCAGCGTGGTGGCCCCGCTGCACCACCCGCTGCGCATCGCCGAGGAGTGGTCGGTCGTCGACAACATCTCCGGTGGCCGCGCCGGCATCTCGGTCGCGTCCGGCTGGCACGCCACGGACTTCTGCCTCAACCCCGGTGCGTACGAGAACCGCAGGGCGGGCCTCTTCGACCAGGCGGCACAGGTCCGGAAGCTGTGGCGCGGCGAGTCGATGACCGTCACGGGCGGCACCGGCGACGAGGCCGACGTACGGATCTTCCCGCCGCCGGTGCAGCCCGAGCTGCCGGTGTGGATCACCAGCGGCGGCGACGCCCGCACCGTGGAGGAGGCCGGCAAGGGCGGGTACGGCCTGCTCACCCACCTGCTCGGCCAGGACCTCGACCAGCTCGCCGAGAAGATCGCCCTGTACCGCAAGGCCGTCGCCGAGCGCCCCGGCGCGGACAGCTGGCCCGGCCACGTGGCCCTCATGGTGCACACCTTCCTCGCCGAGGACGACGACGCGGCGCGGGAGCTGGTGCGCGCGCCCATGTCGGCGTACCTGCGCAGCTCGCTCGGGCTCATCCTCGGCGGCTCGAAGCTGGAGAACGCCCGCAAGATCGACCCGTCCAAGCTGCGCGAGAAGGACATCGACTTCCTCGTGGAGCGGGCCTTCGAGCGCTACTACGACGACGGCGGTCTGCTCGGCGGCGTCGACAAGTGCCGCGCGGTGGTGGAGCGGCTGCGGGACATCGGCGTCGACGAGATCGCCTGTCTCATCGACTTCGGCCTGCCCACCGCCGACGTCCTCGGCGGTCTCGACCACCTGAACCGGCTGCGCCGGCTCAGCACCGACGACACGGAGGGACGGCGATGACCGCCGCGCACGACGGCGGGGAGCACGCGGTGCGCCCCCTCCACGAGTCCTTCGCCGCCGCGGCGGCCGCCCTGCCCGGGCGCATCGCCGTCAGCGACGGCGAGCGCCGGCTGACCTACGCCGAGCTCGACCGCGCGGCCAACCGGCTCGCCCACCGGCTCGTGGCGCTCGGCGCGGGCCCGGAGCAGCTGGTCGCCCTCTCCTGCGCGCGCACCGTCGACCTGGTGGTCGGGGTGCTCGGCATCCTGAAGTCCGGCGCCGGCTACCTGCCGCTCGACCCGCGCTACCCGCTGGAGCGGCTGCGCTCCACCGTGGCCGACGCGGGCTGCCGCCTCGTGGTCGGCGACGAGGTGCCCGAGCTGGGCCTGACCGTCGTCGCCCCCGCGCAGGACGACCTCGCGGGCGAGCCGGACACCGCGCCCGCCGTCGACCTGCGGCCCGAGCACGTCGCGTACGTGATCTACACCTCCGGCTCCACCGGCAGGCCGAAGGGCGTCGTCGTCAGCCACGCCAACGCGGCCCGCCTGTTCACCGCCACCGAGGCGGAGTTCGGCTTCGGACCGGACGACGTGTGGACGATGTTCCACTCCATCGCCTTCGACTTCTCCGTGTGGGAGCTGTGGGGCGCCCTGCTGTACGGCGGCCGGGTCGTCGTGGTGCCGTACGAGCTGAGCCGCGACCCCGAGGCGTTCGTGCAGTTGCTCGTGGCCGAGCGCGTCACCGTGCTCAGCCAGACGCCCTCCGCCTTCCGCCAGCTGGCCACGGCCGCCGAGGCGCTCGGCTTCCCCGGGACGGCGCTGCGCACGGTGGTCTTCGGCGGCGAGAAGCTGGAGCCGGCCACGCTCAGGCGCTGGGTGGAGCGGTACGGCGACGACCGGCCCCGGCTGATCAACATGTACGGCATCACCGAGACGACCGTGCACGTCACCCTGCGCCGCATCACCCGCGCCGACCTCGACGACCGGCGCAGCCCCATCGGCACCCCGCTGGCCGACCTCACCCTGTACGTGCTCGACGAGGAGCTGCGGCCCGTCGCCCCGGGCGTGCAGGGCGAGCTGTACGTGGGCGGGGCCGGTGTCGCGCGGGGCTACCTGAACCGTCCCGAGCTGACCCGGGAGCGCTTCCTGCCCGACCCGTTCACGCCCGGCGGCCGGCTCTACCGCACCGGCGACCTGGCCGAGCCGGGCGCCGACGGCGAGGTGTACTACCACGGGCGGGCCGACGGCCAGGTCCAGCTGCGCGGCTTCCGCATCGAGCTGGGCGAGATCGAGGCGACCGTGCTCGGCCACCCCGACGTCCGCGAGGCCGTCGCCGTGGTCCGCGAGGACGAGCCCGGGCAGCAGCGCCTCGTGTGCTACTGGGTCGGGCGCGGCGGCGCGGAGCCGGCCGACGGACTGCCCGCCGCTCTGCGGGAGTTCACCGCCGGGCGGCTCCCCGCCCACATGGTGCCGTCCGCGTTCGTCCCGATGACCGCGCTGCCGATGACCCCCAACGGCAAGCTGGACCGGGACGCGCTGCCCCGCCCCGAGGCGCGGGTCACGGCCCCCGCGGGCCCGCTCCGGGCCCCCGCGGACAGCGTCGAGGAACTGCTCGCGGCGATCTGGGCCGAGGCGCTCGGGGTGCCCGCGGTGGGCACCGACGACAACTTCTTCGCCATCGGCGGCGACTCCATGCGCGCCATCCCGATGGTGGTGCGGGCCAAGGAGGCGGGCCTGCCGGTCACGGTGGTGGCGCTCTTCGCGCACCCGACCGTGAGCGCACTGGCCGCGTACTGCCGCGCCCAGGAAGCGTCCGCCGCGCAGGCCGAGGAGAGCGCAAGCGCCGGGGAGGCCGCAGGTACCGGCCCCGGAGTCGCCGAATCCGCCGAATCCGCCGAGGACCGCTTCCTCGCCGGCGCCCCGTACGGCGTGGAGGCCGCCTACCCGGCCTCCACCCTCCAGCAGGGCATCATCTTCCACTCGAAGATGAGTGGCGACCCGACGCTCTACCACGACCTGGAGAGCGTGCGCGTGCACGGACCGCTCGACCTCGGAGCGCTGCGGCGCGCGCTGGACGCCCTCGCGGGCCGGCACGAGATCCTGCGCACCTCCTTCGATCTCGGCAGCCACCGGCAGGTCGTCCAGTACGTGCACGCCGCGGCGGAGATCCCGCTGACCGTGGTCACGCCTGCCGCGGGACTCGACCCGGATGCCGCACTGCGCCACTGGTGGCAGGGACAGTGGCAGGAGCGCTTCGACTTCACCCGGGCGCCGCTCCTTCGCTGCCACGTGCTCCGGCACGGGGAAGAGGACTTCCACCTGGCGGTCTCCACGCACCACAGCATCCTGGACGGCTGGAGCTTCGCGCTCCTGATGACCGAGCTGCTCACCGGATACGACCGCGAGATGACCGGCCTCACCGCGTACGCCGACGACGAGCGCCCCTTCCCCTACCGGGAGTTCGTCGCCCTGGAGGCCCGCGAGGCCGGGTCGGACACGGCCCGGGAGTACTGGACAGGGCTGCTCGACGGGGCCACCGCCACCCGGCTGCCCGCCCCGTCCGGGGCGTCTGCCGCGGGCGGGGCGTCTGCCGCGGGCGGGGCGTCCGACGGCGGCGGCCGCGCGCCCGAGCGGGACGTCACCGTGATCCTCCCGCCCGAGCTGGTGGCGCGGGTCGGCGAGCGGGCCGCCGCGCTCGGCGCCCCGGTCAAGAGCGTCTTCCTCGCCGCCCATCTGCTGGCCCTCGGCCGGGTCTCCGGAACCGAGGACGTCGTCACCGGCGTGGTGTCGGGCGGCAGGCCCGAAGCCGCCTCGGCGGAGGCGACCCTCGGCCTGTTCCTCAACAGCGTGCCGCTGCGCGTGGACCTCGCCGGCAAGGACCCCGCCGGCCTGGTCGGGGCGGCCTTCGCCGCCGAGCAGGAGATGCTGCCGCACCGCCGCTACCCGCTGTCCCGGATCACCCGGGACGTCAAGGCCACGCCGTTCGAGGTCCTGTTCAACTTCACCAGCTTCGGCATGGTGGACGCCCTGGACGACCTCATGCTCCTCAAGACGGCGGACTGGTGGCTGAGCGACCGCAACAGCTTCCCCGTCTCCGTGGAGATCGGCCGCCACACCGGCAGCGACCAGTGGAGGCTCGACATCACGACCGACCCCGCGAAGGTGGCCGCCGGGGCAGCGCAGGAGCTGGCCGCGGCCCTGGAGGCCGCGCTGTGGGAGCTCGTCTCCCCATGACCGGCCGATGGATCCGCACCCTGGGCACGGCGGCCGCGGACGCGCCGCGGCTGCTGTGCCTGCCCCACGCCGGCGGAACCGCCGGCTTCTTCCGGCCGCTGGCCGGGGAGCTGGCGGCCCGGGGGACGGCGGAGGTGCTGGCCGTGCAGTACCCGGGCCGTCAGGACCGGCTCGCGGAGCCCGCGTTCACGTCCCTGCACGACTGCGCCGACGCCCTGCACGCCGCGCTCGCCCGGGAGGTTCCCGACGCCGCCGGCCGGCCGCTGGTGCTCTTCGGGCACAGCATGGGCGCCGTACTCGCCTTCGAGCTCGCGCTGCGCCTGGAGGCCTCGGGCGGGCCGGGCCCCGCGGCCGTGGTCGTCTCGGGGCGGCGCGCCCCCTCCGTGCACCGCGAGGAGACGCCACCCGGCGACGACGAGCTCCTCGGCGACATCCGGGCCATGCACGGCACCGACGCACGCGTCCTGGAGAGCCCGGAGCTGCTCCGCCTGGTCCTGCCGGCCCTGCGGGCCGACGTCCGGGCCGCGCTGACCCACCGCCCGGACCCCCGGGCCGTCGTGGCCGCTCCGCTCGCCGCCTTCACCGGGGCCTCCGACCCCACGACGACGGTGGCGGACGCGACGGCCTGGCGCGCCCACACCGAAGGCCCCTTCACCCTGCGGGTGTTCGCGGGCCACCACTTCTACCTCGGCGACCGGGTCACCGGCCCGGCCGCGGCACTCGAAGAAATCCTGGAGGACACCGTGCGCCACCGCACGAACATGGCCGCACCCGAGGCGGTGCGGCCATGAGCGGAATCGTCGATCTCGATGTGCGCTTCCCCCGCGGCCGCGCCACGGTGGAACAGATGCAGCGCGCTTCCGGGCTGCCGGCCGAGGAGATCCGCAAGATCACCCTGTGCGAGGAGATCCCGGTCCTCGGTCCGGACGAGACCGCCTGGGAGATCGCCCGGGACGCGGCGGCCGCGGTCCTGGACCGGACCGGCGTGGACCGTGCCGGGATCCGCCACGTCCTGTACGCGGGTTCGGGCGTCTGGGACCGGCCCGCCTGGTCCCCCGCCGCGAAGATCGCGCACGAGCTGGGCATCGACCGGGCGCACTGCTTCGAGGTGGGCAACTTCTGCAACGCGGGCATGACGGCGCTGCAGATCGCCTGTGAGAAGTCCCGGTCGCACGGCGGGTACGTGCTCGTCCTGCTCGGCGACCGGCTGGGCCGTCTCGTCGACTACCACGACGCGACCACGCTGCCCCTGTTCAACGCGGGCGACGCCGGCAGCGCCATCCTGGTCGGACCGGAGGGCTACGCGTACCGCCACCTGCACGCGGCCATGCGCACCGACGCGAGCTGGGCCGACTTCTGGGGCGGCGAGCAGGGCCCGGACGGGCCCTCGTTCCGCTTCCAGGGCGGACGCAAGGGCCTGTCGACGGCCTACATGGAGAACTTCGAGGCCCTCGCGCAGCAGGCGCTCGACGCGATCGGCCGCAAGCGCGGCGACATCGCCTACCTGCTCATCAACCAGGGTGACCGCAACATCCAGTCGCGCTTGCTCACCGCCCTCGGCCTGGCCGAGGAGCAGAGTGTCTTCACCTACGGGCGGCTCGGCCACATGGCGAGCAGCGACACCGTGATCTGTCTGCAAGAGCTGGCTGCGCGTGAGCGACTGCGGCACGGCGATCTGATTCTGGTGGCGTCCAGCGGCATGGGCTTCAGCTTCGGCGTCACCGCGCTCGAATACTGCGCGGAGGGTGCCCGATGAGCACGGCCCGGACCATCGCGGTCGTCTATGACAAGGGCGCGGTCGCGCCCGCCCAGTTCTCGGCGGGCCTGTCCGGCCTCGGCGAGCTGCTGTTCCTGCTGCCCGACTCGGCGCACAACGAGGAGATGCGGCCCCTGCTCGAACAGGTCGGGCGCACCCTCCGGCTGACCGGCGATCCGGAGACGGACATCGCCGCCGTCCGGGCCGAGAACCCGGCCGCGGTGCTCACCTTCGCCGAGTCGCAGCTGACCACCACCTCGGCCCTCACCTCGGCGCTCGGCCTGCCCGGCCACTCCCCCGAGACCACGCTCATGCTCATCGACAAGGCCCGCCAGCGGGCCCGCCTCGCGGAGACCGGCGTGGACCGGGTCCGCAGCATCGCGCTGACCTCGGCCGACGAGTGGCCGCGGGTGGCGGCCGAGGTGGGCCTGCCCGCCATCGTCAAGCCGCTGCGCGGCGAGGGCAGCCGGGGCGTCTTCGTCGTCGCGGACCCGGAGGAGGTGGAGCGCCTGGTCGCCGAGGTGTTCGTGACCGCGGACGCGACCGGCACCACCGTGGTCGCCGAGGAGCTGCTGCAGGGCCGGACCGACCTGGACTTCGGCGACTACGTCTCGGTGGAGAGCCTGTGCGGGCCGCAGGGCATCACGCACCTGGCGGTCACGGGCAAGCTCCCGCTCGCGCCGCCGTTCCGCGAGACCGGCTACTTCTGGCCGCCGGCCCTGCCGGACGGACTGGAGGACGAGATCCGGACCCTGACGGGGGACGCGCTGCGCGCCCTCGGGGTCACCAACGGCCTCACCCACACCGAGGTCAAGCTGACCCCCGACGGACCGCGGATCATCGAGGTCAACGGCCGTATCGGCGGGCACATCCACCTGCTCGGCCAGGAGTCGTCCGGCGTCGACCTGGCCCGGGTGGCCGCGCTCCTCGCCCTCGGCGAGCAGGTGCGGCTCCCCCCGCTCCGCCCGCGCCGGGTGCACTTCGTGTTCATCGGCCTCGCGCCGGTGGAACCGGCCCGGCTCGTCGCCGTCCACGGCGAGGACGACGTGCGCGCCCTGGACGGCATCGCGGGCTACCGCGGCTTCACGCGCATCGGCGAGGAACTGCCCGGCGGCGTCAACACCCAGATCCTGTACCTGGTGTGGGGCAGCGGCGCGGACCACGCGGAGATGGCGGCGCTGTACGACAAGACGCTGTCCGCGCTCTCCTACGACTTCGCGTTCGCCGACGGGACGACCCGCAGGGTCACCCCGGCCGAGCTGCTGCGGTGAGCTCTCACATGACGTTCCGCTGGGAGGAGACCCCGTGACCACGCCGACGCAGACGACCCGGGCACCGATCGGTGCGGCAGAGTTCCGCGACGCCATGGCGCACCTGGCGGCGCCGCTGACCATCATCACGACCGCGGACGAGACGGGGCGCCGCTGGGGGTTCACCGCCAGCGCGGTCACCTCCGTGTCCATGGAACCGCCGCTGCTGCTCGTCGGCATCGCCCGCACGTCCAGCTGCCACCCGGCCCTGACGTCCGCCCCCGAGTTCGTGGTCAACCTCCTGGGCGCCGAACACGCCGCCACGGCGAGGACGTTCGCCCGCAGCGGCATCGACCGGTTCGCCTCCGGCGGCTTCGAGACGTGGCCGGGCTCCGCCCTCCCGGTCCTCGCCAACGCACACGCGGCCTTCCTGTGCCGACGAGCGGACGTCCTCCCCGCCGGCGACCACGACCTGCTCCTCGGCGAACTCCTGGAAACCCGCCAGGGCCCCGGCGGCGAGCCCTTGCTGTGGTACCAGCGAGAATTCCGCACACCGCTGGGGCGGCCGACCCATTAGCCTGCCGGACCACCTGACCGGGGCCGGGAGCCCTGGGCCCGGTCAGGCGTCCTTAGCGACCGGCTTCAGGATCGCCACGCACTCCACGTGGTGCGTCATCGTTTACACGTCACAAGGGCGTGCCCCTGGAAAAACTGCTGGTCAGAGGCGGTTTATCAGCCCCCCAAGTGGGCTGATATCGGCTCTGAGCGTCAAACGAGCGTCACAGTCAGCAGGTGCCAGCGCTCGCCGTATCAGGCCCCCGGAGCACCTGCACCAACCCGGCGAGACCGCAACCTGCCACCCAGAACGATCACGGACGAAGACTGCGACACTCCTCATCCGCCCCCATCATGCCTGTCCGGCGGCAGCGCGTCGAGCGGGCCAGGTCCAAGCAAAGCCCGCCGGAAGGCAGCGAACGCACCCCGCACCGAGGCGTGTACCTACCGGCCGACCGGACACAGAACGTGACCGGCCTCCGCCCTGTCCGTGCGGACAGGGCGGAGGGTCGATCTATGCAGCTATGCTCAGCGGGACATCCAAGCGCTCCCACACTCCGAGGACGGCCTTGTGGGCGTCCGGTTGCAGGTGTAATGGTGGAGTCGGGTATTGGAACTCTCTGAATGCCTCCCGCCCTCGGGGTTCCGTGCGGGTCCCCGGCGTGCCATGGACCTGTATCAGGTCAGGTCGGTGCGAGGGTCGATGGCCCAGTGGTTGGTTTGCAGGACTCGACCGGCGAAGGGCACGTCTTGCTTGCCCAGGAATCGGAATCCGAGGGTGCGGCAGATGCTGTTGGACGGTGCGTTGGTTGTTGCGGGGAATGCGTGTATCAGCCCCCACCGGCCGTCGTCGAAGGCCAGCTCAAGCAGCGTGCGGACGCCCTGTTTTCCGAGTCCCCGTCCCTGGTATTCCGGCAGCACCATCCAGCCGATCTCGGAGATGCGCTCGCCGGCTGCGTCGTGGTGCCACAAGGTCACGGTTCCCGCGACCACGTCCAGCTCGGCCTCATCGGGCACGATCATCTTTGTCCAGTCGGTGTCCGCTGCCACCCGTTGAACATCACGTTGGACCTTCGCCTCCATGCCTTCGCGAGGCAGCGGTCCGCCCAGCTCGGCCATCATGACCGGGTCGCATCGCATCCGGACGTAGGCGTCGACGTCGCCGTACTCAACATCACGTAGCAGCATGTGTGTTGCTCCCTTGCCTTTGGATTCAGACGTCATGGTGGCGGCGGCTGACCTCG